>NZ_JBNPTO010000006.1:0-451845 GCF_051167715.1 Bradyrhizobium sp. HKCCYLS20291 | reverse complement strand
TCAGAACGAATCGCTCCATCCAAAGCTTGAATCACGAACAAGTCCGGATGGGAATCCTGTATCCCCACAGACCCTAGCCCGGCTGTGGTCTCGGACGCTGGAATCGTCAACTCTCTGCGTAGAACAACCGCCCGGCCAGCCCGCGGGCGCTGTAGGTACGCGCCCCGACCAGGCGCCAGGAGCACTCAAAAAGGAACCGCCTTGCCGCCCTGGGCCCGCGCTGCCGTCCAAACATCAGTGTAAGCGGTGTGACCAGACACCAGCGCAGCCAGACCAGCCAGGATGTCCGACGATGGCGGCGCACGGCCCCAGCCAATGCGTCCGCCGACAGCCGCCAGGGCTGGGTGGGACGGGTGTCCTCCAGCGCCGACAGATACTGCAGAACCTGCCGGAAGCGGCTGTTATAGGTATGCTGCGCCACCGTTCGCTGATGGCCGCGCAATGCGATGGCGTCACGTAGCGCGGGCTGCTCCAGATAGTATCGACATTTCGCAACCAGGTCCTCGGGCGAGTCAAACACGGCTGCTTGCTCACCCGGAACGTAATAGTCGTCCAGTCCCGGTGTGGTTTCGGTCAGCAGGAAGCCGCCTGCTCCCGGGACCTCGAAAACGCGGGCCTTGATCTGGCGCGCACCGGCGCCGCCGGCCCCGAGCTGCCCCGCGCCCGAGAAATTCAGCGAGATGCGCGACATCCGGTGGATCGTCGGAATGTCCGATGCCGAGACGACGCCATGTTCGGACCCGTGCCCGAAGCAGGAGACCGACAGCCCGGCCGCGCGCAAGAACCCGATCCATTCACCGCGATAGCCATACTGGCTGCCGATGAAGCTCACGTCGTAGCGACAACGCGACGACGGCAATGGCTCGGCGAGGTCAGCCTCCGACGCGGCCCATTGCGACAAGAGGACGTTGCGCAACCCCAGCGACGCAGCCTTGTCCGCCGCAGTTCGATCGGTGGTGACGTGTAGGTCGACATGCCGGGCGAAGAAGCGCGAGGCCTGCTCAAATTTCCATGAATCGTCGGTGCCCCAGTTGATGACATAGGCTGGGGTCTGGTCGCGAATCAGATCGAGAGTCTCGGACCAGATCTCGTAATGCATCAGCACGCAGAACAGGACGTCGGGGCGGACGGCTGCGACCGTCTCGACCAGCGCGAGGTTCAGCGCCGCGAAATCGGGAAACCGCGAGCGGTCGCCGGAGTCGAAAACCTCGACCTCGTGGCCCATCCGCTGCCAAGCCGGCACGAAGTGGACGTAGTCGTAATTGTCGCCGCGCTCTCGCCTGCCATAGGCGTAGCGGCTCAAGACACATAGGATCCTCATTCCGCTCCCTTGCGGGTCGCCGTTACGTGATATCCCACGGTGAAGTGCTGATCCGCGTCATATCGGTCCAGCCACCTGGCCGCGAGCGGAACGCCGAGGGCAAGAACGGGAGCGAGCAGCAGCCAGAACGGCAGCCAGGCGAGCCGGATGATCCAAGGCGCTGCCAGCCTCAACGGATTCGTCAGGCTGACGAAGCGGATTGTCTCTTGCGCGACATGGCGCAGGGTGCCGCCATTGGCCTCGACCACGATGGCGTCGAACCCGGCGTCTCCGAGGAAGCGGCGGTACCAGAACGGTGTATAGCCGCCGTAGAAGTGATATGGCTCCTGATGGATGCCCGACCCGAGCGGTGCCGTCAGGATCAGGCGGCCGCCGGGGGCGAGGATCCTTCCGAATTCGCTGATCACGGCAATGGGCTCGGGCACGTGCTCGATGACCTCGGTGCAGAGGATGGCATCGACGCTCGCATCCGGAACCGGAATCCGGTGAGCCTCCGAGACGATGTCGATCGCCGTGTAGCCGCCATGGCGCAGTTGCTCGGGCTGGAGTTGAGCAAAATCCTGCGTCTTGTACTCGCAGTGACTGAATAGCGCGCGGTACGGTGCCGAACCGGCGCCGACGTCGAGGACTTTTGCCCCGGCCGGCACCTGGGCGGCCTGGACGGCGATCCAGCGATCGCGGTTGCGCAGATTGAAGGCGAGCAGATCGCTGCGCCCGACCATGGACCTGAGGAAACCCATCACGACAGAACCTGCCTGCGACCGGACGAAGCCGGGCTGGTGAGAGCCACCAGCGATCCCAGCATTCGGAGGATCACAAAGACCGCGGTGACCGTCAGCGGGCCGGTCACTGCCTGGATGACGGTGCCGCTGAGCTGAAGGGCGACCATCGCCAGATAGAGCCCGCTGATGGCGACCAGCAGGCGGTCTCCCACCAGCCAGCGCCACCCGCATTCGATGCTTGAGATCAGCAGCGAGAGCAGAGCCATCCCCGCGAACACGACCAGCAGTGATCCGGAGAAATAGAGGAAGGCGATCGGTCCGGCCAGGGTCGCAAAGTGATAGATCTTCGCGTTCTCCTCGTCGAAGCTCGAGCCGCTGATCCGTCGCGTATAGACGTCGACGGTGCCATAGGAGCGGCGCTGCATCGCGGCTTCGGCGAACAGCGTGAAGCTCTTGGCCGGATAGACCACCGTCGCCATGGCGCCCTCAAGCCCGGTCCAGCGATCAATCAGCAGCAGGCGCGTCATAATGTCGAACTGCGACAATAGGGCCGCCGCCGATAGTCCCGTCTCGGTCCGGTGTTCCACCGCGCGGCTGCTCGCGAGTTGCGCATCCGTGGTCGGGACCGCCTGGTTGCCGAACAGGCGGATGAAGGTCGAGACCGACGGCACCGCGACGCCCGCCGCGATCCAAATCAACAACAACACGGCGAGCTGGCGACGGCGAGTTGCCCGCATTGCCGCGCCGCCCTCCGTCACCAGCGCCGGGATGGTATGGAAGAAATAGATGCCGCGGCTCAGAGTCGAGACCGACAGGGCGGCGCCTTCAGCCGCCAGCGCGGTGAAGCCACGGGCGACACTGCACCCGCTCTGGCGATCCCAGACCAGAAAGACCGCGAGCAGCAGAGCGAGACCTATATCCGTCATCCAGGCGAACAGGCCACCGAAAGGCCAGGGCAGAACCAATTTCGCGACATAGCCGCGCGTCAGCAGGCCGAACTCCTGGTTGGCCAGCACGACGAGGACCACCAGAGCGGCGGCCGCCAACCACATCAGGTTACGACGCGCGGGCCACCATGGCGGACACCACATGTCTCTCGCCTCCGCGGCGCGCTGCAGCGGTCCCGCCGCGGCCATCCAGGCCAGCCTGCCAACCACGTAGCCGGCACCACCCGCGGCAACAGTGAGGAAGACGGCGTCCCAGGCTGGCGAACTGTTATCGAATGAGCCGTGCAGCTCGTAATACGGCGCACCGGTGATCTGATGATACAGATACTTGAACCAGAAACCTGTGAACCAGGCGAGCGCCAGAAATAGATGTGCGTATTGCCGCGGCGTGCGCAGGGCGAGCCCCAGCAACACGAACATGACGGCGCTGAAGCCGGCGAAGACGATCCTATCGCCGGGATAAATGGCGACGCCCAGGACGAAGGCAGCGGCGGCGGCCGAGAATCCCGCCAGTTTAACGTCCCGCAAGTTAATCACGATCGGCAGATCTCCCCGCGCGCCATGGTGCGACCGAGCCAAACATTGGCCATCAGCGTCGCCAGCAGATAGGCGGTGGCGGCGGCGAGCGACGCTATGCCCATACCGCTGAGGCCCCAGGCCGGCACCAGCCTGACCGAGGTGCCGAGCAGAACCACCGAATGCAGCAGCTTGGCTGGCATGTAGACCGCCGGCCGGTTCAGCCGCAGTCCCGGCAGCACCAGTTGCTGCCCGATCGAGAAAAGTCCGGCGGAAACGCCGAGATACCAGAGCAGGTGTTCGCTGCCGAGAAAGTCGCGGCTGGAAAATAGCGGGATCAGATGCGGCCCCAGCGCCGCCACCGACGCTGTGATGGCGACGATGCCCATGACGCTCGCCAGCAGATAGAGCCGGAAGCCGCGCCCGACGTGACGGGTGCCGTCGGGGTCGGACTGAAAGATCAAAGGAAAATAGAACTGATTGACGGCGGAGGTGAACAACACGTTGGGCGCGACGACCAGCTGCGCCATCAAGGCGTAGCTGCCGACATCCGACCAGGACACCCATTGTGCCAGCAGCAGGCGCTCGCCATGGCTCCCCATGGCGCCCAGCAGTCCGAAGATGACGAAGGGCGCGGCGAAGAACACCATGTCCCAGGTCAGACTGCGCCCCTGCATGGTCGGCGGCTCGCTCTCCCGCGACCAGACCCGCTCGAGCGACGACCAGCCGAGCAGATGGCGGAACGCGACGATCATGACGGCGATGGTACCCACCGTGAGGACATAGCCAGTCATCGCCTGGTTAGCAGTCGGCTCCGGGCTCCGGGTGAGCGCGAAGATGAGTGATGGCCGCAGCAGAGCCTCGGTGATCGCCAGGATGGCGACCAGCTGCCGTTTGCGCGCAGCATTGAAGACCGCGAGCATGATGGCCTGGAAGCCGTTGATGATGGTGTAGACCGCGAGCAACGACGCCGGCACCGGCAGCCACTGCCTTATTCCGGTCAGGGTGACCACCGCCAGAACCAGCATGATCACCAGTGCCGCGATTCCGGCGAGCTTGGCGAGCGCACGATCATATTCCTGGAGCTGGCCGTGGCTGCCTGCGAAGGCCAGGAACCGCGTCGCGGTCTGGGACACGGCGCCGTACAGGCAGACCTGGAAGATGCCGATGGCGGCGAGCCCGACCGAGAGCTTGCCGTATTCTGATGGGCCCAGCACGACCGCGGCGACCTTCACGGTCGCGAGGCCGCCCACGAAGGCCACGCCTTGGGCAATCGCCACCCAGGCGATTTCGCGGACATAGGCCTTCATGCCGTCCGCTCGAGGACGAATAGACCGCAGCCATAGTCGAGTAGCGGCACCGCAGCCGGGGAGGCGCTCTCGTGCAACACGCCATCGTCGCCGACATAGGAGAACTGCGAAAGACGAAGCTCCGGAAAATAGGACAAGATGGTGGGCGGGGCGAAGACACGATGGGCGTTGAAGCAGATCCGTTCCCGGCCGATCGGCGTGGACAGATATAGCTTGCCGCCTGGCGCAACCAGGCGCTGGAGCTCGGCCGCGGCCAGACGCGCCCCCTCGCCGATGATCGGATCGCCATAACGGCCGAGACCGATATGCTCGATGACATGCAGACAGGACAGGCTGGCGAGCGATCGCTCGGCGAAGGGCAGCCGGCTGATGTCGGCGGCGACGCAGTTCAGGCCGGGCATGTGCACGGTTAGCGGCCGGTAATCAACGAAGACCGTCGGCACATGCGCCGACAGCACACCCACCATCAGCACACTCGAGCCGACATCGACGTGCTGCGGCGGCTTCGTCACCGCGAGGCAGCGCGCCAGCCAGTTGCCCTGGTGGAAATAATGCGGATCGAAGGGGGTGACCGGCAACCGGTCGGCAAGACACGGATAGCTGTCGGACAGCGTCATCGACCAGCCCGGCGCCTGAGCGCGGAAAGCCGCCCAGTCGGCGAGATAGCGTGGCAGGTAGCGCAGGGCGACGAGGCGGCGCCAGTCGAGTACCGCGCCGATCCACCGTTTGGCGAAGTCCAGCATCACGAACCGATCGTTTTGCGTCCAGGCGTCCGGCTTGCCGCCGACGCATCAGGCGCCTGGGAGAAATCATTGCAGGAGAGGCCCGCCCATGAGCACCTGAAACAGGACGACACGCGGGAAGTACGATGGCATCCGCGCGTCATCTCTTCGGACGGCTCGTGAGCAGGCGCTTCACCCTGCGGGCAAAATCGGGACTCATCGCAAGCTCATTCCGATCACGCGACATCACGACACCTCCGGTGAGCTCCGGCCGGGCTTCGGCCAGTAGCTGCCGCATGGCAGGGACGTCACCAGCCTGCCGCGCAGATCAGGCCGGTGCCACAGACGCGGGCCAACCCGCGCCCGGGCGCTCAAGACGAGCCGATAAAAAATGCGGCGGAACAGGCGCGTCGCCGGCGAAACAGGGTCGGTGGGCATATGGGTCGCCTGCAACCGCCGGCGCTCGAGCTGGTAACCGGCGGCCTTGGCCACCGAGATCTGGCCGTGATGGCGTCGAAAGGCGCTGAAGGTGACCGGGACGTGCCGCGTGCGACCGGCGATCGACATCCGCAGGAAGAGATCGAAATCGGCAGCATATTTCAGCCCGACGTCGATGCCGCCGACAGCCTCGTAGAGACCGCGCCGCCAGAAGCAGGCATCCTGCAACGGCGACCAGCCGCCGTAGAGCGTGGCTAGGCGCAGATCTGGAACCCAGCCACGGCTGTATGACAGGATCCGGTTCGCCGCGTCGATGTAGAAATCGTCGCCGAAGATCATGTCGAGGTCGGATGTGAGCCACTGCCGGGCGGCCTCGAAGGCGCCGGGCAGATAGAGATCCCCTGCATTCACCCAGCACAGGATGTCGCCGGTGGCGAGCGCAAAGCCCTTGGCCAACGCATCGCCGTAGCCCTCGTCCCTCTCGCTGACCCAGGACGTGATCTGGCGCTCGTATCGGCGGATGATATCGACGCTGCCGTCAGCCGAGCCACCGTCGATGACGAAATACTCGTCGCCCGGACGCAGATTGGCAACGACTGACTGGATCGTGTCCTCGAGATAGGGCCCGAGATTGAAGGAGGGGGTGACGACGGAGATGCGCATGGATGAAATGGCCCGCTCAATCAGGGCCAGCAACGCCGGATGGCGGCAAACTCGTCGAGAGATTTGAGGACGCCGGAGACATAATCCGATGTGACGAAGCGCTTCGCCCGGACGCGGCCAGCCTCGATGAGGCGACGCCGCTGGTCCGCATCGGCGGCCAGTTCGGCAATGGACCGGGCGATGCAGAGTGGATCTCCCGGCTCGCAGAATGACACGGCGTCTCCGAGCTGCTCCTCGGCACCGGGGATGCGGGATGCCACGACCGGACATCCGAGCGCAAATGCCTCGAGCGGCGGTAGGTTCTCCGGACCGCACCAGGACACGTAAGTGAGCGCAATAGCGTGCTGATACAGCGCGATCAGCTCCGATTTTTCAACGAAGCCGAGAAAGTGAACACGATCGGAGACCCCTGCGCGTCGCGCCAAGTCCTCGACATGGCCCCGATTGCCCTTGTCGGCGCCCACGCAAGCGAGGGACACGTCCCTGCCCTGCTTGTTCAGTTCGGCGATTGCCAGCACCAGGTTGACATGGTTCTTGTGAGGCCAGAACTGAGCCGGATAGAGCACGTAGGGCCGGGTCAATCCCAGCTTCTCGATTACCTCGCGCGGATGAATTGCCATGTGATCCAGCGCAAAGCTCGGCGTCGGGTGCGGCAGTGTGAGAATATTCTCGTCAGGGATCTGAAAGAACTGCGTCAGCTGGCGGCGGCCGACCTCGGTGCCGGTAACGATTCGCGATGCACGTTGCAGAAACCAGCGATGCACGCTGTCGCGGCTATCCCAGACACCTGCCGCGCTCAGCTCCGGAAACCAGGGTGTCGCCCGATGCTGCAGATCCCATACGACGGTCATGTAGGGCATGTCGGTCCGGTCGGGCATCGCGCTGAGGAACCAGACGAATTCAACGCCAAGACTCTCCGCCACCAAGTCAAGGTCGCTCTTGCGGTGCCAGTGGGCGCGAACACTTTCGATTTCGCGGAACGCCATGGTCGCGAGGCGACCAGTGCGCCGGGGAACGCCGGCGACGCTCAGGCCACTGCCGTGCAGACGCTCGGACAAGGCCTGCTGCGACGATGCAGGGCAAAGCACCGTGAAGCGGTGCGCCGAGCCCGCCACGGCCCCGCGCAGGGCACCAAGAATTTCCTGCTCAAAGGTATGACCGCCCCCCGCCTGAGGATCGAAGCCGGCGACGACCGCTGCGACGTGCATGGCGTTCAGCGTCTCGCCGCCGCGATGGCTTCGCACACCCGAGCGATGCTCAAGCGATCGAGCTGGTTGGCCGAGGGCAGATAGAACCCGTCCTGCCACAACCGTTCGGCAACCGGGCAGCCGACATCGCGATGCCCCTCTTGGGCACGCAGGAAGGGCTGCAGGTTCATCGGACAGAAGAACGTCCTCGTCTCGATGCCCTGCTCCAGCAAAATGGTCGCCAGCTCGTCACGCGTGCGGCCGAACTCCGGCCCGATCACGATGGCGTACATCCAGTAGACGTTCATGGCGCCCGGCAGCTCCGCCGGCGTCTGGATTCCCGGAATGTTGGCCAGGAGTTCGTTGTAGGTCGCAGCGACCGTGCGCTTCTGCGCAATGAAGCGATCGATCTTCGCCAGCTGCGCCAACCCGAGCGCGGCCTGCATTCCTGTCATCCGGAAATTGTAGGCGGGCACCTCATGATAAAAGCGCGGCTTGCCGAAGCCGAGATTGCGCAACAAGCGGAGCCGCTCGCCGAGCGCCGGATCATTGGTGACCACCATGCCGCCTTCGCCGGTGGTGATGATCTTGTTGGCGTAGAAGCTGAAGCAGGCCATGTCTCCGAAGCTGCCGGTCATGCGCCCCTGCCAGGTGGCGCCGTGCGACTCCGCGCAATCCTCGATCACCGTGAGGTTGTGGCGGCGCGCCACCGCCATGATCCTGTCCATGTCGCAGGGGTGGCCGAACAGATGGACCGGGATGATGGCCTTGGTGCGCGGCGTGATCAGCCGCTCGATCAGATCGGGGTCAAGGTTCCAGGTCACTGGCTCGGAATCGACCGCAACGGAATTCGCGCCATTATGGTAGGCGGCGAGCGCAGTCGCGATATTGGTTGAAGCGCTCATCAGGATCTCGTCGCCGCGGCCGATTCCGGCGGCGGCCACGGCGACCTGGAGCGCGGCCGTGCCGCTGGTAACCGCGACGCCATATTTGCATCCGCAGAACGCCGCGAACTGCTCCTCGAATTCCGGAATTGCTTTGCCGAACGATCCCGAAATCTCACCGCGCCGCAACGCACCGAGAACCGACTGGATCTCCTCTTCGCCGAGATCGGGCTCGTGAACCGGGAGCTTATTTTGTGCTGACATTGATCTTATCGAGTTTGTCGCCGAAGAACGGCCCTTGCTTGACACTGACGCACTGCATGTCCTCGATGACGCGGACTGCATGCACCCCATGGACGAGATTGATTGCGTCCCCGACCCTCAGGACGACCTCGTGAAATTTCGCACCCTCGGGGGTAAAGAAATCGATCGCCAACACCCCGCGCTGCACGACCAGCATCTGTTGCAGGTCGGAAATCTCGCGCTTGATCGGATGGTGATAATGGGCCGGCTCGACGAAGCCAGCCTCGTGGGCAAGCAGGCCGAACTGGAGAGACGACTGCTCGCCCGAGAAGAATCGGCTCTTCTGGACCGTTGTCCCGGCCCAGATGACTTCGGCATAAAGTAGCCCGTCGCGTTCAATCCGCTCATAGGACATTTTAAGACCCAGGTTTGACAGTCCGACGCTCGAATGCCTGACCGCGAAAGCGCACATCAAGGACCCCAAGCGTGGCATCCCGGTCAATGCAGTCAAATTCCGCCACCTTGCAATAGATGGGAAACAGCGCTCGTTCCAGCCTTGTTATGCCGAAAATGCGGAATGCCAACCGCGCTGAAAAAATATCTGCAGAGACAATTTGGACGGCGTAGACATCATTGACCGAATCCGAAAATGGATTTCGATCGATGATCACGGTCGATGCGCCACTGGCGCTCACCTCGGCGATGACCTCGTAGGGATCGTCCAGATACTGCAGCACGCCGGAAAATATCACGACGTCAGGCGGCCCCTCTCGCGCGGCGTCCTTCACACTGTCATGAAACTTCAGCCTTGAGGTCGAGAATCGGGTTCGACCGACTTCCGAAAGGGCGGCTTGCTCCACCACGTTCCAGCAAAGGCGCGGGACGTGCTCGAGAAATGGAGAGCACTGCCGAAAAGTCGATCCGAGCGATCCGCCGAAATCCAGCACATTCAACGCTCCATCGTTGCGTGCTGCAGCGCGAAGAAGGAATGTTAGCAGCGCAAATGGCGGCGTTGGCTGGGCTAAAATAACGCCGTCACGCTCAAACAATTGTCCGTTTGATTCGACCACACGCTCGGTCGCTGCAACCAGACGCTCCCGGATGGATTGCTGATCATAGCCGGTGGCGTGATCCCGTGCGGCTTCCCAGCTCACATAGGGCCCTTCCAACCACTGCCTGCCTCCCAGCACGACGCGACCGAGCCGTCGTAACCGCGGCAAGACGATCCGCCGAAGTCTCCCCACCATCATCGTCTCAGCTGCAGACAAACCAGCGCCCTTCAGATCGCTCGTCGCTCCAAAGTGAATTCAGTACGCGGACATGTTGGAATTGAGCCTGATATTTTGGTAGCCACCAATCTACAGAGTTGTTGAAGTAGCTCTGTGCGGTCGTGATCCAGCCCTCATTGTCGCCCCGCCTTGACACGGGATGAGTATGAAACGCCATGACGCGGGTAACGCGACGACACTCCGCCAGCATTGCCGCAATCCCATCTTCCGTGAAATGTTCGATTGATCCGATCGAGAACGAAAAATCGAAAAATCCGTCCGGATAGGGCAACTTGGTGGCATCCCCAACGTGGACCCGCTCTGGATGGATTCCACGTTCGATGGCGCGGTCGATGAGGCGGTCCGAGATGTCACAGCCCCATAGCTCAAGGCTGGGCTCGCCGGACAACACTTCCATGGTCTTGCCCGTGCCACAAGCAATATCAAGAACTCGTCCTTGTCGGCCTGCGAGCGCAAGCTGGATCTCCGACCAAACGTTCCCCTCGCCCCACGTCTCGAGAACCTGCTCCATCACCGGGTCCCAATAGACGTCGAGGTTCTGCTGGCCAGGATTGAACACCACAGACCGGCCGATCGAAGCACGATAGGCCTTTCTCAAAAGCGGCAACATTACCGGCGGACAAATCTGACTCGCTAGCCTTGTGATCTTGTATTTAACTGACATGAGGCACCTGTTGCTGACCGATTGGGACGACAATGGCCGACTGATGCAGCTCTGCGAGCGACGTCATAGCGCCGTCCAAGACACTAATAAGGGGGAGTTCACGAATCAGGTCGGCGGCAGCTGCTGGACCGAGGAAGGAGAGAGAACCATCCGGATTTCGCGATTCGCGGAATTGAGCCGGGCGGAACGCCTCGCCAGCGCTTCTTTCCGGTAGCGAGCCAAGCACGTCCTTGCGTACGAAGAAGGCATTATTTCCGGCAGTGTTGCAACCGACGAGAGCGTAGCCCTTTTTCGCGGCAAGGTGACACCATGCCGCCAGCGAGCACCCCCAATAGAGATTTGATGGATGCGCGCGATGACGTTGGAATGCAGAATCGTAGGGCACGGAAACTGCAGGGTCAGAACCGAACAACGAATTGTACTCAGCAACAACGATCCGCGGCGAGATGCAGTCAATCGCCTCCCAGACCCAATAGTCGTTGCCATCGATATCGATCGAGAGAAGCCCGATATCGCCCTGCACACCATGACTCGCAATGGCTTCGTTAATGTTTTCCGCCGTGATGAAGATGCTTTCAGCCTTCAGATTGTATCGCCAGTAGAGGTCGTCACGGCGGATCGCCGACACATTGTCCGGCGAGCCATCCATGACGAGACCGGACCAATTGCGATGTGCCAACAAGAACCGAGTATTCGACTCGCGGTAGTCCTGTACACCAAACTCTACGAATATGCGCCGGTCGATCGGAACATGTCGGACGAGGTGCTCAATGATCCCGTCCTCCCCCCACTGGGACGACACTTTGAATTCTGCGCCGGCGAAATCACCAGGTTCTATTGAGGCTGTTTGACGAGCTTCAATTCGACCAAGCGCCTCCTGAATGAGATCCAGGCGCCATGCCAGGCTCACAGGTAGCTGCCGCAGCGAACGGGCCAACGCCAACGCTTTTCCAATCAAGGCCATGCTTTGCTCAAATAGGGTTTCAGGCCGCGGTACACGCGCCTCATGTTTCGCTTTATCGATCCGGTAAAGCCAGGCTCGGAGGGCGACGCCATCGCCCTGAGAGCTATTTTCCAGGCTTCGCGTGCGCGCGCGTTCTCCTCCACTGCCGTCCGAACCACGCGTATTGCGCTGTCCGCGAGTTGAACGGGGCCGTAGCCTCCCGAACTACCGCCATGGGTCCCGCTACCATCGAAACCGATGTTATGGGTTACCGCGCGGCCAGGGTAGAGCACAAAGCGCCCAGTGAGGAACGCGTGGGCATACCAGCGGATGGCCCACGACTGGTTATCGCCCCTCACCTGTTCTTGGAGCATTCGTGTGTACGGATAGGCCCCGTCGAAGTCGAAGGCCGCCCGAGCATCTCGCTGCAAAATCGTGGCAAGAAGCGCCGCACCATCGTCATTGAAGGACGCCCAACTCCGCTGCCAGACGCCCCATCCCCAGCAATCCGGAACATCCAGGAAGAATGTCTCGGGCAACTCGAAGCCGCCGTCGAACGTATGACAGCCTATGCTCAAAACCCGCTCGTCATCGGCATAGAGATCCAGAGCGTCATTGACATAGTTCAGGAAGTAGGGTGTTGGAACGACATCGTCTTCCAGAACGATTGCGCGGCCGAAACGGCTACAGATGTCCCCGACACCCGCAATGATGGAACGTGACAAACCGATATTTGCCTCGCGCGAGATAACCTCGACCCGTCCAAAGCCACTCGCCGCCTCTGCGATCCTTCTGGTCTCGGCCACGGCCGCGGCGTCGTTGCGATTCCGCGCTCCGTCGCAGTAGATGAACAGCACCGATTGGTCTGCGCCAGGGTTGCGGGCAAGGGCATCCAGCACTCGCGCCAGATGCCGTGCCCTCTTATACGCGAAGATTACAACCGGAGCATTCACAGCGACATCTCGTTCGCGGCGAAGAAGACACTATTGGCCGCCTTCGCGACAGGACGGTAGCCCGAGCCGCTCATAAAGCGGGCGATGGGTTGATCGGCCACGTCGAGCGACGGCACATTGAGCAACTCGGCAACCACAATATCCGGCCGGAACCGCGACCAATCGTTCGATTGGAGCACGGTCAAATCCAGCCCCTCGGCGTCGACGGTCATAAAATCGATCCGCTGGCCCGTAGGCAGGCACTTCGCGAGGATGGCATCGAGCCGGTCAACAGTCACGGCCGTCTCCTCCACGATGAAATATCCGTTCTTCCCCGCGCGCGAGCGCGCCAGATCAGGGCTGAACGTGTTCAACGCCGCCTCGTTGAATCGGAAGAACGTCATGTTGGATGCCGTCGCCCCAATTCCGATGTTCAGGGTCGTATCTCGGCCCCTGTATCTGCGCAGCATCCTAGCTCCATGCGGGTCTGGCTCGATATTGATGCCCGACCAGCCCTGCCGATAGAAGTACGCCGTGTTGGAAAAGCGGAACGGATCATGCGCGCCGACGTCGACGTAAAAGCCTGACTTTCTCGGCTCCATGAAGCGCGCGAGGATCAGATCCTCACCTTCCTGCGACCACGACTCTCGGATCGAGCGATACATCGTCGGGTGCATCAGTCGCGGCCCCACCGATTTCACCGAGGCTGCCAAGCCACGAAGACGTCCGATCATGAGGTCGCTCCGCCCGCCTCATAATTCAAAGGACTGGCATCAGGAGCCGAGGCCTTCTTTGCATCCGAATATCGTGCCATGCCCCGGAACTTCTCATTTCGTCCGATCAGCTCGTCGAAAGAGCCGGAATCGGCAACTCTGCCATGTTCAAGGAGGTAGATGACATCACAATCTCTAACGGTCGACAGACGATGAGCAATCGTAATGATCGTCTTCTGGTGCGCGAGCCGCCGAATTGCGTCGACCAGCGCCTCTTCGGTGAGTCCGTCGAGCGCGCTCGTGGCCTCATCAAAAACAAGCACGGCCGGATCCCGATAAAGCGCACGGGCGATCGCAATCCTCTGACGCTGCCCACCGCTGAGGCGGACGCCGCGCTCGCCGACGATTGTCCCATATCCCTGCGGAAGCTGCAAAACGAAGTCGTGCAGCTGCGCTGTACGCGCCGCGACCTCTACGCGCGACATGTCGATCGCCGATAACGGAACGCCGAACGCAATATTCGAGGCGATCGACGCATCGGACAAAAAGCCTTGTTGGGGAACGTACCCGATGTTTTCCTGCCATGCGCGGCGATTGCTGTCGTCGATCGGTCTCCCGTCGATCAGCAGACTGCCGGCGGTAGGCACAAGTATTCCAAGCAGAATGTCGGCCACGGTTGTCTTTCCCGCTCCGGTCTCACCGACCAGCCCGACCGTGGTGTGCTTGTGGATACGAAGATTGATATTCTCAAGTGCGTCTCTCGATGTTTGCGGATACGCGAAACTCACCTTGTCCAAGGCGATGGTCTCTTGAAATGCAAGAGGTTGCCTGATCGCATGCTCCTTAAACGCGACTGGCCCACTCGTGCCAAGCCGGTGAATCTCATCTGCCAGCAGCTCCACAGACGGCCAGTTGAACCGCACGATCGTGAGGTTCTGATACAGAGCTTGGAAGGCGGGCATCAGGCGGTAACCGGTGAACGCGTAAAGCACAAGAAGCGGAATGGCCGACTGCACATCCCGCCCGCTTCTCAGCAGGAACAGAACGACGAAGACGATCGCTCCAAATGCGGCGGCCTCGACAATGTATCGAGGTACGGCGGAAATGATGTTGTACTTAACCTGATGGCTTCTTAGCCTGCCCGACGATTCTACGAATCGGCCGAAATAGAACCCCTCGCGACCGAGCAGCTTCAGTTCCTTGATGCTGCTGAAAGCTTCGGAAGCAATGGCAAAAAGTGAGCGCCTTTCCGCTTGGCTCGTTTGCCCGTACATCAAAATCCGTCGGCGCGTTAGAAGGAAGATAGTGGCGTAAGCACCGCCGAACGTGGCGAGAAACATCAAGGCGAGAAATGGATCCACCACTACAACGAAAACGAGAATGAAACAGGCGACGACGACCTTCGAGACTGCCTGTAAACCTGGAATGAGAACGCCATTTACGACACCCTCGACTTCGCCGGTCGTGCTCACCAGCAAATCGGCCCCATTTCGCCCGAGGAAAAACACGTACGGCTGGCTCAAAAAACCAGACAGGACGCGTAGCGACAACTCTCTGCTCACCTCGAAGGAAAACTTAAGGATCGCCGCCTGTACGAGGAACGTCGCTGCGTTGCTGACTACAACGATCAACAAACACCCAATGCCCAGAAGAAACAGGAAGTCGCTTATCGTCGCGGCTCCAGAAAACTCGTAGGCCAGGGCGAGATACCGCACTTCATGGACATACTGTGGCTTTGCAACGATCGCCATGAACGGCAAGATCGAGGTCACACCCAGCAAGTCGATCGCGCCGGTGAGCAGAAGGCCACAGAGGATGACGGTGAGGCGCTGCCTTTCCGCACGGGTCAACACGAAGAATAGCTTCTTCAAGGATGCCGGACTCAACACCTCAAGTGCGGATCTTGGCGACCGGCGCGGGTCTTGCGAATTCATGATCCGGTACGGCTTCTTGTAGAGTCAAGATCAGTGGTCGGGACAGCACGAAGTCCGATCGCCGACGCAAACCGCGCGTGTTCGGCACGGATCGCACGCGTCACCGCGGCTTTATCGGCCTGATCCGGCACTGCCGGGTCTGCCGCACTAAACAGGTCCGGGCACTCGGCTCCAATAAGCCGCAGAAACCGATCCGCCTCACCGGCAGGACCAAATTTCCGGCGCGCATCCATCCGCTTGACCAGTCCCTCAATCACCCCCTCAACGAACGAACGCAGCCTGTGAAAGACCAGAAATCTTACCAAGCGCTCGGTGCGAATGGGCGGCGTGATCCTGACGGTTCCACGCGAGAAGCTCAGACCGAGCCAGCGAAATGCCCCGTCGACCAACGACGGCTGGCGGCCGGCCACCAACGCTCGCTCGATATTCTCAAAATACTCACCCCGCGAAACCCCGCTGAAATGGATATCTTTCGGATAGGATGGCAGGCCGGCATCATAGGTCACAACCGGGATACCGAGCGCCAGCGCCTCAACACCTGTGGCGGACCACCCGGTCACGACGAGATCGGCCTCCCTGAGGATATCGTAAAGCGAAAGTCGATCATCGGGCCAATTGACGCGCACATTACCGGGTGCGCTAACGAACAGATCGCTCCAGACCTGCGCTTGCTCCGATAGTGTCGTCTCACGCTTGTTCGGGAAATCCCGCGGGTGGACACGCACCACGATGCAGAGATCGTTCCGTGCAGCAAAATGATCGAGGGTCGACTTCACCCATTCGAACTGGTCCTTGAAGACCGGACTCGTCACCTTCCGTTCAGGAAAGCGGCCAATGATGTAGGCTGCATAGGCCTCGTCGAAGCTGCTCAGTGTCATCAGCAAGATCTTCGCATCTTTTGGGATTTTCAGCTGCGCTCGCACGGAAACGGTCTTCCCCGTAGCTGGCGACGAATAGACGGCAAAAGACTTGCCAGAGACGAGCTCCCGGAAATGTCCCCGAAGCCGCCGAATTTCGTTAGGAAGCAGTGTGTCCGCCTGCGACCAGTACTGCAGCGCAGGATTTACGAGGCCGTGAACCGACCACCTCCAGATCCGCAAGGCTTTGTAGCGCTCCGAATTGCTCGAACTGCCCTCAACGAAGAGCGTGGCGCTGCCCTCGCTCTCAGTAAACGCCGCGCATATCCCATTGATACCGTATTGAGGGCTGTAAAACACCACGGCATCGGGCTTCTTGCTACGAAACAGACGGGAGAAGCCTAGCAGCGAGATCAGGCCGTACTTGATGTAACACTTACAGTACTCCCACTGCTCAGCCGTGAGTCTTGGAGACATCTTCTTGTATTTAAGAAATAGCTCGTACGAGGCGAGGCGCCCGACGTCGACTCCCATGTACCTGAATTCCAAATAGCGCTCCGGCGAAAGCGCATCAACCAGTCTAGAGGCTGCGACGTCATCCGCGTCGGAAATGAAGTCCCGCAGCTCGAGATGGTCCGCACCGTTCGATTCCGCCAGGATGGTCGCATTGCGAATGCAGGTCCTGCAGACGGCGTCCTTCCTTGTCTGGTTGTCCCCGAGCTCGATCCTGGACGCGGACATGCTCGTACAGTGCTGCGGGAAACACGATCCGCACGTGACATAGGTCACCTCCTCACCAGCGGCGACGAGTTCACGAACCAGCCTGTTTTCTGGCAGCGCGTGCATCCAGATCGCGCTGTTCAACGAATAGAATAGTATTTTCATGTGGCCTACGCAGAGTGCCTAGGGCTGGGGATGCGAAAAAGCCCACGCATGCGTGCTGAGTTCTCGAGAACGGAGCCGATCGCCGCGGAGGCGAAGAGGATCGACACGAAGCAGCCGGCGGACAACCCAGCCCTCGCGGCGATGGACGGGCTCTCTCCGTCCCATGTCGCGATAAGGGCGGAATAGCCAGCAACAAGCAAAGGAAAATGCACCAGGTACAGCGAATAGCTGAACGACCCCAGGCCGATTGCGAAGCGTGGCGCCGATATCCAGCGCGCGAACATGAGGACTGAAAGCACAGCCACGATTGTCAGCCGATACAGCTCAACCAACGCCGGGGATGTCGAGAACGCGAAGATGGCCACAACGAGAAGAAGTGCCGCCAATCCCGCCATCGCGGCATGTCCGAAGCGCCGCCAAAGGAAGAACGCTCCGCCCAAGAGCCACCAGGCGCCGTACAGCGTGTACCCGGGTTGACCGTTACCTAGCAAAACGGAGGCGAGCAGAAAGCCTGCCAATGCTGCTGGAACACGCAGGCCGCGGAATGGAGAATACTGGGAGGCAACCGCAGCGATGCCTGCGGCGACATAGAGGCGGACCTCGATATAAAGGCTCCACAACGGTCCGTTTATCTCCAGCAGGCCGCCCCTCAGAGTCAGAGATCGGAAGACTTCCGAGACGCCGATGGAAATGCTATCCCTGGCCGCATAAAGGTCGGAGGCTCCACGCAGCGGCGTCCGAACTCCGGGCAATCCCAGTTGTTCGAGAAGAACAAACACGGCCAGGGAAACCACAACAGCCCCAAGGAACGGCGGATAAATCCTCAGGGCTCTGGAACGTAGATAGTCCCATACGACAAATTCACCATTCCGCTGAATGTTGCCACAGATGCTCAAGCAGATCAGATACCCGCTGAGAACGAAGAATACGACAACGGCTGTTTCGCTTGCGAAGCTATTGGCGATATGCGCCAGGGATCCAAGTCCTGTGACAGGAAGCCAGATTATCTGGATAATGTGACTGACGAAGACGAACAGAGCGGCACCTCCTCGCACAGCATCGAGCGCGACAGTATGGACAACACCCACCCTTTGCATACGCGGCAGATCGCTTTCGTTCGTGTCAGTTTCGAAGCCCATGCCGATTCAACCAAGGCGCGATCTTCTGTTCGGCGCCTATTCGCAGGGACATCATCTCCCCGTTTACCTGGTCGAGCCTGCGCTTCGCGTCATCGACATGTGACGCCGCGCCTTTCACGCGATCAACGAGCGTTTGGCCGAATCCCGGAACGCGCACGTCCACGACGTGCTCAGCAAGATCGAGTTCTCCGTAAAGACGTCCAATCTGGTCATAGCAAAACAGCCCAACCGTCGGCACGCGATGAGCAATGGCCACGACGTTTGCGTGAAACCTCATGCCCATCACTATGCTGGCATCCACATACTCCCGAAATGCTTCCGTCGCAGCTGCGTCACCATTGTCGTAGGCCGCGATCCGCACTCTCTCTCGTCGAAGACGGTCCGGAAGTTGCAACAGGAGGTCCGCATAGACTCGGACGTCCGCGAAAATATGTGGAACGAACACCAGGCGAAGACCCGAGGTTTCCTGGTCGACCGCAGCCAGCGTGTCCGCGAACTCAGCCAGAAACCCGACGTAATCGTGATGTGAGCCGCCGGGGAACCTTCGGTCGAGCATGTCACCGGCCAAATTGATGGCGATCGTCATTCCGCGATCTGGCGGACGCACGACGGACCCAAGCGAATAGTTCGCGAAGAAGCCGCCATCCGGCAGCAGAACGACCCGTTCGAGCGGAAGATCGGAAGCGAATTTTCTCAGCGTCTCGGATGCGCCGTCATTGCGAACACTGACCAGGTACTGATCCGAAGCGAGCAGCGATGAAAGAAAGGCCCTGAACCGCCGCAGTGTTGTTTCCGTCACCCCCTGCCCTTCATCGACCCCCAGCGCATTGAAGAAGATTGGAGTTCGGACGCTGGCAAATACGTCCTCATCGACCGATATCGAAGTTCCGGTCGGAGATTTCTCGACCCATAGTTCAAAGTAGTTTCCACCGCCGATCACGACCAAGTCTGCTCGATTGGCAGCCTCGGCGAATTTTTCATCAAAGGCCTTGTATCCGCGATAGACGTCTCTGATCTCGAACTCGAGCCAATTCACCGGACGACCAACCAGTTGCTCGAACCAGGGTCGAAAACCGGCATGATTGGCGTTGTCTCCGATATTGCCGAGAAAGCTCGCGACATGAAGAACGGAGATCATCTTCGTCACGAGACCTGATGCTTCAGGCGCCACTCGCCTTCAACCCTATCCCATAGATGGGGCGAACGGAATTTGTCGACAGTTGAGAAGAATTCAGATTCTGCAATTCCGACATATTTGATGAACTCATCAAAGTACTTCCGAGGAAACTCCTGATCAAACTTCCTGACCAGAACGACGCCTTCATCGCGCGTAATTTTCTCATTCCTGATTTCTTGGGCAGCGTCATAGGTCGCCCGGCCAATTCCGAACTTGATCAGCGTCGTGTAGTAATGAAACATGTCTATCCGATCGTCGATGCTGCTGTACTTCGAATAAGTGCCCTCGGTGCGCTCGGAATTGGCCTGAAAGCCCGTATTTTCGACGGCGTAATAGTAACATTCCTGCGGATCCCACTTGAGATAGTATCCCAGGTAGTGCACGTCGACGCCGCCCTGATCCAGATCCTCGATCGAGGGAGGAATGTAGGGCGCGAAATCTGCGATCTTGAATGTTCCTTCTCGCAAGATGTCGTCGATGGTCACTCCTCCCAGGATGAGCGAGCGCGGATCAGCGGCAGAAAAAAACTTCCGGTCCATCGTCGGCTTGAAGTTCTCGTCCACCCTGTTGCCATATTCGGCCTGGTTTTCGCCGTACATGACCAATTGTACTCCGAACCTTCTCGCCATCGCAGGTCCGATAATCCTTTGGCCCACTATGAACGGCTGAAACGGATGGAGCAGGTTAAGGAACGCGAGCCGCGTCAGATAGCGATGCAGCTTCCCATTGGGAGTGAATAGGATATTGTCCAGTCCACCGACGTGAATCCAGTTCTCGAAGTTCTTCCATCCGATCTCGGTGTACTTGTGGGGCGCCCACGTGACCGTCAACGGATTCATGCCGTACTTGTATTTCAGGATGTGGGCCGTGAACGCGCTATCCTTCCCGCCGCTGCCCGGCACAATCACGTCGTAACGGCCGTCTGTTCGACGATATTGATCCAGGACGCGAAGCAATTCCTCTTCCCGCTCCTGCCAGGAAATCGATCTCTGCTTCAGCTGATTGTAACGGCAGGCGTCGCATATGCCATCTTCCCCGAAGCTGATGGTTGCCTTCGCCTCTCCCGACACGTGCTTGAACTCCACGGTCGATGACGGGCGCTGGTTCGAAATCACGCACGCCTTGCAAAAAATGACCTGCTCGGGCAACCCGAAGAAAGCTTTGCTCATGGTTTAGTCGCCCTTAGTGAGCTGCATGCCGCTGCGGCAACGGCCAACGAAATTGGCGAGCAGCCTTAGCCCATTCGGGCCGCTCTTCTCGGGATGGAACTGAGTTCCCCACAAATTCGCCCGCTGCACGGCAGCGACGAATGATCGACCGCAATAAAAAGCAGTCGCACTGACATCGGCTTCGGACACTCCTACCGGAGCAAAACTGTGAACGAAGTAGAACTGTGCGGACATTGGTACCCCCGCAAACATCGACCCGTCACGTGCAACCGCGCTGACGGACGTCCAGGCGATATGCGGCAGACGACCGGCTGTTGGATCTATCGATAGACGATCGACCTGGCCTGGCAGGATTCCAAGCCCCCTGGTCAAGGCAAATTCCGTTCCGTACTCGAAAAGCATCTGCATTCCGACACAGATTCCCAGGACGGGCCTACCGGATTTGACATAGTCTCCGATGAGCGCCGGAAATTTCGCAGTTTCGAGAGCAGCCATGCATTGGGGAAATGCACCGACACCAGGGATGATCAGCCCGTCCGATCCGTCCAGATCATGCCCGCTAACCGCAAGACGCGGGGTGGCCCCCAGTACAGACAGCGCGCTGCTGACACTCCGTCGATTGCCAATGCCGTAGTCCAGAATAGCTATGGTCGTCATGAAGATGAACCTTCGCGGTTCATTCCCGGAATGGCCTTCAACTGCTCCACCGTCATCTTGTTGTAATGAAGCACCGACGAGAAGCAAATCCCACTGGGCTTCGTCAGTTTCAGAAGATCAATGACGTCGTCGCCCTTCCCGAACCCACCGGCCGCGATCACCGGGATGCTCACTGCATCGTTTACGGCGGCGATCACCTCGACATCAAATCCCGAGCGCGTTCCATCGCGATCAACCGACGTAACCAGGAGTTCGCCTGTCCCGAGGTCTTCGAGGCGCTTAGCCCACTCCACTACCCGCAGGCCGGTTCGTTCACGGCCCGCGTCAACATAAGCTTCCCAGCTTCCGGCAGACTTCTTTGACTGAATCGACCCAACGACGCACTGGCTTCCATACCGTCTCGCCACCTCGGTGATGAGTTCCGGAGATCGGGTGGCCGCCGTATTGATCGCGATTTTGTCGGCACCAGAGTCGAGGGCAGCTTCAACATCGTCCAGGCTCTTGATGCCGCCGCCGATTGTGATGGGCACAAAGATCTCCTCCGACGCCTGACGCAGTATCGGAAAGATACCTGGGCGACCGTACAGGCTCGCAACGCAATCGATGAAGATGATCTCGTCAATTCCGGCGGAATAGTACCTACGGGCCATTTCATTCGGTTTCCCGATTTTTCGCAGGCCTTCCATCTGAACGCCCTTGATGACGTGCTCATTCTTCACGTCGAGGCGAGCAATTACTCTCACTTTGAAAGATCCACGAAGGACTTTTGCGTCGGCTGCTCCCAGAAATCGGGCTGGAGTAAAACGTCGTGAAACATTTGCGCGCTGTTACCATGACCGAAGAGCGACACGGCCTCCCTCTTGAGCCTCAACGCGTCTTCGATCGCGCCGCGAACCAGCCCGCGCGCAATGTCGCAATTGATTATCGAGTCATGCTGGACTCTGTTAGTTTGCCGACTCCCCAAATTAACAGCGGGAAGCCCGAGATGTGGCGCTTCACGCACCCCGGCGCTCGAATTTCCGATGATCAATTCCGCATTGCGCATGAGCGTTAGGAAATATTCAAATCGGATCGAAGGGTAGATCCGGAAATTGGGATTCCCTCTCAGACGCTCGTATCCCTCGAGTATGACATCCGTGCCGTGATCGTTGTTGGGAAAGATTACAACGTACTTCCTACCGGACTCGACCAGTTCGTCGACGAGCACGTTCACCTGCCTGCGCAGGTCACTCACCTCAGTGGTCACCGGATGGAACAGCACAATGCCGTACCGATCAAAAGCCAAATCATAACGCTGCCTGACTGCACTCATCGCCGGCAGCAACGGGGAGTTGACGACGTCAATGTCCGGCGAGCCGATGACATGAATTGAACCGTCGGACTCGCCTAGTTGATTGAGTCGCTGCCGAGCATCCTCATTTGCGACAAAATGGACATGCGCGAACTTCGAAACGGCGTGCCTGATAGATTCGTCGATAGTACCTGATACTTCGCCACCCTCGACATGCCCTACTCGTATGTTGTTGAGGGCACCGACAGCGGCGCCTGCAAGGGCCTCTACGCGATCGCCATGGATCACGAGCAAATCCGGCCTGATTTCGGTCACATAGTCGGAAAGACCTGAAATCGTCTTGGCAAGAACATGATCCATGCGATCGGAAGAGTTCTGATTGATGTACTTATGAATGTTAGGAAAGCCTGCTTTCACCACCTCATCGCAAGTATAGCCGTACTTGGACAGCAGGTGCATACCCGTAACAAAGACATGCGTTTCAAATGCACGGTCGTTCTGAACCCTCTGCATGAGCGGCTTCAGCTTGCCGAAGTCGGCCCGCGTTCCGGTAAGAAATGTAATGCGCTTGGCTGACAAAGCCCTAATGCCCCTGCTCGACGTCGAGGCGAGACAGTTGGGCCCCCTCTGGTACGGCGCGCAGCGCCACCTTTCCCAGCATCCCGTCGAAGTCACTCGCGGAAAAATCGCCACCGCCAGGTCGCTTGAGCCAGATATTTTCCATGCTCAAGGTCTCGCCTGGCGCGATGTTCCGAATTGCCACGACGGATGCGAAAGCGAATGCAATGGTCGGCGCCTCGGCATCGACCGGCGCCTTTGTCCCGCCAGACGCTTTGAAGATAATGTTGGCCCCATTTATGAGATCGGTCAGCGCGTTCCCATCCATCGAACAGACGATGTCCGGTCCGGGACGATCCATGCGGTCTGTAAAATGGCGCTCAACTATCGATGCACCGAGCGCCACCGCGCCAAGGCACGTGTAGTTACTCGTTGTGTGATCGGACAACCCAATGACGGCATCGGGGAAGGCTTGCTTCAGTTGCGCCATGGCGCCCAAACGCACCAGTTCAGGCGGCGTGGGATAGACGTTTGTGCAATGAAGTAGCGCGAAGGGAGCATTTGCAGCCCTGAGAATGTCTACCGTCGGACGAACCGATTCGATGCTGTTCATCCCGGTGCTCACGATCACAGGCTTGCCGAAGCCCGCGATATACTTGACGAGCGGATAGTTGTTGCACTCGCCGGAGCCGATCTTGAAGGCAGGCACGTCGAAGGAAACGAGCCGATCGACCGCCTTGCGTGAGAACGGGGTACTGATGAAAATCGCCCCTCTGCCCCGAATGTGATCCATGAGCCGCCGCTCTTGCGCCTCGGAAAGCGCGCATCGATCCATGATGTCGTAGATCGATTGCTCGGCATTTCCGGGTATGACCGCTCGCGCGTGCGACGACATTTCATCCTCGATCACGTGGGTCTGATGCTTGATGATCTCTGCACCTGCATCGATCGCGGCATCCGCCATCTGGATGGCCAGATCCAGCGAGCCTTCGTGGTTGATGCCAATCTCCGCGACAACGACGGGTGGGAGCCCGTCGCCGATCTTTCTCTCGTCAATGAGGAACTCAGACATTCCTGGCCTCCAGAATCGATTGCACCGCTCGAAGGTCGTCTTCGCTGTCGATGTCTACGCTGTCCGACTTCGACATCAGAAATGGAATACTCCCCGTGGACGGGAAGCCGTCGCGATCGAGAAATGAAACACAGTCAAAAATGTAGATTGCGCCATTCGGCGCGTATGTCTTCGGCAAAGACTGCCGTCCGTGATTCGACATTCGTTCGTCGAAAATCGCCTTGAGCGCACCCTCACCATCAATCGTGAACGATTTGAATGGCGATTTTTCCAGCTCCGTCACGCTTATGAGGCACTTCCGGTCTTCGCGCAGCATTGCATCTACAGCTTCATCGATGTGCTGGGCAGTTCGCAAGGGCGACGTCGGCTGGAGATAAATGATCGACGGATTCTCCTCGCGGGCATTAGGAATGGTGCTTTGGAGGAAGTGCTTGACGACATCGACAGCAGTCGCTTCGTCGCTTGCATAGATTGCCGGCCGCTCAATGGGCAAGCATCCCGATTTTTTTGCGAGGGCGAGAATCTCTTCGTCATCAGAAGAAACGTAAACGTCAGCCACATGAGCAGAGCCCTGCGCAGCGTTGATCGTATGAACGATCAAGGGCTTGCCGCCAACATTCCGGAGGTTCTTGCGAAGAACTCCTTTTGAACCGCCACGGGCAGGAATCAGCGCGATGAACTTAGGCAATTCTGTTCGTGGTGAGCTTAGGACCATGATGTAGATGCGTTAGCGTATTTGCCTATCTGAGCGGCGCAAAAATGTCTCACGACAAGCCAAGCTACCGCAGTCCGGGTGACTCGAAGCCACACGGGCGCCCTGGATGGGCCGAAGTAGAACGCGCCCAGACTGGGCGCGCGGATGGAGCAGCCGATCAGGCGGCGGCGATCAAATCCGCGTCGAGAAGAACGCGCACCTTGCCACCGAGCATGTCGAGCAGGATCGAGACCCGATCGTGATCCGCGAGGCCATTGAAAAGACCGGCACTGTCCATGAACGCACCGGCAAGCACCCGGACCTTGTCGCCGGGCACGAGGGCTGGCGCGGCATCGAAGCGAACGAATCCCTTTTCGTCCTCGCGCGCCTTCAAGGCTTCGACGACGCCGCGCGGAACCGTCGCCGGAGCGTCGCCGTGGCTCACCAGCTGCGCGACGCCAAAGGTGGACTGGATCGAGCGCCAACGCTGCACTGTCGTGTCGATCGCCACGAACATGTAGCGCGGAAACAGAGGCCGCGCGGTCCATTCGGTCTTCCGGGCATGACGGCGACGCTTCAGATAGCGCGGCAGATAGATCTCGAATCCCTGGCGCACCAAGTTCGTCGCGGCCTTCGCCTCGCCATTCACCTGGGTCTGAACTACGTACCACCGGCTGCCGCTCAAGCTGCGCCCTCCGTCCTGACGGCGGGACGAAGCCCCAGCAGCGCCGGCGCCAGAACACGCCCACCCCCGCAGGCGGCAAAGGCGATGTCATAAGACAAGCGGGCCCGGGTCACGTCAGTGACGATCACGGCGTCGAACCGCTCTGTGATCTCGGCATAGGACTTGAACACCTCGACGCCGAGGAAGCGCGCCTCATCAGCCCGAGGATCGACCACCGCCACCACGGTCACAGACGCTTCGACGGCACAGAGGATCGCGATTTCGGCCAGATCAGACCTGCCGGCCAACACGAGCCTGGTAAACCCGGCCGCCCTCGCCGCCTCGAAGGTCCGCGCACAATCGCTCTTGGCTATCCGGAAGAAAGAAAAGGAATCGGAGAGGTACTGAACGGTGAGCCGAGACTTTTCCGCGAACCCCTGCGGAGTCAGATAATAGGCGTAGCGGCGCGCCGGCGCGTCGTGAACCTTGACCAGCCCCTTCTTCACGCAACGCTTGAGGTAGGCGTTCACCAGACCCAGCGCGATGCCGAGGTCTGCCGCGATATGGCGCTGCGAACGGTCGCCGTCACGATCGACCGAGTTCAGCAGGCCCAGCACGATGCGTTCGTTCTCGTGGTCGGAGTGCAGGAGCTGGTCCATCGAGGCCCCGTACGGATTACCGTTCAGCTCTTAGCGTGTTCACGACGTGAACGTCAATCCTTTCGTTCACGCCATGAACGCCCAAAACGTCGCCAGTGACACCGGAGCGCTCAACAGACCAGCCTGGTCCGCCACGGACGACTGGAGACGCGCCTCAAGCCCACATCGAACCGTTCCGTTTCAACGAAGCAGAGTGTATCAGGTGCGTAAGCTCAACTAAGAGCTGTCTATCGAATATTACCGCAATCTCGCGGAGGTTGGCCAACTTTGTCTTCCAAAGAAACAGGCCGACCGCTGGGGCACGCCTAAGACATAGGAGATGTCAACCTGGGCCGGTGACATTCCTTTGATAGCGGCGAGTGCCGGACGAACGTCCTTAGCCGCCGTCGTAAGACGCCGCACGTCTGTTTTCAAAAGGGAGCGCGCCAAGTACCAAAGGTCAGCCTTGTTACAAGGACCACCGATCTTTCCTGGGACGAGACGACCTTGGGCCGGATCAGTGCCGACGAAAACTGCAACACCGACCCTGTGACGACAATCGATAGCTGGCAACCGATCGAGGTGAGCCACGCTGAAATCCATGAGCGAAGCGTCGAACACACCTTTGAGGTTGGCCATATTTTCTCCTTTGCCTCGAAGTGCGTATTGATGCCGAGGAGACGCAACATGCCGCGCTGACACATCGATTGCAGTCTGGTCAGCAACGCTGCGCGGGGGGGTTGGCAAACTCACATCCTTTGATGCACATTCCCACTCAATTTTCGCAGGAGGTTGTCACCCCACTGTGCTGAAGACCCCGATGCCCTGCTTCTAGTCATGGGGTCTCGGGTTCGAGTCCCGGCGCGCTCAGCAAATAGATCAAGCACTTAGCCGGAAGTGGCTGACACGATAGAATAGCCATGTCAGCGATATATCTACAACAGCTGCGGCTGCTGACACGCTCGCGGACTCCTTCTCACCTTAGGCCGGTCCCGGCGCAATTAAGGCAATCTTGTGCTTGCGTCACTTCCGCTGATGCGGCAATGATGGCGCGTTGCGAGGCTCGGGGACGACCCCGGCCCTCCGCCAAAAATTGGTGCAACCCATTCCCGGGTCGGGGTCCCATGCCCGGATCGCCAGCCCCAACGTGGGGACGTCCTTGATGACGTTTTTTCTTGGTCTTTGTCTCGGTTTCGGTATCGGTGTTTTTGGGGTGGTTGGTCTCGCCTATTGCGCGGCGGGCGTTTCGAACACGTGGCAACCAGATTAGTATCTGACCTCGCACAGGGATGCCGGCGTGACGGGTCTTGATGTTCGGCTTGCGCTTGCTCTTCTGCCAACCATTGACCCATCCATGCTCCCAACGTACCAGCCGCGCTTTCTGGCCCATCCAGACTCAGTCTAAACTCGCCGCCGCGATCTCGATACGCATCCTGCTGAAATGCCTTTGCAAAGGAAACTTAACCCAGACCGCTGATGAGCCTGCATTCTTGGCCTGGAAAAACCCTTGCACCGCTCCGAACATCACCGTGGCTGATCGGGACCGAGCCGAGATCGAGGAAAATGTCCCGCTCCAAGGAATGGAGGACATCAAAGGTGTGCTGCTCGACCCAACGACCCTTATTCAGATCATGCCATTGGCAGGCGATCGCTTAGAAGGTTGACGATTGGCTGGTCGCGACCTGGAGCCACTTCTCGACGGCAGGATCTCATCCCTCCCGAAGACACCGCTTGGCGTTTGCGGCCGCGTCCCTTGCTTCGGCGAGACCTACGGAGGGATAGGGTTCCAACGAGAGCAGCTTCTCCCTCCCATCGAACTCGTACCGCATCCGCCACAACTTGCCCCCATCCGGCGAGACGAAGACATGGAGTCCGCCACCATCGGTAAGCTTGTAAGGCTTGTATACCGCCTTGGCTTTCCGGATCTGGACGTCAGTCAGCATGAACGCACCCGCGATGCCCGGTCCAGTCCATCGGATAACCGGCAAACAAGCATTTTGGCAAGTTTTGGGTATGGCTGGGATGGGTCACTGGCGGTGGGAGAAGACCCACACCTGAACGTCCTCTTCACAGGCAGTCGTACTAAGGCGCACGCGAGCGCAGCCATCGTTAGCCAAACCTCCCGCTTCTTTGACAAACGACGGACTTTGAACATACCGGTCGACTATGGCCGGATCACCGATCGCACTCAAAAGAACAATTTGGAAAAGAACACTATAGAGCTTCGCGCGCCAACCCATCATCCTTGATCAGCTTGACCACTAATTTCGGTCCAACCTGTGCTCAGCTTTATATCGTCACCAACGAATCCGCACCAGATTAGCAAAGTCGACAACTCGCTCAGCATCGTCAATTTCATCGACTCCAAATCAGCAACGGCCAGCCTCGCTGGCCGTCCCGCTTCGTTCACACCGCACCCAAGACGATCTTCTCCGAGATTTCCAGTTGGCTCGATCCTTGATGGCGGACGCCTCAAAATACCAAACTTCAGCACCGATCCCGGCGCAACCCGACCGCCACGAACGATCAAATTAATCCGATCCGACACCTAACATATAAACCGCACCCGGGTAGACGGGCCGCTACATCCATATGAAATAGCCAGCCGCCACCTTTGCCATATTAAGATATGAGTCGCTCAAAGTCGCAGATGCGACGCTGAGCTGATTTGATGAAGTCCACCCCCATGCCGACGGATAATTCGCCAGGGAATTGTCATATGCGTGAATCACGCTCCCGGCCCCTGCACTAACATTAGCCGCATAATAGTCTGGCAAAGTAGTATAGTCGGCCACGGTCGGCGATGCATGATCAAACCCAAGCAGGCTAACCCATATGTTTGAATTTGCGCCTGCCGACACCGAATTGGCAATTGGATCCTTGGTACCGGCTTGAAGATAGTTCAACCAATTCGTCCATAGATCCGGAGAGCCGAGTATGTTCGTGGTTGTACTCGCTCCCGTAGTTAGAGAATTTAGAGATCCGTTAATCGTGTTTGTCGAGCCATCCCCCGTCTGGCTCGTATCTGAATTGCCATTGACAGTAAGCGACGCACCCGTTCCCATGGAAGTCAAATTGTAGTTTCCGTTGACCGAAACCACCCCTCCCGTACCTACAGAGGACGAGTTTGCCGTTCCGTTGATTGTCATCGAGGCCTTGGCGCCCGCAGTCACCGAGTTGTTATTTCCGCCTACAATGATGCTCGCGCCCGTGCCGACATTTGCGACGTTGTAGTTTCCGATCAGGCTCAATACGTCGCCGTTACCGCCGCCTACCGTATTTTCGGCCCCATTCACGGTCGCAGACGAATTGTCGTTGAGCGACACCTGATCGGCGGTCGCCGTCGCGGTCAGCGTCACCTTGGAGCCGCTGCCGGTGGTCGTACCGTCGTGATTGCCGGCAATGATGACAGTCGAACCCGTTCCAACCGTGCTCGTATCATAGTTGCCGTTGACCTGGAGCCATGATGAATAGTCCATGCTGATTTGATCGTTCGATCCGTTGATCGTTGCCGAGGATCCATAACCGGTCACGGCCGTATTGTTAGTCCCATTGATCGTGAGCGATGAGGTCGAACCAGCCGTGACGCCATTCTTCGATCCACTGACGACGAGAGTCGACGATGCGCCTCCCGTGGTGGTGTTCGAATCCCCGATCACCTGGACCGCGGCGTAGGTTCCGGCAGTGGTCGTATTTCCGCTTCCGGAGATGACGACCGTGGACGCGGCCGCCGAGGTGCCATTGCCGACGTAGCTGGTATCTCCCGTCCCGCTTACCGTGAGGGTTGAGCTGGCACCGGTCGTGGTGCTGTCTTGCGAGCCGGATACCACCACGGTCGATCCATCTCCGACCGTCGACGTATTGCCATTGCCTTGCACCGTCACGGTCGATCCGCTGCCGAGCGTGAGCTTATCCGAGGCGCCGGTTACGGTGGCCGACGATGTCTTGCCGCCCGACACCGTATTGCTGGTTCCGGCAAGGGTGATCTTCGCAGCGTCGCCCAGCGACGCCGCGTTGGCGTTGCCACCGGCATTGAGCGTCGATCCGGTTCCCGCCGCCACGAGCGCATTGGTGCCGCTCAAGGTCACACTGGCATTGTTGCCGATGGTCGCCTGATTGTAGCTGCCCGCGACATTCAGCGAGATCCACGCCGCCGCCGCAGTCGAGGACCCCAACGTGTCGTGCGATCCGTTGAGCCAGACGCTGGAATGATCACCAACATAGACGGTTCCGGAACTGCCACTGACGGTCAGCCAGGCATTGGCGCCGGCATTGATTGTATCCTGAGCGCCGCCGACGGTGATCGTGGCATTGTTGCCCACGCTGATGGTGTCAGAGGCTCCGTTGACGGTGACCGAGGAATCATTTCCGACGCTTCCCTGATTGTTGCTTCCGGTCACGATGACCGACGACGACGCGCCTGTGGTGAAGGTGTCATTGCTTCCGGTCACCTGCAAAGCGGCATTGCTGCCCAGCGTGAGCTGGTCGCTGATGCCGCTCAGGATGCCATGGGCCCCTGTCGTAGCAGTCACCGTGTTTTGCGTCCCGCCTTCGTCCACGGTGAGGTTGGCGCCCGCCGCAAGCATGTTCGCTGAGCCGGTGATGTTGACGTTGGAATCGTCACCGGTCGCAACGGAGTTGGCATTGCCCGACACGGTCACCGAGGCCTTGTTGCCTGCGCTGACCAGATTCGATGTGCCCGACACGTTCGCAGTGGAACTGTCGCCCACGACAACGATGTTGTGGGTGCCGGTCACATCCGCGTGGGCGTTGTTGCCGGCAACGAAGATGCCGTCACTGCCGGTCGCCTGGATGACCGCGTTGTCGCCCTGCGTCAGTCCCTTGCCTTGCTGGATGTTGTTGTTGGAGCCGACGACGGCCGCCACCGAACCGGGCTCGAGCGTCAGTGAACCGCCGCTCATGGTGATCGAATCGCCGTTGCCGGCGAGATCGATCGACGTGTTGGCGCCGTTCACGGTAACGCCATCGTTGTTGCCGATCAGCTTGAGGGTAGCGCTGCTGCCGGCGATGATCGTATCGTTCGAGCCGACGATCACGGCATCCGCGCCATCGGCGAGGTAGATTGTCGCGTTGGAGATCGCGATCACATTGCCGGTGCCGGACACCGAGACGATGTCATGCTTGCCGCTCGCGATGACGGTGTCATGCCCGATTGCGGAAATCGTATTTCCGTCACCGGACACGACCGCGCTGGACGACGCCCCGAGCGCCACGCTGCCATTGTTGATCGCGATCGAGTCCGTGGTGCCGGTCACGCTGATGCTGGTTCCCGCCCCGCTCACGGTCACGCTCGAATTTCCGCCGACGAGATTGAGCGAGGTGTTGCTGCCCGCCGAAATCGTATTGAACAATCCGCTGATGGTACCGCCGGCGCTGTCCTGAACGGAGATCGCGGTACTTTGTGCTGTGAGATTGACGCCCGCGCCTGCGATATCAACCGAGTTGCCTGTGCCATAAAGGCTCAACGTGCTACCGGCCTTGAGCGTCACATGGTCATTGTCGCCCGTAGAAAGAGAACTTGCTCCGGTCTCAACGACAATTGCGCCATTGCTCATCTGGTTTGAACTGGAACCGGTAACGACATCCAGAACATTGGACGCTCCGGTGACCAGCGCGTTCGAACTCGTCATCTGCATGACCATATTGCCGGTGCCGGCGACGAGAACGTAGGCGCTATTTAGATAAACAGTTCCGCCGTCGACGTAGGCGGTCGACCGCTGCCTGCCGGTTGCACTGAAGGAAATGGAGGAGCCAAGGCCAGTCGCCGTCACTGTATTCAGACCCCCGACAGCCGCGATGGTAGCCTGGGCCCCGGCAGTGATCGTCTCACGTGCTCCGGTCACTTTGACGAAGGCGCCAGTCCCGACCGCGACGGACCCGCTAGAGCCGGTCACGTTCACGCTGGAGAAATCGCCCGCAGTGACCGTTGCCGAGTCACCCTGCACAGAAAGCACGGACTGCATTCCGCCCGTCACGATCTCCGACAAACCGGCCACTGTGGCATGGGAGCCATCACCGACACTCGTCTTACCTTTGTCGCCCGTCACGGTGACCGTCGACCCCTTCCCCGCCGCCGTTGTGCTGCCGGCCCCCTTCTGGACGATCGTCGACTTGTCGCCGGCCGCATTGGCCTCGTTGATTCCGGTGACTGTCATCATGGCGCCGTCGCCGGCGGTCTGGGTATTGCCGTCGCCGTTGACGATGAGCGTCGCCCCGCTACCGGCGGCGGTGACGTCGCCCGAGCCAGTGACATTGATGACGGCCAATGTGCCGGCGGTCGTCGTATCGTTCGAGCCGTTGATCGTCACGGTCGACTGGTCGCCGACCTTGGTCGTGTCGTTGCTGCCGTTGACGGTGATCTGCTCGCTGTCCTTGGCGGAGATGCTCGCATTCGCGCCGTTCAGCGTGATCTGTGACGACGATCCTGCCGTGACGTTGCCGCCATCGCCATTCACGAAGACATTCGAGGATGCTCCGACGGTGATGGACCCGCCGCTTCCGGTGGCCAAGACGTGAGCCAGTGTCGACGCGATGACGCTGGCGCCGGCCCCCTGGACCGTGGCCGTGAGGCCGTAGCCCGCCGTCAGGACGCTCGCCGCATCCTTGAGATCAACAGTGATGCTGTTGGCGACTGTGATCTGGTCGCCGGCGCCAGTGATCGACGCGTTGGCACCATCATCGATCAGGCTGAGCGTGCTGCCGTTCAGCGTGATCGCCTCGGCGGTTCCGGACACCGTCAGCGTCGCGCCCTTGCCGGCGACGATGACGTCATTGTTGCCGTGGATGCTGACGCTGCTGCCGGCCGCGGCCGTGACGGTGCCGGCCGTGATGGTCACCGCATCTCGACTGCCCGCGACATTCACGGTCGCCTTCGAGCCGTTGACGGTGACGCTGTCGTCATCGCCGGTGAGGTTCACAGTCGACAGGCGCTTCGCGGTCACGGTATCGTTGTTGCCCGTGATCGACCAGGTCGAGCCCTCCGGATCGTGTAGCGTCGCGTTGCTCAGGGAGACCGTGAGGTTCTTGAAATATTGCTGGTCGACCTGGCTGCCGTCCTTGTTGAAGTCGACCTCCTCGACCAGGATGCCGTTGTTGTCGTAGACCTTTTCGACCGCGCTGACCGTGCCGGTGCCGCTGACCAGATTGGCCGTCCAGCCCTGTTCATGAGGAACCTTCGTCAGACCCAATTCCTCGGCGCGCAACAGGGTCAGCAGCCATCCTGCGGCGAAGGCCGAGTCCGGGTTCTGCGCGATGAGCTGGTTGATCGCCGCGGTGTTGTCGAGATAGGTCTCGTAGTCCTTGGCCACCTGCAGGTCCGCGGCAACGGCCTCGAACATGCTATCCTGGACGCGCGCCGCAGCGAACGCGGTCGTCACGATCGGATCGCCGGCCGACAGCTGCGCCTCCTGGAGGATGGCCCACACACTATCCTGCGCAGCCTTCGTCCACGCCGCCGACGTATCGCCCGAGGTCGGCAGCTCTTCTGTGCCGATGCCCGGAATATAGACGCTGGCCTTGTTGCCCGAATAGGAGAATGTCACATCCGCGGATGTGCCGATCAAACCGATCCCACCGCCGAGCACGCTCCCGATCGAGCCATCGCCCTGCACGGCGCCGCTCGTCGAGGACGGGACCTGGAGCGTCAGCTGGCCTTGCGTCATGCCGATGAGCGAATTGACCATGCTGTCGACGGCGGTTGCGATTCCCGTCAGCGGGGCGACTTCGCCGCCATTGTCATGAGTTGCCGCAACGACCCCGAGCATGCCGTTGGCGGCCCCGAGCGTGAGGGAGGCTGACGGCGGTCCATCAGGACCGAACATGTTTCCGAACAAGGTTCCGAGAATATCGCCGATGAAGGAGCCGATGAAGTCGCCGATGATGCCACCGATCGGACCGCCGAGCGCGGTGCCGATCGAAAGCCCGATGGTGCCGCCGATCGTGCTGCCGATCTGCCCGCCGATCGTACCTTCGATGTTGGTCGGTGCCACGACCTGCGAGCCGAGATAGCTACCCGCCGCTCCGCCGATCGCGTCGCCGAGGTTGGTAAAGAAGGTTACAGGATTGAAATCCTGGAACATGATCGAAATCGTCTCGGCATCGATTTCGAGACCTTCGGCCGCAGCCGAAGCCAACGCTTCCAGATTGCCCAGCACGGTCCTGGTGATCGCGCTGCCGGTGATGGTGAAGACCGTGCCGGCGAACCCCTTGATGCCGAGCGCCTGTGCGGCTTCGGCCATCAATAAGGATGACAGCATGCCATCCACACCGTCACTGATCGACGCAGCCGTATTTCCCATCGAATTGGCCGCGACCGTCAGGCTCTGATCGAGCGCCGAAGCTGCGCCAGTCGCACTCGCCAGCGATCTCGCAATGTCTCTCAGCGCGTCGGATTGAGCAACGGCCTGCCCCAGCTGTCCGATCAGGAACGAGCGGCCGATCCCGGCCAGCATGGAGTTGCCGCCAAGAAATCCGCCATAGGCGGATCCAAGGGCCGAGGCGCCCTGCCCACCCGTCCCATTCGCATTGGTGTAGCTGGTGCTGACTGGGATGCCGAATTTATAGGTCGTCTTTAGCGTCGATCCGTTGCCGGCGGTGATCGTCTCATTGTCGAGATTGCCGATCGAATCATAGAAGCGGCGGTCGGTGGTGCCGTTGATGTTGGTCGAGGTGATGGTCTTGCTGCCGTCGATCCCGATCACGCTGACCGTGGTGAGGTCGAATGTTCCGGCATTCTTCGAATCGATCTGGATGACCTTGGTGCGACCGTCCGCACTCAGGGTCGTGACCGCCCGGTCCTTGACACTCTTGTCGTCGTTGTAGTCGGTGATGGTCGTCGAGATGCTGCCGTCGATATTCGACTGCGAGACAGCGATCGAGTTGAAGACGCCGGTTCCCTTGGAATCGATCTTCACGGTCTTGCTGTGGCGATCCGCGCTGATGATCGTATCCGTCTCGTCCAGCAGCTTGCCGTTGGCGTCCACGTCCTTGGCCACCGTGAGCGTGCTGCCGTCGGCGTTCACCGTCATCGTCTCGGTGTGACCGAAAAAGCCCTTGCCCTGCGAATCGAGCTTGGAGAACGTGCTGAGGCCGTCGGCGCTCGTGGTCACCACAGCCTGTTGACGGATCGTGTTGTCGCTGTTGCGATCGATGATCGTTTCCGTCTTGCTGCCGTCCAGATTGACGATCGTGACGTCGCTGCGGGTGCGGCTGATGGTGTTGTTGCCGTTCTCGTCCTGCTGCGTGCTCTGGGTCAGGCCGTCGAAGCTGGTGGTGATGACCGTGCGGTTGAGCAGGCTGCCATCGGCCGCGTAGTCCGCGATGGTCTGGATCTTGCTACCGTCGGCCTGGGTGACGTCGGTCTCGGTCTGGTCGACCTTGCCGTCGCCATTTGAATCGCGCGCGATCGTGATGGTGAGGCCGTCAGCGCTGGTGGTGGTGAAGGCGCGATCCCTGAGCTTACCGTCGTCGGTGCTGTCGGTCAGCGTCTGCGTCGCGCTGCCGTCCGCGTTCTTGGTCGTCACCACCGTCTGATTCTGGTCGAACCGCGAATCGGAGGTCTTGCGCGTCTGCCGCGTCACGGTACGGCCATCCGCCGAGGTCGTGATGATCGTCTGCGCCTGCGGAGTGCCGTCGGCGTTCAGGTCGGTGATCGTCTCAGTGCGGCTGCCGTCCCGATTGAGCACGGTGACTTCGGTCGCCGTCTGATCGAACGTACCGGCGCCGGTCGTATCCCACTGCGTGGTGGTGCTGAGGCCGTTGGCGCTGACGGTCTGCACCCGCCGATTGAGCAGCGTATTGTCGGCCTTGAAGGTGCTGACGGTCTCGGTGCGGCTGCCGTCCGCGTTGAGGACCGTGACGTCGGTCTGAGTCTGAGCAAAGCTGCCGGCGCCGGTCAGATCGAACTGCGTCGTCTTCGACAGGCCGTCGGCGCTGGTCGTCGTCACAGTGCGGTAGCGCAGCAAGCCGTCGGCGTTGTGAGACTCCTTGGTCTCGACGCGTGTCCCATCGGCGTTCAGCACGATGCTGTCGGTGTCGGTCTGGGCAAAGCTGCCGCTGCCGGCCGGATCGCGCTGCACCATGGTGGTGAGCCCATCGGCACTCACCCTGCTCACCATCCTGTCCTTCGGCGTGCCGTCGGCGTTCCGATCCGACACGGTCGTCACGGTCGCGCCGTCCGCCATGACTTGGCGGACCTCCGTCGACGTCGCGCCGTTGACCACACGCTGCACCGACACGCTGCGGCTGTCGGCGCTGGTGGTGGTCACGGTCTGATCGTGGATCGAGCCGTCCGCGCTCAGGTTGGTGACGGTCTCGGTCCTGCTACCGTCGCCGTTGATGACGGTGACGTCCGTCTTGGTCCGGTCATAGCGGCTGGTGCCGGTGTCGTCCCACTGCGTGGTCTTCGACAGGCCATCGGCGCTCGTCGTCGTCACGGTGCGGTAGCGCACCGCGCCGTCCTGATCGCGGCAGGTCACGGTCTCGATCTGGCTGCCATCCGCCTTGCGCAGGACGACGTCGGTCTCGGTCTGGGCGAAGCTGTTCGCGCCGGTGGGATCGCGCTGGATCGTCGATGTCAGGCCATTCGCAGCCGTGGTCGTGACGACACGGTCCTTTACCGAGCCGTCGCTGTTGAGGTCAGAGATGGTATCGATCCGGCTGCCGTCGGCGCCGGTCAGAATCGTTTCGGTCTGGTCGACATGACCGTCGCCGTCGATGTCGCGGCTGACGGTTCTGCTCTCGCCCGACGCCGAGATCGTGGTCACGGTGCGATCGAGCAGCGCGCCATTGGCTGCGATGTCGCTGACCGTTTCGGTCCGGCTGCCGTCGGCGTTGAGCAAGGTGACGTCGGTGGTGGTCACCGCGGTGCCGCTACCCGACGGGTCGGAGGCGGTCGTCACCGACAGACCGTTGGCGCTGACGGTCTTGACAGTGCGGTCGATCACCGCGCCATTGGCGGCGAGATCGGTGATGGTTTCGGTGCGGCTGCCGTCCGCATTCAGCACGGTGACATCGGTGCGCGTCCGATCGAATTGCCCGTCGCCGTTGGAATCGGTCTGCGTCGTGACCGACAGTCCACTCGCCGTGACGGTCTTCACGGTGCGGTCGCGAACTGTGCCGTCGGCGTTGAGATCGGTGATCGTCTCGGTGCGGCTGCCGTCGGCATTGAGCATCGTGACGTCGGTGCGGGTCTGCTCGAACTGCCCGTCGCCGTTGGCATCGGTCTGCGTCGTCACCGAGAGGCCGTTGGCGCTGGCAGTCGAGACGCTGCGGTCCCGCACCGATCCGTCGGCGTTGAAATCCGTGGCGGTCTTCACGGTGCTGCCGTCGGCCTGGATGATCGTCGACTGGGTCTGCGAGGTCGTTCCGGCCCCGGTCGCATCGATCACGGCCAGCACGGAGAGGCGGTCGGCGCTGGTCGTCGTCACGCTGCGGCTGATCAGCGAGCCGTCCGCGCGGGTGTCCGTCACCGTCTCGACGCGACTACCGTCCTGGTTGATTACGGCGATATCTTGCTCGTTAAAATTGAAATTCTGGGCGCCAAAAGAGGCCTGCCGGGTCGTGCGGTTCAAGCCGTCCGCGTTCACGGTCGTGACGGTCTTGTCCTTCAGCGAGCCGTCGGCATGAGTCTCGGTCACCGTCTCGGTGCGGCTGCCATCGGCATTCGCGACCGTGACGTCGCTGCGAACCAGGTCGTCGACGGTGTGGCCATTGGCGTCGACGGTGCCGGTGGCATCGATCTGGGTCGTCTTGGACAGGCCGTCGGCGCTGGTGCTGATGATGGTCCGGCTGCGCAGCGTGCCGTTGGCTGTGACGGCATCGATCGTGTCGACGCTGCTGCCGTCCGCGGCGATCACGATGGTCTCGACATGGTCGATGATGCCATCGCCGTTGCTGTCGGCCGAGACCGTGCGCGAGCGTCCGTCGGCGCCGTAAACCGTCACGCTCTGGTCACGCCGCGAGCCGTCGCCATTGAGCTCGGTCACTGTCTCCGTGCGCGAGCCGTCGGCGTTCAGAACGGTGACATCGGTCGAGGTGAGATCAACGGCACCGTTGCCGTCGAGATCGGTCTGGACCGTCCGCGACAGGCCGTCGGCGCTGATCGAGGTGACGGTACGGTCGCGCAGGCTGCCATCGCCATTCCTGTCGCTCAGGGTCGTCACCGAACTGCCGTCCTCCGCGACGACGATGGCAGCGAGCTGAACGAGATCCGTCGTGCCGTTGCCGTCGAGATCGCTGGTGGCGGTCTTGGTGCGGCCATCGGCGCTGGTCACCTTGACGCTGCGGCTCTCGACCGCGCCGTTGGACGCGACAGTGGTGATGGTCTCGGTGCGGCCACCGTCGGCGGCGACCACCGTCACATCGGTGATGGACAGGTCGAACGTACCGCTGCCGGCGTGATCGACATCGGTGCGCTTGGCGAGGCCATCGGCGCTGGTCGTCAGCACGGTGCGGTCGCGCACCGCGCCGTTCGGGACGAGGTCGGAGGTCGTCACGATGGTGGATCCGTCCGCCGTCGTGACATGAATTTCCGACTGATCGGCAAAGCCGTTGCCATCGAGATCGCGTGCGATGGTCTGGCTGTGGCCGTCCGCGCTGGTGGTCGTGACCGTGCGGTCGCGCAGCACGCCGGCCGCGTTGAAGTCGGACAGCGTCTCGGTGCGGCTGCCATCGGCGTTGACGACCGTCACGTCCGACTGGACGGAATCGAAGATGCCGCTGCCGGTGGTGTCACGACGCAGAGTGTGACTGCGGCCGTCGGCGGAGACGGTGCTGATGCTCTCGCCGGCGCGGCTGCCGTCGGCGTTCAGCAAGGTGACATCGATCGTGGTCGAGCCGTCGGCATTGTGGGTCGTCACCGTCTGCGCGGCGTGCCCGCTCGCATCATAGGCGAACGACACGTCGGCCGCCGTTCCCGTCGAGCCGTCGGCGCGCGTGAACGTCGTCTGGCCCGAGATCACCGAGCCGTCCGCGAGGGCCTGCGTCCTGGTGTCGGATGTCAGGGCGATCGCGGTGATGCCGAGCTGCCCGAGCGTCTCCAGCGTGGTCGTGCCGTCGGAATTGGTGACGAGCACCTTGAACTTGTCCCAGCCGGCATCGCCGGCATCGAGCTCGCCGTTGTGGTTGGTGTCGAAGACATCGGCGAGCGCCTGCATGTCGGTCGCCGCCGTCGGATCCCAGCGCGTGAACTCGAATGCCTTGGGATCGTCGATCGCGCCGTTGCCGGCCGCATCATACATCAGGACGCCATCGCCCGCCCCGGCCCACGCCGTGTGATGCTTCAGTCCGTCGCCGACCACGTTCATGAACGTGTTGGACCGATTGAGCTGGGCGATGTTGATGCCGTCGCCGTTCAAGTCGAGGACGACGGGGGGTGTATCGCTCGTATCGCCACCTATTGGCGCCGCCGAATCGATCGGTTGAATGTAATCAAATAGGCCATTCAAGTCAGGTAGACTAACAGACCAATCATACTTTACCCAAGGCGTCGGCAGCATACTGAGATCGGAACTGAGCAGATTCAGATCAACCCTGCCCGAAAGATTGTTTCGAAGAGTAATTCCGACCGCAGGATTAGCCGGAGGAACATAATAAATACTATTAGGGTCGTTCACACCCATGATAGCATCCGGCATATCTGCAATCATATAGTTGAATTGCTCAGCGAGCCGCTGATCAACCGATGCAAGGTCTCGATATGTCTTGATACTTAAGCCGGCGCTTACTAATAGATTCCCGCCGGAAGCGCCGACAAGATACGATCCTCCGAGCCACCAGCTCAACGCCCCGACAGCAGCTGGCGTCGCAACCGACACCCCGGTTTCGAGCGCCACCTGCCTCGACTCGGGGCCGAACGACGATCCATCGGCGAGGTAGGCCTGATATTGCGAGTATCCAGCCAAACCAATGCCAGCAACGTTTCCCAGCACGCCGAGATTTCTGAGGAAAGTACCAGCTCCTCTCATTTCGGCCGAGAGGACATTTGTATCCTCTACAACGCTTCCATACACCCCGATCTGTTCAGTAAATTTTGTACCAGAAATGTTCTGATCGGCCTTGACCTCGGTAAATAGACGGGTCTTTCCAGACCACCCCGAATAAATATCATTTACTAGATCGAATGGATATCGCTCGCCGCTCGGAAGCTCATAGAAAACCTTGCTATGGCCAGGGGGATCGAGGTTCATTACCTTGTTAGTAACAAACCAATACTCATCCTTAATCAATTCTTGAGTTGCCCATGTTGCCGCAGCTCCATTGCGAGCCGAAAAGCCTGCCGTCTTGCCAGCCCCGTCCGTGAAGCGAGCAGCGACATCGTCAGGGAGCGGAGGAGCACGTTCAGGCATGCGAACCAAATCGAGCTTGGCTTCCTCGATAGCGGTCAACGTTGTTTCGGTTATTTTTACAGTGGGAGCCTTCCCCAGCCAGGAAACGTATGAGCCCGAAGCGTTCGGATACGTGACAAGATAGCCAAGACCTGCCGTGTAGTAGCTAATCCCTGTTCCAAGAAAGAATGACCCGAGCGACGCACTATTTTCATTGCTTGAACCGGACATTGCCTCAGCCTTGTTCTCTTGTCTTGTCTCGATTAGTTCACTTGCTGCGGTAAGCGTTCACTGTCGCCTTGAATACATTCAATAACTCCCAACGCACATTTTCTCGCACGAACCTTGGAGCGCGACTTAATCGGCTCATTCCAGCAAATGTAGTAGTGTAAATACGCATCTGGCGTGAAAAACCGTAAGCTGAGTGTAACGGGCTCACTGTTACGGACGGGTCAGAAAACCCGCCGATTTCAGGCCGCTGATCACTCATACCAGGCCCGCTTCGCGAATTCTTTCCCAACGTCCAATGAAGCCCCTCACAAGCCGCAATAATAGACTCACCGAGGACTATCCCCATGTCGAACATGATATTATACCGTATCCGCGGACCGACCCAGGGTGGACTGTATGTGAAGTATGAGCGATCAACTTCTCCAACGCTGTCAACAGACAACAGCAATCCAGCGTAGCTACACCCCCATTTATTCATGGATTCTGCGCCTCTTTGGTCAGTTGAGATCGCGACCCAGAAGTTTCTCTTCAACCAATGCCCGAAGTCCGATGCACGTTGTTGCCTTACGTGCATGAAGTATTCAAAATTTTCTTCTGCCTTCGCCCGAGATAAAAAATACTCCTCAGACTTGTGCGGAGGATCGTAGACTGGGTAGTCGCGCGAAACGTGACTTAGGTAGATATCCCTGAGTACAACGAGGGGGGGGCGCATTTCTTCTCTCACTGGACGTCAATTTAGACCTACGGCTTGTCCATTCATGAACAGCGGCAAATGGACGACGCTTATCGAAAGGTAAGTAGTCCAAAATTCAGTAAGGCGATTATCGCTCCCTCCCCGCTTCCTTCACCGCCTGGACCACCGGCGATAACAGATACTCGATCACGCGCCGCTCTCCCGTCTTGATCTCGGCTGACACGCGCATGCCGGGACGGATCGGCTCGTGGCGGCCGTTCACGGCGATCCAATCCTGCAGCAGGGTCACCTTGGCGGGATAAGACAGTTCGGGCGGCGCGCCGGGGCTCATCGGCGCGCCCTGGGTCATCAAGGCCGCAGCGCTGCCGGGCGGCGCATTCGGCGAGGTCGCCGCGTCGCGGCCTAGCTTGCGGACGCGGCCGTGCACGAGGCCGAAGCGGGTGAACGGGAACGCCTCCAGCTTCACCTCGGCGTCCTGGCCTTCCGCGACGAAACCGATGTCCTTGTTCTGGATCAGGCAGTCGACCTCGATGCCGGTGCCGTCGGGCACGATGGTCATCAGTGTATCGGCCGTCGTGACCACGGCGCCGGGCGTATGGATCTTCAGCCCCTGTACGGTGCCGTCGACGGGTGCTGCGAGCCGGCGATAGCGCTCCTTCTGCCGCGCTTTTGTGATGTCCTGATTGAGTTGAGCGACCTTCTGCAGCGCCTTGGTGCGGCGGTCGGTGGCATCGGCCATGTAGCCGGCCCTGGCCTCGGCGAGCTTGGACTGGATCGAACGGCGCTCGGCCTTGAGCTGATTGACGTTGTGCTCTGCTGCCTTGAGCTCGGCGCGCTTCTCGACCAGCGCCTGCTCGCTGTCAAGAACCGGTGGCCGGGTGCCATATTGCTTGTCGTAGAGGCCCTTCGCAGTCTCGTTCTTCTCCTGCAGCAATGGCAGGGTCAGCCGGGCGCGTTCGATCGCGGCGTCGTTGGATTCGAGCGCCGCCTCCTTCTGTGCGATGTCGGCTTCGAAGCCCGCGATCGTCGCCAGATGCTTTTCGATCTCGCGCTGAGCCTGACTGTGGCTCTGCTCGATCATCACAGGGTCGGCCTCATCAGGCCCGCGGAACGGCTCGTCGACATTGCGGGTCAGCAGCACCCGCGCCACCTCGGCGTCGAGCGCGGCCTGGGCGCGATTATAGATCAGGGCATCGAGATCGGCGCGTGCCTCGGTCGGATCGAGATCCACCAGCAATTGCCCCGACACGACATGATCGCCCTCGTCGACATGGATGGCGCGGATCATCGCCGTTTCCAGCGGCTGCACCACCTTGACCTGGCCGAGCGGGACCACCTTGCCCTCGGCGACTGCGACCATGTCGATATGCGACAGCGAGGCCCAGACCAGAGCTGCCGTCACCAGCCCGCACAGCGCCCATGCCGTGAAGCGCAGGGTCGGCGACAGCGGTGTCTCGATCAGCTCGATCGCAGCGGGTAGGAACTCGCGCTCCTCGGCGGTCAGCCGTGGCGCCGATTTGACCAGACGCAGCGAAGGCTGCGCAGCGCGCGGAGTATCCGGTTTCGGGGGAGCCTCATTCGGACGCAGGGGAATCGGCTGCACCATCGCGCTCACCCTGCCGCCTGGCGCACGAGATTGGCATAGAGGCCATCGTGACGCATCAGCGCCTCGTGGGTGCCGGCCTCCGCAAGCTGGCCGCGCTCCATCACCAGGATGCGATCAGCCGTGCGCACGGTCGACAGCCGGTGCGCCACGATCAGCACAGTGCGTCCCTGGCAGATCGAGCGCATATTGGCTTGGATCACCCGCTCGCTCTCATAGTCGAGCGCCGAAGTCGCCTCGTCGAAGATGAGGATGCGCGGGTTGGTAACCAGTGCCCGGGCAATCGCAATTCTCTGGCGCTGGCCGCCTGACAGGTTGGCGCCGCGCTCTTCAAGAATAGTGTCGTAGCCGTGCGGCAGTTCGAGTATGAACTCGTGTGCGCCGGCCAGTTGCGCCGCGTGGATCACCCGCTCCAGCGGCATCGAGGGGTCGACCAGCGCGATATTCTGCCGGATTGAGCGGTTGAACAGCACATTCTCCTGCAGCACCACGCCGATTTGCCGCCGTAGCCAGGCCGGATCCAGAAGGGCGATGTCGAGCCCATCGACCATGACGCGGCCGCGCTCAGGCATATAGAGCCGTTGCAACAGTTTCGTCAGGGTCGACTTGCCGGAGCCGGAGCGGCCGACGATGCCCACCACTTCGCCGGCGCGGATCTCCAGCGAGAGGTCGCGGAGGATCTCCGGCGCGCCGGCGCGATAGCGGAACACGATGTTCTCGAACCTGAGATGGCCCTGGATCGGCGGCAGGTTCTGTTTGGCGCTGATCGCATTGGGCTCGGTCGGGGTGTCGATGATGTCGGCGAGCCGCTCGATCGAGAGCCGGAACTGCTGAAAGTCCTGCCACAGCTGCGCCAGGCGCAGCACCGGCCCCGAGATCTGTCCCGCCAGCATGTTGAAGGCCACGAACTCGCCGATGGTGAGCTGGTTCGACATCACCGCCTGTGCCCCGAACCACAGGATCGCAGCACTCGTCACCTTGTTGACGAGGCCGACCAGCTGCGAGCCGGCGGCCCCCAACGTCACCACCCGCAGCGAAGAGCCGATATAGCCGGCGAGTTGCTCGTCCCAACGCTGACGCATTTGCGGTTCCACCGCACAGGCCTTCAAGGTTTGAATGCCGGCAAGGCTTTCCACCAGGAGAGACTGATTGGCCGCGCCGCGCTGAAACTTCTCCTGCACCCGCGCCTTCAGGATCGGCGTGACCGCGATCGAGATCACCGCATAGAAGGGGATTGAGATCACCACCGCCAAGGTGAGCGGCGGGCTGTACCAGAACATCACGGCCAGAAAGATCAGGCCGAACACCACGTCGATCACAAGGGTGAGCGCCGAACTTGTGATGAACTGGCGCACGTTCTCGAGTTCGCGCACCCGGGCCACGGTCTGGCCAGTGGCCCGGCTCTCGAAATAGCCGATCGGCAGCGCGATCAGATGTTTGAACAGCTGCGCACCGAGGATGGCATCCATCCGGCTCGTGGTATGCGCGAAGGCGTACGTGCGCAGCCAGTTCAGCAGCGCATCGGCGAGGTTGACGACCAGAAGGCCGACCACCAGCACTTCCAGTGTGGTGAGGCCGCGATGCACCAGTACTTTGTCGATCACGACCTGGAAGAACAGTGGTGACACCAGCGCCACGAGCTGGATGAACACCGAGAGCACCAGCACTTCGGCCAGCACTTTCGAGAACCGCTTGACCACGGGGACGAACCAGCGCAGCCCGAAGCGGTGAACCTCGCCGGGAAGACGGTCCCGCTTGGCAACCAGCACCATCTCGCCGGTCCAGGCTTCCGCCAGTTGCTCCAAAGTCCACGCGACCGGCGGCCCGCCGGAGTGGCCGATGAGAACTCCGGTTTCGATCAGGCGCCCGATCACGAAGAATGCGCCATCGCGACCACACGCGATCACCGGCAACGGCAGCGATTTGATCCGCTTAACCGAGGAGCGGCTGACGCGAGCCTTTAGTCCCTGCGCCCGCGCGATGCGGACGAGGTCATTGGAGTCGGACGGCCCACCGTCCGTCAGATATTCGCGCCGCGCACGATCATGATCGAACGCTTCCCCGGATAGCGCCAGAACCAGCCCAAGACAACCGAGGCCCGCATCAGCGAGCGCCGGCGCTGCCGATACATGCTGATCGCTGGCAGTGTTCCCAGCAGCCGCCATCAGTCCGCTCCCCGTGCCCGCCAGTCCCCCTGGCGATCCAGCGGGGGCCACACCCCGATTGACAGCACAATTCTCACGATGGGCGCAACGACATGAAAGTACTACATCGAACCCTCACTTCACGATTGATAGACTCGCGCACAGGCTCGAAACACCAGGCACTCGTCGCCAAAAAAGAGCCCGCGGAGAGAATAGCTTAAGTCCAGGTGGTGGATGGACGTGAACCGTCGCCGATGAGTTCGCGATGCGATTTCCAGGACGGCAAGAGTTGCGGCCCGGGATGGCCTGTGGCAGTGTTGCTACGTGTTTCTGCTCGCGGGATTTTGGGGCTCTACTAACGCACGAAGGCCGTCTCCACAGGTGGTAGTCGTCGGGAGAAAAAGCGCGGATGAGGGCGATGAGACGCCCCCCTGCCGTACCCTCGTTCCGAACCATGTTCGTATGTGATGTGTGATGCCCTTCGCGCCAACTAGGCATTGATCGCTCGGTACTCAGATGAAACTAGTCGGTCAGAGAGGCTTTGCGTCATTGCGCAACGGCGCGCTCGATACTCAATTCGATGGAGACATCCACGCTTGGTTTCGCGCGCTGCGCGAGATTCCGACCGGAACCATGACGGAAGGCGACTTCAAAGCCTGGGTCGAGGGACCGCTGCGGGATTTTTTTCCCTTCGACAGGTTTTATGGAGCTTATGGGCGCCTATCGGTCCACTCCATTCATACCCAATCATGCGTTTCGTCCGGACATGGACCTGAGTTTCTCGCGAGCCGCCCACCGGTACTCGCAATAGGAGCACGAGGTTGCATTCAGTGGTGGCTCTCTCATCGAAGGGCCATTGTGCTCGATAAGGGCATCGCGACAAATGCGGCGGGCGCACAAACCGGACCCACTGAGGTGGAAATCGATGACATAAGCCGGTTCTCGTTGGGAGCCCTTGCCCAGCACATCATCATTGATCCAGTTACCAAGGCCGGCATCTATTTTGGGTTTTCAGGTGTCCCAAACAACAGGCTGAACCACACCCTTGCTGCACTCGAACTTATCGCGCCAGTCCTATTTTCGATGTATCTTCAGACCAAGCCAATAGCCGAACCAGCAACCGGGCTCTCGTCACTCACGGACCGGCAGCGCGATCTGGCAGATCTCGCGGCGCTCGGGTTATCCGACAAGGCCATTGCATCGCGTCTCGGAATATCCGCAAACACGGTTGGAAACCACTTTCGGGCCATCTATGCAAAGCTCGGTATCCACAAGCGCAGTGAAGTCATTGCGCTGCTGAAATGATAGCGTCGGGCATCCGAGGTCGGACGACCTCGCGAGGCAAATGCTCATTAAAACACCTAAGATCAGGTGCTGCCAGAGTAACAACAAGAGCGCGCTCATTCTTGCGATTGGGGCAAGGCGAACAGCGCAGCAGATCATGGCTCTCCGCAGCGCAGCGCGGCCCGGCTTCAGGTATTCCCGGCGCGCGCGATCGATGTCGAACGCCTCGCCCGCAATAGCCAAAACCAGTCCCAGACAGCCCAGTCCCGTGTCCGCAAGACCGGAACTGTTCACTTGCTGGCCGGCGTTGCCCCACGTCCGCCATATCTTCCCATCCACCGCAATTTTTGCGCGAGTGTTTGCTAAATCGCGCTCAACCCCATGATCAGTGTTACACCCTCCGAGACTAGATGTTTCTCAACTGTCAATGCAGACATATATGAAGACAGGAGAGACAATACTTAGCCATCAACGCGCAACCGCAAACTGCACACCGCAAACGCTTGCCAGTAAAACGCGCAGAACACCTCTCAAAAGTTGCGAATCAGGAACTCGCCTGCGGGACAATCTCGACGGTCTGCCTGCCCTGTGCAGTCCACCGATGCATCTTGTAAATCTGACCTTTCAGTGCGGTTTCGCCAAGTTCCTTCAGCGCGAGCTCCTGCTGTCCAAACGGAGCGTGCAAGTCGATCAGCCAGAGCCGGTCGCCACTCTTCCAGTCGGTTGGCGCAAGCCGCGGGTTGGGCTCCTGCAACCGTGCTTCTGCTTCTTCAGAAAGGTAGGCCCACGCCGCGAATGCGACGATGTGATTGCCGGCCCGAAACAGGCGATACTGATTCAAAAGGATCGGCGGCAGGACCATCCACTCGAGGTCCGCGAGAAAAACGTGCCGATAGCGGGGCATGTTCATCATCAGCCACACAACCTGGCCGAGCACCGCATCGGGCGGAGGATTGCGCGGGATGTTCGGCGAACTTGGCTGCCCCGGGCCTTCGCCGACGCCTCCAGGTCCCTGTGAGTTGCCACCGCCAGATTTAATCTCGGCCGTTCCGGTCATAAGCCACCTCTTCTCTTTGGACGACCTATAATGAGCACACTCGCCAACGTAAAGCCGCGGGCTGGCGCGCCGAAGCCGCTTTAGCGTGCATACGCTCGGGCGCTACGCCTACAAACCAGATTCGCGTATGCGTTGTTATGGAAGAAGCGGGCGTGTGGGTTGAAAGCGTACACCGGATCACGAAAGATCCCGATTCTAGCAGATCGGGATCCTCTTCAAACGTCGAATCTCATGCTGTGCCTGTTGAGCAGCTCCGATCCGCTTCAGACTAGGTTTGACCGTGCCAAGCGGCCGCGAGGCTCGACTGGAGAGTGGCAGCATCTGCGATCTGAGCCGCTGACTGACCAGCGAATGCAGCAGAGGAGCCTGACATGGTGGCCATCGCCTGAGTCAGCCGAGCAAGCGTCGCCTCAATTCCGACATTTGTTGACAGCGTCTCCGGGATCTGTATTCCGCCCGAAGCACAAGGGCCGGCCATTTTCCCAACTGGAGGATCCACCACCAATGTCCCGCCGCCTCCATCACTCATCAGATTGAACGCCGAGTTGGTATAGTCACCTATCAGCGAAAGCTGTGCGACATGACCCATTCCGTCACTGACGGTCAGGATTCCCCCCGCAGTGTTTCCGTTGAAAGTCTCAGCAGCCGAGCTGAAGGCCATATCGCGCAGATCGATAGCATTAGAATGTGCTAACGTTCCGTCCCCGCTGAAGCCCAGAATCTGGCCAGTGAACTGGTTCGAATGATCAATGATCAATCTTCCAGACGCCGCTCTGAACGAAACAATGCTGGAGTCGCCACCAGAAATTTCCAACGATGCTCCAGGGTCGATCACAGCTGCCTGTACCAACTGAGGCAGTGCAATATATTGATAGGACGTGACCTCGATCACAGAGCTCGGCGTTCCCAGTATGCCATCCTGGTTGATGTCTTGTCTGAACAAGAGCTCGAAAGACTCGATCTCGGGGTTCGATCCGGGGAGGAAACTATTGGGGGTAAGCGTCGAAACGTAGTTTCCAATGCTGTCTACGTACCAAATACTGTATGCGCCAGTTTTGCTGTCGTTCCAGAGGACGTCAAAGCCACCGGCAACGGCGACCGCGCCTACGGCAGAGACGCTGGCCCCGAACTCACCGAGCGTAACAGCCGCCCCTTGGTAACGAAGAGATAAGCCGCTCGAGATCAATCCTCCTGCCATGACGTTGTTCAGCGTGTATCCGTTGCCAAGCTGGGCCAGGACGACATCCCCGGTCCACGACGACTTGCCTGAGTCCAGGCCAACGATGCCATCGCCGTTGATGTCCTGCTGGAATGTAAGCTCGAAGTTTTCGAGCAATGGATCTGATGGACGCTCAGCAGGCAGCAGGGTCGCGACATATTTGCCGGACGAATCCACACTCCATATATTATAGATGCCCGCGCTCGTATTCCTCCAGACCACGTCGTAGCCGCCCGAAACCGCTTCGGCTCCGACCAACACCCAACCCTGCCCTGCGAAGTAGCTCAGGCTGGCGGCCGCTCCCGAGAATTGAAGCACCTGGGTTACACCCGTGGCGTTCGACTTGAGGAGGAAGTTGTCGCCGACCTGAACAAGGCTCGTCGCACCTTGGGCTTCGATCACGGCTCCTGTTGCGCCGATCATCCCATCGCCGTTTAGATCTTGCTGGAATATCGCTTCAGCCGACTTGACCGCGATACTGCCGGAAGCCGCCGAGACCAGCAATCCGGTGTAGTTCCCATTGCTGTCCACATCCCATATGTTGATGAGACCTGCACCGGCATTCTTCCAAGCAACCTTGTACCCGCCAACGACGGCTTCGGCACCGATAAGTACCCAGCCTTGACCAGCAAAGTAGCTGACGCTGGCTGGCGCCCCCGATGACTGCAACTCACGAGCGACGTCGAGGGCGTTGGACTCGATGACGTAATTGTCACCAACCAGAACGACCTCTGTTGACCCGAGCGCCTCGATCGTTGTGCCAACCGGACCGATCACGCCGTCGCCATTAATGTCCTGATGGAACGTGGGCTCGTACTGTTCGGTCGCGGCATTGTTCGGGGCTGGGGTCGCAATAGTGCTGACATAGCTGCCATTCACGTCTACGCTCCAGATTGACATGATACCCGCACCCGTATTGCGCCACGCGACTTCGTACCCCCCCGCGACTACTTCAGCTCCGACAGCGACCCAGCCCCCATTTCGCAGCGATGTGGCGCTCACCGCAGCACCAGACATCGTGAGCTCACGCGTTACTTCTCCTGAACTCAAGACAACCAAGAAGTTGTCGCCAACCTGTACCAACTTTGTCGACCCGACGGCCTCGATCGTCGTCCCGACCGGACCAATTGTACCATCTCCGTTGAGATCCTGATGGAAGACGGATTCATATTGCTCCAGGGCGGCATTACTGGGAACCACCGACGGAATGGCATTGCTGACATAGTTGCCGCTGCCATCGACAGTCCAGATCGTCATTACCCCAGCACTGGCGTTTCGCCATGTGACAAGATACCCTCCCGTCACCGCTTCCGCACCGATCACACTCCATCCCTGACCGATCATGTTGCTCGCACTTACGGCGGAGCCAGAGTAAAACAGCTCGCGTGCTACATCGCCGGACATGGAGGTCAGGACATAATTGTCGCCAATCTGCACCAGCTTGGTTGACCCGAGGGTCTCGATCGCCGTCCCCCCCACCAGACCAACCGTGCCGTCTCCGTTGAGATCCTGATGGAAGACGGGTTCATATTGCTCCAGGGCGGCATTACCGGGAGCCACCGATGGAATGGCATTGCTGACATAGTTGCCATTGCCGTCGACAGTCCAGATCGTCATCACCTTATTACTGGTGTTTCGCCACGCGACGAGATACCCCCCCGTCACCGCTTCCGCTCCAATCACGCTCCATCCCTGACCGATCATGTTACTCGCACTCACGGCGGAGCCAGAGTAAAACAGCTCGCGTGATACATCGCCGGAGATGGAGGTCAGGACATAGTTATCGCCAACCTGCACCAGCTTGGTTGACCCGAGGGTCTCGATCGCCCCCCCCCCCACCAGACCAACCGTACCATCTCCGTTGAGATCCTGTTGGAAGACGGGTTCATATTGCTCCAGAGCGGCATTGCCGGGAGCCACCGACGGAATGGCATTGCTGACATAGTTGCCGTTGCCGTCGACAGTCCAGATCGTCATCACTTTAGTACTGGCGTTTCGCAACGCGACGAGATACCCACCTGCCACCGCTTCCGCTCCGATCACGCTCCAACCCTGACCGGTCATGTTGCTCGCACTCACGGCGGAGCCAGAGTAGAACAGCTCGCGAGCTAAATCGCCGGATATGGAGATCAGGAAATAGTTATCGCCAACCTGCACCAGCTTGGTTGACCCGAGGGTCTCGATCGCCGTCCCCGCCAGACCAACCGTACCATCTCCGTTGAGGTCCTGATGGAAGATGGGTTCATACTGCTCTAGGGCGGCATTAATGGGAGCCACCGACGGAATGGCATTGCTGACATAATTGCCGCTACCGTCGACGGTCCAGATCGTCATCACCCCAGCACTGGCGTTTCGCCACGCGACGAGATACCCTCCCGTCACCGCTTCCGCTCCAACCACGCTCCACCCCTGGCCGGCAAAATAGCTTGCACTCGCCGGAGAACCTGAGAACTTCAGAACATTTGGCGATGCTCCGGAGTTCAACTCAAGGAAGAAGTTGTCGCCGACCTTCAACAACGTCGTCGATCCCAGCATCTCAACGGTCGTTGCGACCGGCCCGACACGGCCGTCGCCATCGATGTCCTGGTTGAAGAGCTTTTCGTATTCCTGGATCAAAGGATTGGCGGAAGCCAGCGCTGCGTTTCCGGTAAGCGTCGACACATAGTTGCCGCTACTGTCCGCGTACCAGACCTCATAGGCTCCGGTATCCATATGTTTCCACAGGACGTCGTAGCCGCCCGCGACCTTCGCGACATTGATCGGGGCGACGGCGCCGAACTGACCTGACGTGACCGCGTTGCCTTGATAGCGCAGCAGAGGTCCATTGAAGTTCACGTCGTCGACGAAGAATAAATTCCCGACTTGCGCAAGAAGCGTCAACCCATTCGCGCGAACAATCTCAGACGGCAGCGCGATCTGCCCATCGCCATTCAGGTCCTGTCGAAGGACAAGCTCAAGCTGTTGAAGCTCGCGGCTCGTCCCAGCTACCCAGCCCGACGTGAGCTGGGACACGTAGTTACCTGAACTGTCAACGAACCAGCCGCTGTATTGAGTTGCTCCAAGATCTTTCCAGATGACGTCATAGCCACCGTTCACAGCGATTGCACCAATCGGCACAACCGTCGCTCCGAACTGGCCGGTTGAAACAGCGCCGCCCTGATACCTGAGCTCTGGCCCTACCCCCGCATCATAGAGAAAGTAATGGCTCCCCACCTGTGCAAGCGTCGTCTTGCCATTGAGCTCGATGACCTTCAGAGCATTTGACGATACACCTCCGGACTGGGCGAGCAGCTGAGCCGCATCGTTAGCAATATCCCCCCAAGGTGACGATGCCGGAGGCAAGGTCACACTTGGAGACAAGACCCAATTTGACCCTTTGTAGATTACCCCACGATCATAGTCATACATCGATCCAAGCTGATCAAATAGCTGCGATAGGTTGACAGATCCCGACCACACTAGCGGCGGCGGCGATCCACTTCGATATACATTAGATTGAGCGCTCGCATACGTAAACGTCGTTAAAATCTCACCAGCAATGGTTTGCTGACTGGATGCGATTATGTTTGAGCCGGTTGCACCAGGAAAATAATTGTTCTTCCAGCTATTCCCATCGTCGTAAACGCCAAGCTGACTGACGATTACACCCTGAACGTTGTACGTATTTTCAACCGTTGACCAACCAGTCACATTGTCCGGATCGTAAAAGACCCTTGTAGCGGTGCCATCGTCGCTTAGCGTATAGCCGCTGAGCATCTTGCCAGCGGCGTTGTAAGTAACAGACTTCATCGACCAAGGCTGGTCTCCTGCCGTGTCGTAGACGGTCGCTGTCGATCTCCCATCTCGGTATTTGACCGCCTGCGCCTTTGCGTTCCCATTTGCTGTGTAAGTGGTCGAGGCGTAACTCCAGCTTTGAGTGCCGCTATCATCCCACACCGTTAATGTTTCTGTTCCGTCCTGATAATTCTTCACGCGCGCGGCCTTTTCCGCGCCGTTCGCGCTCGCTTCACCCACAGCCTTGGATGTGACGTTGCCGGCCGAATCGAGATCGGACGTTGTCGTGATCAGACTGCCGTCGATGCGGGTTACCTCGACTGCCACCGAATCGAACCAACCGGCGTTTGTGCTGTCTGCCTTAATGGTCTTGGTCAGTCCGTCCGCACTGATCGAAGTCACGACATGCTTCGTCACGTGCGTTGCCGGATCGACGGTTATCGCATCCGTCACCAAGCTTCCATCGATTCTCCGAACGGTTGTCGCGTGCACGTTGAAGTTGCTGGTTCCCGTCGTGTCCTCATCGACGGTCTTGGTCAGGCCGTCGGCACTCACCGTCGTTTTGGTCTGGCTTAGGAGCTTGTTGGCCGAATCTCGGTTCTGAACAAGCGTGACCGAACTCCCATCCGCGTTGATCGTGGTCTGCTCCGTTCGATCCATATAGGTGTGACCAGGCGTCTGCTCCTGCAGAGTCTTCGACCTGCCATCCGCGCTCGTCGTCGTGACGCCCTGCTGATAGATGGTATTGTCACTGTTGCGATCCGTAACGATCTCCGTTGTACTTCCGTCAGCGTTCTTGACGATCACATCGCTCCGGGTCCGGTCGGTAACGCCCGAGCCGGTGAACTGCCAGCGGGTGGTCGTCGTCAGACCATCGGCACTGACGTCGATGATGGTCCGGTCAAGGACGGCACCAGACGAGCTGAGATCCGTGATCAACTTGTTCACGCTCCCGTCGACTGCAGTCGTATCCGCCTCTGACTGATCGACGATCCCGTCGCCATCGGCGTCTCGCAGAGTCGTGACGGTGCGGTGATCCGCGCTCGTGGCCTTTATCGATCGATCGATCAGATTGCCGTGGCCGTCCTTCTCCGCGACGGCTTCAGTGCTGCTGCCGTCGGCGTTGCCGACCGCGATGACCGACCGAGTCTTGTCGACGACACCATCAGCGTTGGTATCGTATGAAATCGTCTGCTGCTGCCCATTCGCACTGGTCGTCGTGACGAGGACGGATTCACCGGCTGCAGTCACCGTTTCCGTGGTGCTGCCATCGGCGTTGAGAACTGTGATATCAGAGAGCGTCTGGCTCCCGATTGCCCCGCCGGAGACCCACTGCGTGGTCTTCGACAGGCCATTGGCGCTCGTCGTTTCGACGAAGCTTTCTACGAGCGCGCCATGCACATCATACGTAGAGGTTGTCTGGACCCTGCTCCCATCGGCATTCAGAACGGTGATACTGCTTTGTGTCTCGTCCACAGATCCGTCGCCGTTGAGGTCCCATTGGGTAAGCTTGCTCAGCCCGTTGGCACTCGACGACGTGATGACGCGATCCCTCAAGGTCGTGCCCGAGAAGTCGCTCGTAGTTTTGGTCCTGCTTCCGTCGGCGTTCAGGACCGTCACGTCCGTTCTGGTCTGGTCGAATGTATTTGTACCCGTCGTATCCCGCTGAGTGGTGACCGACAGCCCGTTCGCGCTGGTCGTGACGATCGCCCGATCCTTGAATGTGCCGTCCGACTTGAAGTCGGCGACCGTCGAGACGGTGCTCCCATCGGCATTGACGACCGTCGTCACGGATTGATCAATCACTCCGTTGCCGTCGACGTCGCGGCTGACCGACTTCGTTCTTCCGTCGGAACTGACCGACGTCATTATCTTGCGGCGAGGCGCGCCTGTACCGGTCGTGTCGGTCACCGTTTCCGTGCTGCTGCCGTCGGCACTCAGCACAGTCACATCAGTCTCGATCAGGCTAAAGCTTCCTGCACCTGTCACGTCCTCCTGCGTCGTCTTGGACAGGCCGCTGGCACTCGTGGTGATGACCGCCTTATCGATCAAGCCGCCGCTGGAGTTTAGATTGGTGATGGTCTCGGTCCGGCTGCCGTCCGCATTCAGCACCGTGACATCGGTCCTGGTCTTGTCGACCAATCCATCTCCGTTGCTGTCGTACTGCGAGATCACGGACAGACCGCTGGCGCTGGTCGTCTCGATCAGGCGGTCCTTCAGCAAGCCATTGGCGGCGTAATCTGACGACGTCTTGACGACGGCGCCAGATGCAGCGCGGAGATCGACTTCGGTCTGGTCCGCCCTGCCGTCACCATCGGCATCGACCGACGTCGTCACCGTACCGCCGTCAACGGACGTGCTAACCACCCGCTTGTCCAGCAGCGCGCCGCTCGCGCTGAAGTCGCTCACGGTCTCGGTCCTGCTGCCGTCGGCATTCAGCACGGTGACGTCCGTGCGGGTTTGGTCGAAACTCCCGGACCCCGTCCTATCCGTCTTGGTGGTGACCGACAATCCGCTCGCACTCTTGGTCACGACCGTCTTGTCCAGCAGCGCTCCGTTGGCCGCCAAATCGACGATCGTCTCCGTGCTGCTGCCATCGGCGTTCAACGCCACGACGTCGGTCCGCCGCCGGTCGAAGGTCCCGCTTCCCGTGCTGTCCTGCTGGGTCGTCACCGACAGGCCGTTCGCGCTCTTGGTGACGATGGTCTTGTCGAGCAGCGTACCATTGGCGCTGAAATCGCTGACAGTCTCCGTCCTGCTGCCGTCGACGTTCAGCACCGTGACGTCGGTGCGGCTCTGGTTGAACACGCCCGATCCAGTCGTATCCTTCTGCGTTGTGACGGACTGGCCGCTCGCACTCGTGGTCACCACCGTTCGATCAAGCAGCGCGCCTGTCGCAGCGTAGTCGGCCACGGTCGCCGTCGAGCTGCCGTCAGCGTTCAGAACCTTGGTGATCGTCTGGTCGACATGGCCGTCACCGTCTGCATCGATCTGTTGCGCAGTCGTGCGCCGGTCAGAACTGATCGTCGTGACCGTCTTCGCGCGCAGCGAGCCGTTGCCATTCGTTGCCGTCAAAGTCTCCGTGCTGCCGCCGTCCGCGGCCACAGCCGTGACATCGGTCTCAATGCGGATGAAGGAGCCGGCCCCCGTCGGATCGAACTGTGTGGTCTTGGACAGGCCATCGGAGCTGATCGTGATAACCGTCCGATCGAGCAGGTTGCCGTTAGCGCTGAACTCGGCAACCGTCTCGGTGCTGCCGCCTCCACCATTGAGCACCGTCACGTCGGTGCGGCTGCGATCCGCGGCTCCATCTCCGTCGACATCAGCCAGCGTGGTGACCGATCGGCCATCGGCGCTCGTCGTGGTCACTGTCCGAGACCGGAGAGAGTCGTCATGATTGTACAACGACACCGTATCGACGCTCGCCCCACTCGCATTCAGGGCCACAGTCTCAATCGCGTCCCAAGCACCGTCACCATTAGTGTCGGCCTGGGCGGTGAACGTCTTACTATCCTGGCTGCGAGTCGTCACAGTCTTGGCGCGCAATGAACCGTCCGCGTTTCGGCTCGTCACGATCTCAGTTCGGCTGCCATCGCCATTCACGACGGTGACATCCGTCGTCGTCTTTTCGAACACTCCGTTGCCGTCGGCATCGGTCTGCGTCACCTTTGATAGACCGTCCGCACTTTGCGTCGTCAGAACCTGGTCCCGTAGCGAGCCATCGCCGTTCGACTCGCGCTGAGTGGACAAGGTGCTCCCATCGACGTTCACGACGATGGCATCGAGTCTTACGAGGTCAACCGACCCATTGCCGTCCGCATCGACCTGTCGGGTCTTGGTGCGGTGGTCAGAACTCGTGAACGTGACCGTGCGCTGGCGCAGCGATCCGTCCGTATTGCTATCCGTGACCGTCTCCGTCCTGCTCCGGTCGGAACCAACCACCGTCACGTCAGTCTCGGTCAGATCGAAGACGCCACTTCCGGTCGAATCGACCTGCAGCGTTTTGGATAGACCATCGGCGCTCGTCGTCGAAACGGTCTTTGCTTGGATGGATCCGTTCGCGCTGAGGTGCGAGACGGTGACGGAGAGATCACCGGCAGCATTCCAAGCGTCATTTTCGGTTTGATCGAACGTCCCGCCACCGGTCGTGTCCCGGCCGATCGTGATCGTCTTGAGATCAGCACTCGTCGTCGTGACCGTTCTGCCCAGAACGTGCGAACCTGTACCTTGGAAACTGGTAACCGTCAGCGTTGTGCTACCGTCCGCGTTGTGGGTCGTGACATCGATCTCGGTTACGTCGACAACACCGTCACCGTTGCTATCGCGGCGGATTGTGACCGCCGCTCCATCGGCGCTCGTCGTACTGGTGGTCTCCTGCGCCAATGAGCCGGCACTGCTGTAGGCCTTGTTGTCGATCGTCGTCGAGCCATCTGCGCCGGCGCTCACGGTCTTGACGACCCGGTAGCCGCTCGCATCGTACGAAAAGGTCACGTCAGCGGCTGTACCCGTGGTACCGTCCGCCCTCGTGTAGGTAGTCGTACCGTTGATCGACGAGCCGTCAGACAGCTGCCGCTTTTGATTGTTGCCGGTGAGATCGATTGAGGTGATCCCAAGCTGCTGAAGGGTCTCGAGCTGCGTCGTACCGTCGGCATTCGTGACCAAGACCTTGAACTTGGTCCAGTCGGTATCTCCGGCGTTGAGCTTGCCATCGTGGTTGGTGTCGAACACATCGAGCAGCGCCTCCATATCGGAGGTCGCCGTCGGATCCCACAGCGTGAAGTTGACCTGGTTGGCCTGGTCGATCACGCCATTGCCGTTGAGGTCGAGCACCAGCACGCCATTGCCCGCGCCAGCCCACGCCGTCGCATGCTGGTAGCCATCCCCCGCCATGTTGAAATACTGATTCGACGTCCCTCGTGGCGTGACATGGATACCCTGCCCGGTCAGATCGAGAACGACAGGATAGCCGCCGTAGCCGCCGCCCGGCGTTCCACCTCCAGGCGTCCACCCTCCAGGTGTCCACCCCGACCCGCCGCCTGGCCATCCCGATCCGCCACCACCAGGCCAGTCGAAGCCACCCCAGCCACCCGCGCCGCCGATATTGACAGGAGACGACTCTTGCCAATCCACAATGTCCGGAGCCCGGCCATCAAGACCATTGTCGAAGGTAAGCCTAGTCGAGGTCTCCCAAGGATCGATCTGGGACGAATTCGAGATGCCGTCGTAATACTTGGCGATGACGTCGTTGACGCTTCTGACGTCATTTGTCGCGCCCTGAAGCTGTTGCTCCAGCTCACTGCCTGAGAAATCAGAAAACTGCCGATTGCCCTGCAGATTGGGGATTCCAGCGAGATCGGATGCAACAGCGCCCCCACCGATGATGTCGCCCGCATCAGCTAACCTCGTATCAGGTGCTATCGTTCTGCCGAGGTTGTCGCTCCCACTCTTTCTGAATCCACCAAGAACATCTGATTCAGCGGGAGTGAAGACCTGACCTCCTGGGTTCCGATTTTCGGCGGCAATGCCTGTCAGAGGCAAGTTCATGTATTGTCGCGCGACATCAGGCAAGCCACCGATTCCGCGGCCGTCCCCGATCTGGGGTGGTTCGAGGAGATAGCTTTGCGCAATATACATTAGGCCACCAATACGATCGGTGCCGCTGATAGTGTAGTCACTTGTGCTGTCGTTTAATGCGTAATTCGTCAATGGGCTTGTCCACCAGCCAGACATTGGTGGCTTAGTTTCCAGCTTAGTTTCCAGCCAATCCGAAACGTAAGCTACCCAACTGCGGATATCGGAATTCGTGAACGTAAAGGTAGCTGCTCCGCTAGCACCTACATTGGCTGCGCCCCCAACTTGGGTTGCCACTAGCTCCCCCGAGGTATTGAAGCTCTGGGACTTCGATATTCCAATAGAAATGTTAGCGGTCCCACCGAGGCCGGTCGTATCGCCCACAGTCTTTCCAGGGGCAAGAAATACCACTTCCAGCGCAACCGGCTTGCCAAAGCCCTCAACCGATGGGCCTGCACCAAAGATCCCGGTGTAGGTAATCATAGGCTGGCTATTCCAATAGTTGGCCGGATAGATCGCAATCGCTCCACCCGCCATTATTTCTCCTGGCCAGCCAGGGGCTATCGTTAATGCTAAGCCCTTAGTTGCACCAGCCGATTCGTTAGCCACGAACTTCTCCTTGTAGTTAAACGCCGTCGAGGCCCCTTACGGGCCAAGGAACGGCACCAAGACCGCGCTAAGAAGAAGCCCAACCGGCATCTCCAATAAGCACAGCAGCTGATACCTAATGATAATTTCGGACTCGGCTCGGCCGTAACCGCCCCTTCGTTGCCACATGGCTTTTTGCTTCTCGCCAAAGTTTCCGATAGAAGCTACGAACCAGATGGTGGAACTGGCATCCCACCTACTCAATTTCCTTTTTACAAGCACGATATTGATGGAAATCGCCGACACGACACCGGCAAGCGTGCCGAGAAACCCGAGCGCGACCATTGTATTCTCGTGCATTATCTCTCCCGAAACTTACCAACTATACTGACTGCCAGCACCTTTGAGGCATCTCACAATACTGCTCACCCTCTTGAAACCAATTCATTGCTTTCACCAACAATTTGGAACGCCTCTTGTCGATGAATGCCGCGCCCATGATAGCTCTCAGTTGAAAATCTCTCGTGTAGGTACATTCGCAATAGAGGTCCGATGTGTTCGCTCGGCCATTTCCAACCAGGACTCCAATTGACGCCTGCTCGTCACAGCAATACTGGTGGCTTGACCGGCTTTTTATGGACCAGATCATGATGAAGCACGCGACAGAGAAACACGACACTGCGCCAACGAGCAAGAACACCTCGATTCAGAACATTCTCTGGATCGCGTCCTACCCGAAGTCGGGCAATACCTGGATCAGGATATTCATCCATAATCTTCTGCGCGAGATATCGGAAATCGGCGCTGCGCCTCAGGAAATTAATAAGCTGCATCAGCAGACATGGTGGGAATTCGGAGCCAAGCAATTTGAGGCAGTGCTCGGCAAACCGTTCACCGAAGCTAGCCACGAGGAGCTCGCCCAAGCGCGCCCCAACGCGCAGGCTTGGATGGCGCAGAACTGTTCCGGTCCGTTCCTTGCCAAGACGCATCTCTGCGTCGGCGAAGATTGCGGCGCTCCGACCATCAATCTCGACGCAACGCTCGCCGCCGTCTATGTTGTGCGCAACCCTCTCGACGTCGCAATCTCCTTCGCCCACCACTCCAACGAGCCGATCGATGAGACGATCGCCAAGATGGCCACGCCAAACTTCACGAGCCCCAACCGCGTTCAGCACATCTACGAGACGATGGGCTCCTGGAGCCAGCATGTGGGAGGCTGGATCGGCATCTACAGCCGGCCGGTGCACATCATGCGCTACGAAGACATGCTGGCCCAGCCGGTACGGACCTTCGGCGTGCTCGCGAGGTTTTTGCGATTGAAGCCGACGGAGGCACAGCTGAATGCGGCGATCGAGAAATCGTCGTTCGCCGAGCTGCAGCGTCAAGAGAACGAGTCGGGGTTTCGGGAGAAGCCTCCGGCGGCCGAGCGGTTCTTTCGCGAAGGCACCAGTGGCCAATGGGCCAAGGTCCTGTCGCCTGGCCAGATTCAAGAGATCGTTCGGGCGCACGCGCCGATGATGCAGCGTTTCGGATACTTGCAAGGTGATTGCGGGGGCAACATCGCGATCCGGCGACCGACGTCCAGCACGTCGTGACCTTTGTTCGGCCGCTTGGAAGCGCGCCTGATTCTGATGGAACACCGGCGACCGACCGGATTTGCATATGGGAGAGACCGACATCTTCATCGCTCCCTCAGGCTTTCTTGCCGGTAGCGCAGCAACGGCGACATCACATATTCGATGATCCGCCGCGTCCCCGTCTTGATCTCCACCGTCACCGCCATGCCCGGCGCCAGCGCCACCATCTTGCCCTCGACCTGCATCTGCTTCTCGTCCAGCGACACGCGCGCCGAATAGATGAACTCCTGCCCCGCCGGCTCGCTGGTCTCGGCGAGCGCGCCAGTGGGCTTGGCGCTGGCTTGTTTGTCGGCGGGCTTCTCGCGAACGATGGAGTCCTGGGATACGCTCAGCACCTTGCCATGAACGAGGCCGTAGCGGGTGAAGTTGAAGGTGTCGATCTTGATCTCGGCTGATTGCCCGACATCGACGAAGCCGATGTCGCGGTTGGAGATCATGGCTTCTGCTTCGAGCTGGCTGTCGGCGGGCACGATGAGCATCAGCTGTTGCGCCGGCGTGACGACACCGCCGACCGTGTGCAGGGCGAGTTGCTGCACGGTGCCGTCGATCGGGGCGCGCAGCACCTGCTCGGTCGTCTTGCGCTCGGCCTTGACGAGGTCCTGCGTCAACTCCTCGGCCTTCTTCTCGGCATCAGCCAGATCCGACAGCACCTGACGCTCGAAGCCGGAGCGGGTCTGCGCCAGCTGCTGCTCCAGCGCCTGCCGTGCGGCGTCGATTTCCACAAGGCGGCGCGTCTGCACGACGCGCTCGTTCTGCTGGTCGATCAGCCGCGACTGAGCGTCGATGAAGGCGATCTGGTTGCCGTACTGGATTTCCTTGGCGTTGCGGCGGATGTCGGCGGTCTCCTGCAGGAACGGCAGCGTGGCGTCGATCTTGGCGATCGCGGCCTCGATCGACTGCGCCTCGGCGCGCTTCTGGGCGATCTGCTGCAGGTTGGAGGCGAGCTTCGACAGCTGCTCGGCGGCCTGGGCCTGCAGCGCGGCGCGGGTGCGCGCGATGTCGGCGGGCGCCGCGCCCTCAGGCATGCTAAGCGGCCGCAGCGCGGTGAGATCGGCAAAACTGTCGCGCAGCACGCTGAGCCGGGCCACATCGAGCCGCGCCTGCATCAGGCCCTGTGCGACGCGGCGGCGCTCGGCCTGGGTGACGGTGCGGTCGAGCTCGACCAGCACGTCGCCGGCATGGACCTTGTCGCCGTCCTGGACATGGATCGCCGCGACCACGCCCGCCTCCAGTGGCTGGATCGTCTTGGTGCGGCCGGTCGGCACGATCTTTCCCTGGGCCGAGGCGATGATGTCGACCTGACCCACGATCGACCAGCCTATCGCGATAGCGAAGAACAGCATGATGCTGCCGGCCACCGCGCGCCCGACCGGCGAGGCCGGCGTCTCGACGATCTCCAGCGCCGCGGGCAGGAATTCCCGCGCATCGTTGCGGCGGCGGCGCGCGTCGAGCGCGATCGGCGCGTTGTCCTGCCTGTGTGCCTCAGCCGACGACATGGAGCCCCGCCTGGATCTGGTGCAAGGTCGCGTAGCGCCCGGCGCGCTTGATCAGCTCGTCATGGGTGCCATCCTCGACCAGGCGGCCGTTCTCGATGGTGATGATGCGGTCGGCATTGCGCACCGCCGACAGCCGGTGCGCGATGATGAACACGGTGCGCCCGGCGCAGATCTTGCGCATGTTGCGCTGGATGATGTTCTCGCTCTCATAGTCGAGCGCCGAGGTCGCCTCGTCGAAGATCAGGATGCGCGGATTGGTGACCAGCGCACGCGCGATCGCGATGCGCTGGCGCTGGCCGCCGGACAGGCTCGCGCCGCGCTCGCCCACCACCGTGTCGTAGCCGTCGGGCAGGCCGAGGATGAACTCATGGGCGCCGGCGAGCTCGGCCGCCTGGATCACCCGCTCCATCGCCATGCCGGGATCGGCGAGTGCGATGTTGTCGCGGATCGAGCGATTGAACAGCACGTTCTCTTGCAGCACCGCGCCGATCTGACGCCGCAGCCAGGTGACGTCGGCAACCGTCAGGTCGACGCCGTCGATCAGGATGCGGCCGCTCTCGGGGACATAGAGCCTCTGGATCAGCTTGGTCAGCGTCGACTTGCCCGAGCCGGAGGGGCCGACGATGCCGACGACCTGCCCGACCGGCACCTTCAGGCTGACATCGTGCAGCGCCAGGGGACCATCCACACGGTAGCGGAAATGCACGTGGTCGAACACCACCTCGCCGCGCACCGGCGGCAGCGCTGCGCGGCCGGGATTGAACGCCGGCTCCGGCGTGGTGTTGAGGATGTCGCCGAGCCGGGCCACCGACAGCCGCGCCTGATGAAAATCCTGCCACAGCTGCGCCAGCCGCAGAACCGGCTGCGCCACCCGCCCGGCCAGCATATTGAAGGCGATCAGCTCACCGACGCTCAGACTACCTTCGATCACCAGATGCGCGCCGAAATACAAGGTCAGCGCGGTGACGATCTTGCTGATGAACTGCACCAACTGGCTGGCCCAGTTGCCGAGCGACAGCACCTCGAAGCTGGCGCCGACATAGCCGGCGAGTTGCTCCTCCCAGCGCCGCTGCATCTGCGGCTCGATCGCCATGGCCTTCAAGGTCTGGATCGCTGTGACGGTCTCGACCAGGAAGGCCTGGTTCTCGGCGCCGCGGTCGAACTTGACGTCGAGCCGCCGCTTGAAAATCGGCGTCACGCCGGCCGACAGCGCGATGTAGAACGGGAACGAGCCCACCACGATCCAAGTGAGGTACGGCGAATAGTAGAACATCACCCCCAGGAACACGAAGGTGAATGCGAGGTCGATCACCAGCGTTAGCGCCGAGCTGGTGATGAAGTTCCTTATGTTCTCAAGCTCGCGCACCCGCGCCACCGAATCACCGGCCCGTCGCGCCTCGAAATAGGCGATCGGCAGCGCGACCAGATGGCGAAACAGCCGCGCCCCAAGCTCGACGTCGATGCGGTTGGTTGTGTGCGAGAACACATACGTTCGAAGACCACCCAGCGCGGTCTCAAAAATCGTTACGGTAATCAGGCCGAACACCAGCACGTCGAGCGTGGTATAGCCGCGATGCGTCAGCACCTTGTCGGTGACGACCTGGAAGAACAGCGGCGTGACCAAGCCGAACAGCTGCAGGAAGAACGAGGCAAGCAGCACCTCGCCGAGCAGCCGGCGATATTTGTGCATCGCCTGCAGGAACCAGGTGACATCGAATCGCCGTGCGAGATCGGTCAACGAGGCGCGACGCGCCATCAGCACGATCGTGCCGGTCCAGTTGGCTTCGAACTCGGCGCGCTTGAGACTCTGCGGCCGGTTCACGAGCGGGTCTTGAATGAGCGCCGTTTCGGCCGTGACCTGGCCGAGGATGACGAAAGAACCGTCCGAGCGCGCCACAATGGCCGGCAGGGGCAGCTTGGCGAGCCCGTCCCATGTCTGCCTGACCGCACGCGCCTTCAGCTTCAGCTGCCTAGCGCAGCGGAGCATCGCATTCACATCGGCCCGCTCGCCCGCCAGCTGATGTGCAATCTGCGCCGGATCAACGGCAACCAGATGGAATCGCAGCAGCAATGCCAGGCAGTCTAGCCCCGTGTCTCTCTGCCTAACGTCCATCGGACAGCACCACCTCAAGTGGTGCGACAATAGTGCGCAGCCGGCGAAATTACAGTGAAACTACGGCAAATTGCCCGACAGACATCTGAACTGTATCTGAAGAGCAACAAATAAACAACCACCGGTCGCATTTGTGCTTTGCGCCGTTCTGGAAAAGAGTGTCGCCGACCACACATGCCGATTACTGTTCGTCTTGCCCAGGCAAGCCGATCCAACTTTCCCGAATGTCGGCCAGCGACAAAGACTGGCATGGCCGAATCAACCAGTCCTGTCGACAGTTGCGCGGATATTCAGGTGATACACACGGATTGATTTCAAGCCGGCTCGCTCAATCTCCGGACTTTCCTCGTTCTCCAACGAGCCAATCGCCTGCCGGTGAGGGGACCAACCTGCATTCGCGTATGAGACGTTATGACCATAAGTCGGCAAATGGCCGAGCTTTGAGCTCCTGAGAGAACGCGGAGAGCCTCGAGATCTCGCTATCTTCGGAATCGACGTCAACTCATCTGGAAGTAGCAAGCACGCGAGATCCACCCCTGCAGCAGCTAGACGTAAGATTGCTAAGGTTAAGGCATAGAAATCAACATTTGGAAGGCGCTGAATGTTCTACTGCCTTCTACGAACGTAATTCCCGATGATGATAAGGACCCGCGACTCACCAGATACGAGACGTAAGCCCAAGCCGGCATCTTGGTCGAGGAGGCAAGTAGCCATCACCCCCAGCTGATCCGGCATGCCGACCGTCGTTTTCCGGAAGCGTACGGCTCGAACGCGTGGCTTCTAAGGGATCACCCGATTGCTGGCAGGATCGCTCGTCGGAGGAGCGATCCTTCTTCGGAAAATCATGAACGTGGGACTGATCACCCGTTACTCGCCCTCGTCTGGAGTCCGCTGTCTAAACCTGGCAAACGCCCGATCGGTCGCCATAAAACGAGACACCATGGCTGCGGCAAGACGTCCGATCTCGATCGGTGTTTGGGCCGAGTCCCGCGCCACAATCTCAGCATATGCCAGAAGGTCTCGGTGCACTCTTGCAGGAAGCTCGACTGAGATCTTGACCGGTTTGTCGTCAGGAAGCGCAGAAATCTTCAGCTTCATTTTCCCGACTCTTTTCAATCGCGGTACGACTCAAGCACGAGATCACGATTGACGATCACCCGCACCAGAAACCCGGGCTTCACCGTCAACGTCGGCTGAATGTTCATCTGCTGGCGCACGAGCTGCTGGCCGGTCTGGCTCATCGCGTTACCGAAGCCCTGGCGCAACGCCTGGATGATGCCTGCATTATTCGTGCTGGTGTTCGCGCCTGCATTCACTTCGCTGCCCACCGACAGCAGGCTCGCGAGCAATGCGGAGCCGATGAGTTGCTTCCAGTGATTGTCGACCTCGTCAGAGAGCCCGGAATAGCCGCCCGCATCGGCTCCCGGGAGACGTTCGAGCACGATCGAGCGGCCGTTGGGCATGATCAGTCTCGTCCAGACCAGGAGCAAGCGTGTCTGGCCGGTCGTCACCTGGCTATCGTACACGCCGATGAGGCGTGCTCCTTGCGGGATTAGCAGAGCGCGTCCCGAAGGAGTGTCGAAGACGTTCTCGGTCACCTGAGCCGTGATCTGTCCAGGCAGGTCGGAGCGAATCCCTGTGATCAGCGCACCGGGAATGACGGTGCCGGCTTGGACAACGAACGGAGAGGCTGGCCGCGCGACTCGGTCCGGATTGGTCGTGCGGCGATCAACCGGAGCGTTGACGAAGGCGAGCTTGCGCTCCTGACCATTCTGGGAGAGGAACTCATCCGGGTTCGGCGCCATCCCAGAGCGGTCGCTGCCCTGAACTGGGCTCGCCAGCGGCTGGCTGTCGCGCACATTGGTTGCGGCAAACAGCCGGCTGACCCGCGCAGCTTCCGTCTCCTGCTCTCGGCGCTGCTGATCCGGATCCGGTGTGGTGGGCGCCTGACTTTGCGACGCCAGGATCGGCCGGCCAAGGTCGCCGGGCAGCGGTGGGCCGAGAACAGGGGCGTCCTTGGCCAAGCTTGCATAGTCGCGCGGCAGCGCAGACACGCCGTCGGCTACATCGTGGTGATCGGTGCTGTAGAGCTCGTCCGAACCGGATTGCCGTGACTTTTTGGCCTGCAGCGCCCAGATGAAGGTGCCGCCGATCAGGAGGAGCGCCAGCGCGCTCCCGCCCGCCAGGACCTTGCGGGACAACCGCGTGATCTGCGGCGGATCGCCCTTGAGCCGCAGCTCCTTCGTACGCTGATCGCTCGCAGACCTTTCTTGCGCAGTCGAAGCCGAGTCGTCCCCGCCCGTCATGGGGTCGCTCCATCGGTTCGGGTGATCCGGACCCTCTGCTGCTGTTCGCCGCCCAGGCGCAGTTCTGCAACCGCAAACAGGCGATCGACGATGATCACATTGCGGAAGGTCCGATAGTTGACGATCTCCGGCGCACCATCGGGGCCAAGGACGAACAATGGCGGCAATTCGCCTTGCACGATGCCGCGGGCGAACTCGATATAGACCTTGCGGCCATCGTCATAGGCATTCACCGGTTTCCAAGGTGGATCATCACCCTCGATCCGGTATCGCAGGTGCCGCTGCGACGGCTCAGGCAACTCCGGCCTCAGCATCGCCTGTCGGGCTCGGGTATCCGCATTCTGCGGATAGTACCAGGCGACGGCTGGCATATACGGCTTCTCGCGAGATCGCAGCTCGATCAGATAGGTCCGCCGGTCGGTATTGACGACGAGATTGGTCTCGATTGCAGGCCGCGTCGGCTTGACAAGGATATGGACGCGTCGCGCGTCCCCCACCCCGCTCTCGGTATCACCGACCACCCAGCGCACGGTATCGCCGGCCGAGACCGGTCCCGAGCCCGTGAGCTGCTCGCCCTCCTCGAGCATGATGTCCGTGATTTGCCCCGGCGCCGCGTAGACCTGGTAGAGCGCGCCGGGACTGTAGGCATAGATCTGGGCTGCGTTGAAGTACCCCCGCTTCCGCGGCTCGACCCTCGCGGCGCTGTTGGCTGCTTCGACACGATCGAGCGGGTCCGCGTCCTCTTTGGCACCAGTTGGGCCCCCCAGAGACACCTTCCATGGCGGCGGCAAGTGAAGCGGTTTGGGCCTGTCTTCCACGGCCGGAGGCGGTGCCGCCAAGGGCGGCACGTCGCTGTCATAGCTGATCTTTGGCGGCGTAGTCGTCACGCAGCCGGCAAGCGGAACAATAGTCGCAAGCACGATCGTCCATCGCGCGCGCGACACCCCAGCAACCTGCCTCCTCACTGCGACAACTCCTTCGACCAGTTGATAGCTTGGACGTAGACGCCGAGCGGGTTCTTGCGCAGCCGATCGGCGTTGTCGGGCATCGCGAGCACGATCGTCAGGATCGCGGTCCAGCGTTCCGTTGCGCTCAGCGCGCCGTTCTCGTAGCGCCGCTCCACCCAGGCGACCCGGAAACTATCCGGCGAGGCTCGGATTACGCTCGAGACCTCGACCGAGACCTGGGATTTGCCGAGCTTCGTGAACGGATCGTTGGAGCGAGCGTAGTCGTTGAGCGCAGCGGCGCCGCGATCCGTCGTGAAATCATCGGCCCGCAGCCAGTTCTGGCGCAGCACGATCCCGTCCGCCGGCAACCCTCTGACATCCTCGATGAAGCGGGCGAGATGAAACGCGACCTGCGGATCAGTCGGCTTGTAGTCGGCGATCGCTGGCGCGACACGTTGAACCTCGCCGAGATGACCGACCTCGACCACCCAGGGCGTCACCGTCCCGCGGGTGGACTGCCAGATCAGCGCAGAAGCGAGACCAGCAGCGAGTCCGAGACACCCCAACGCCATCAACCGCCAGTTCTTGGCCTGCACGCGGGCCGAGCCGATGCGCTCGTCCCAGATTTGCGCGGCCTTCTGATAGGGCGTGACCGGCTCGGGTGTGCGGCCATAGTGGACGGATGGACGCTTGAACATGTCAGGATTTCCCCTCGGAGAGATCGACGGAGCTGCCGTGGCCGCCCTGCTCGGCATTGCGCACCGCTTGCGTGGTTGTGGACGCCCCCTGGTGAACGGCACGCGCCGCCTTGATGCGTTGTGCCCAGCGGGGCGAGGCAGCAGCTGAGCCATCCCCCTCGACCGGCGAGGAGGGATCTGCCTGGCCGTTCGGTGCAGCGATCCTCTCGCGCAAGGGACTCGAGGTTCCGCCCGCCTCATCAGCTCCAGCTGGGCCACGGCGTAAGACACTGGACGCGCCAGAGCGAAGTGATGCAGCGGCTCGCGTCGAGCCGGAGATCGCGCCACCGGCGAGCCCGGCTGCTCCAGCGACGAGCCCAACGCCAGCCACGGCGAGTCCACCGGCTGCCAAGGACGGACCGGCAGCACTGCCGGCGCCAAGCTGCGGGCCGCCGGACACCAAGCCATTCGCGATACCGGGCCCGAACAGCCCTAGACCAAGCAGCGACAGCGATCCCAGCACCAACGCCATTGCGCTGTCGATGGTCGGCGGATCGCCTCCGCCCGCTTGCGTCAGCTGCGCAAGGAGTGTGGAGCCAACGCCGGAGATGACTGCAAGCACCAGCACCTTGATGCCCGAGGACATGACATTCCCGAGCACGCGCTCGGCCGCGAAGGCTGTCTTGCCGAACAGGCCGAACGGGATCAGCACGAAGCCTGCGAGCGTCGTCAGCTTGAACTCGATCAGGGTGACGAACAGCTGGATCGCGAGGATGAAGAAGGCCAGCAGCACGACCAGCCAGGCAAACAGGAGGACCACGATCTGCACGAAGTTCTCGAAGAAGCCGACATACCCCATGAGGCTCGAGATCGCCTGGAGAAGCGGCCGTCCGGCATCGAGCCCGACTTGCGCGATTTTCCCCGGCCGCAGAAAGTCAGCGGTCGATAGCGCCGATCCTGAGGCCTTGAGACCGAGAGCGGCTAAGCTCTCGAAGACGATACGGGCGAGGCTATTCCAGTTGCCGATGAGATAGGCAAAGACGCCGACGAACAGCGTCTTTCGCACCAGGCGGGCAATGATATCGTCCTCGCCGCCCCAGGCCCAGAACAGCGCTGCCAGCGTGACATCGATCGCGACCAGCGTCGTCGCGAGATAGCCGACCTCGCCGCCGAGCAGCCCGAAGCCGCTATCGATCGAGCGCGTGAAGGCTTCCAGGAATTGATCGATGATACCGGTTCCAGCCATAGGCCAATCTCCCTCGAGCGACAGCAGAGCTCCCGCAGATCAGAGGCTCATCCTCAGTGGAACATCTGCACGTTGGAGGGCTGGTAGCCCTGCCCCGGCGCGAGGAAGCGCCGGAGCTGCTCGCGCCCCTGGTCCTGTGCGGCAGCGCGCAGTGCGTTATCGAGGCTCTGGGCCCGCCCCTGAGCGGCCACCGCGGCCGTGAGATCGGCAAGCTGCTGCGCCTGCAGCGCCAGGATCTGGTTGCCGGCTTGGGTCACCTGCAGCGCGCCGCTCGCGCCCTGACTGGCCGCGACCAGTGCCGCCGACTGGCTCTTCACCGCGTCGAGGTTGCCGACCACGCCGGCCTGAACCTTGAGGGCATCCTGCAAGGCCGCCACCGACGTCTGCCAACGGGCCTGCGCATTGCCGACGAGATCCTGGTTGGATGTGTTGCCGTTGGCAGGCGCGTATGTCGTCTCAAATGCGCGGTCGATCTGCTGGACGTCGTAGGACAGCCGCTGAGCCTGTTTCAGTAGGTCTTGCGTCCGCTGGATCGACTGCTGCAGCTGCGCCAGCGAGGAATACGGCAGGCTAGCCAGGTTCTTCGCCTGATTGATCAACATCTGCGCCTGGTTCTGCAGCGACAGGATCTGATTGTTGATCTGCTGCAACTCGCGCGCGGCTGTCAGAACATTCTGGGCGTAATTGTTCGGGTCGAAGACGACCAGTTGCGCTCGCGCCGGCGCAGCCGTCACCAGAACAACGGCCACCACGTGCGCCACCAAACGACCCATCCGCCTCATCCCTGGGTCTCCAGGTTCTCGAGGCCCGGAATGAGGTCGGCAGCCCAGCCGACATTGCGGTGCCGAAGCCACGCCGCGACAAATCCCTCCTTCCCGGCTGCCGCAAACGCGTCCGCAACGGCGGCCTGATCTGCCTTTGACGAGACGGCAGCAAACGCAAGCCCGACCTCCCCCAGCCCGAGCTCGAACATGCGATTGCCGCGGCGCGACTGGCAGTAATAGTCGCGCTTCGGGACTGCCCGGCTCAACAGCTCGATCTGCCGATCGTTGAGCCCGAAGCGGCGATAGATCGCCGTGATCTGCGGCTCGATGGCGCGCTCATTGGGGAGCAGGATCCGGGTGGGACAGCTCTCGATGATGGCGGGCGCAATCGACGATCCGTTGATGTCAGACAGAGATTGGGTCGCGAAGACGACGGATGCGTTCTTCTTGCGCAGGGTCTTCAGCCATTCGCGCAGCTGTCCGGCAAAATCGGCATCATCCAGCGCCAGCCAACCTTCATCGATGATCAGCAACGTCGGGCGGCCGCCAAGGCGCTGGGCGATCCGATGAAAGAGATAGCCAAGCACCGCGGGCGCTGCGGCTGTCCCGATCAGCCCCTCGGTCTCGAACGCCTGCACCGATCGGTCGCCGAGGGCCTCGTGGTCGGCATCCAGCAGGCGGCCTTGCGCGCCATCGAGGCAATAGGGCTTGAGCGCTCGCTTGAGGCTGTTGGACTGCAGCAGCACGGACAGCCCGGTCAGCGTACGTTCCGCCACGGGCGCTGACGCCAACGAGGTCAGAGCTGACCAGAGATGCTCCTTGGCCTCTGGGGTCACGACAATCTTCTCGTGAACCAGGATGCTCGTGATCCAATCGACGGCCCAGGCGCGCTCGCCGATATCGTCGATGCCGGCCAAGGGCTGCAGCGCGACGGCGGCCTCCGTCTCCGCCGACAACGCGCCACCAAGATCGTGCCAATCTCCGCCCATGGCGAGCGTAGCGACACGCATCGAGCCGCCGAAATCGAATAAGAAGATCTGCGCGCCGGGATAGCGGCGAAATTGCAGGGCCATCAACGCCAGCAGCACCGACTTGCCCGCCCCTGTCGGTCCGACGACCAGCGTATGCCCGACGTCACCGACATGCAGCGAGAAGCGGAACGGGGTCGCGCCTTCCGTCCGGCCGAATAGCAGCGGCGGCGCTTTGAGGTGGTGATCGCGTGTCTCGCCGGCCCAGACCGCCGATAGCGGGATCATATGGGCCAGGTTTAGCGTCGACAGCGGCGGTTGCCGGACATTGGCGTAGACGTGGCCTGGGAGGCCACCGAGCCAGGCTTCGACAGCGTTCACACTCTCGGCCATGCAGGTGAAGTCGCGCCCCTGGATGACTTTCTCGACCTGACGCAGCTTCTCGTCTGCCCGTTTCGGGTCGGCATCCCAGACCGTCACCGTTGCTGTCACATAGGCCTGACCAACGTCGTCGGATCCCAAGTCCTGCAGAGCCGCATCGGCATCAACCGCCTTGTTGTGCGCATCCGTGTCGACGAGGCTCGCGGCCTCGCTGGTCATGACCTCCTTCAGGATCGCCGCCAGCGACTTGCGCTTGGCGAACCATTGCCGGCGGATGCGCGTGACGAGCTTCACGGCATCCTGCTTGTCCAACATGATCGCGCGCGTGGACCAGCGGTAGGGAAACGCAAGCGCGTTCAGATCGTCGAGAATCCCCGGCGTGGTGGCAGAGGGAAAGCCGATGATGGTGAGGACCCGCAGGTGGACTGATCCCAGCATGGGCTCGAGCCCGCAGGTCAGCGGCTGGTCGGCGAGCAGCCCGTCCAGATGCATCGGGATTTCCGGGACCCGGACCCGCTGGCGCTGCGTCGAGATCGTCGAATGCAGATAGCTCAGCACCGCATCGTCACCGAGCCAGCCGCATTCCGGCATGAAGCCGGCGATCAACTGCAGGATGCGGTCGGTACGGTCGATGAAGCTACGCAGGATCTCGCGACCATTGACGCCGTCCGATTGCGGCCGGCCCTCATAGAGTACGCGCTCTGAACGGGCCACGTCTTCCCGCGGCGGCAGGTACAGAAACGTCAGGTAGTAGCTCGACTCGTAGTGAGCCCCCTCCTCCTCGAATTGCGCCTTGCGCTCGGCATCGACCAGCGCAGACGCCGCATCCGGAAACATGCAAGGCGGATAGGCTCCTGTCGAATGCCGCTGCGCCTCGACGAAGATCGCCCAGCCCGATCCGAGCCGCCGCAGCGCATTGTTGAGACGAGCGGCGACAGCGACCAGTTCGGAGGCGACGGAGCTCTCCAGATCGGGTCCCCGGAAGCGCGCCGTCCGCTGCAGCGAGCCGTCCTTGTTGAGGACAATGCCTTCATCGACCAGCGCGGCCCAGGGCAGGAAATCCGCAAGCCGGATGTTGGCGCGGCGATATTCGGCGAGATTGAACATGGCTGACCTCACTGACCGAGATGACCGGGAGTGCGCAGGTGACGGCGCACGACTTCGATGAAGGACGGGTCACGCTTCGTGGCCCAGACCGCGATCATGTGGCCGACGAACCAGAGCAGCAGGCCGAAGAACCAGAGCCGGAGCCCCAGCCCGAGCGCGGCCGACAACGTGCCATTGACGATCGCAACCGAACGCGGCGCGCCGCCGAGCAGGATCGGCTCGGTCAGGGAGCGGTGGACCGGAGCGACGAAGCCCTTGACGTCCTCTTCCATCAGATCACCACCCCGCCGCCGAAAGCGAAGAACGACAGGAAGAAGCTCGACGCCGCAAAGGCGATGGACAGCCCGAACACGATCTGGATCAGCCGCCTGAAGCCGCCTGAAGTCTCGCCGAAGGCCAGCGACAGGCCGGTCGTGATGATGATGATCACCGCGATGATCTTGGCGACCGGTCCCTCGACGGAGAGGAGGATCTGGTTGAGGGGTTGCTCCCAGGGCATGTTCGAGCCCGCTGCCCAAGCAGGAGACGCCAGTAGAAGCAGGGCCGCTACGGTCACCCAGCCCGCTCCAACACAACGCTGTTCCGTCCACTTCACCATCACTGATCCTCCAAGGGCACGAGAAGGTAGTCTCCGGTCGAAGCGAGTCCCTCGACGCGGACAAGCTCGCTCAAGCGTCGTTCCTGGCCGCGGCCTGTCAGCACCGCGATGACATTGATCGTCTCAGCGATCAGAGCGCGCGGCACAGTAATGACGGCTTCCTGAATCAGTTGCTCGAGTCGCCGAAGCGCGCCGAGTGCCGAGCCCGCATGGATCGTGCCGATCCCGCCTGGATGACCGGTGCCCCAGGCTTTCAGAAGATCGAGCGCCTCGGGGCCGCGCACCTCGCCGATCGGAATGCGATCGGGACGCAGCCGAAGCGATGATCGGACAAGGTCAGACAGGCACGCAACGCCATCCTTGGTTCGAAGCGCCACGAGATTGGGTGCGCGACACTGCAGTTCGCGCGTGTCCTCGATCAGAACGACGCGGTCTGCGGTTTCTGCGACGACGGCGAGCAGAGCGTTGGTCAGCGTCGTCTTTCCAGTGGAGGTGCCGCCGGCCACCAGGATGTTGCAGCGATCGAGGACCGCTTGCCGCAAGCTGCTGGCTTGCGCTGGATTCATGGTTCCAGAGGCAACGTAGTCGTCGAGCGTGAACACCGCGACGGCAGGTTTGCGGATCGCAAAGGTCGGGGCGGCGACGACGGGCGGCAGCAAGCCCTCAAACCGTTCCCCTGTTCCCGGCAATTCGGCTGAGACGCGAGGCGAACCTGCATGGACCTCGAGCCCAACATGGTGCGCGACAAGGCGGATGATCCGCTCGCCGTCAGCGGCGGGGAGCGTTTCACCCGTGTCAGCCAAACCAGACGCGAGACGATCGGCCCAAAGCCTGCCGTCCGGGTTGAGCATCACCTCGACGACACTCTGATCATCGAGAAGCTGCGCAATGGCCGATCCCAAAGCCGTCCGCAGCATGCGCGTGCCGCGCGAGACCAACTGCGCCTGAAGGACTTCGACCACCCCGTTCTCCGATCCTGAGAGCGCGAACATCCCCTCTTCGCGATCGGATGATCAAAGAATGCAGAAGCAAGCATGGAGCAAGGACCACTCCGCTCCGTTCGTGCTCTGGCGTAGGAAAGCGCAAAGTCCAAAAGCACCGCGCCAAAGGATCGCGGCTGACCTGCGCCTGTTCGATGTCAGTTCACCACGTGCCCGAAGTTGCGGGATCGCTGATCAAAATTGGGCGCTCGTGGGAAGACGCAGCATCGTGTCCGCTGGGCTCGTCGACATCCAGACCGAGCTGAAGGTTGGTCGGTTCCCTCTCTCGCTTCCCACGCGGAATTGCGAACCAAACCAAAGCCGCGAACTGCAGCGCGACGTTCACACCGAAAGCCACCTGATATGCGAAGATCGGATAGTGACCATCATGCTGCGCCCACTGCGCTAGCACCAGACCGGTCCCGTATTGGGCGAGAAATCCCCATCCAAAGTGGACGACGTTCAATACGCCGTTCGCGCGCCCGGCCATCTCCTTCGGAAAGTAGTCTGAGATGATCGCAAAGCTTAGCACCGTCGCCGCGCCCACGATCGCAATCATCAACCAGGGAACGATCGAGGGCACCGGTAGCCGGAATACCAAAGCCAGCTGGGCCAGGATGAACATCGCGCCGACGATCGCCAGCAATGTCTCGGACCTGATCCCGTTCCTGCGCGTCCAATTGGCCAGGGTGCCGAGCAACCACGCGCCGAGGCTCAGCATGATCGCCGTTTCACACAGCGCCGTCACCACCTGGCTTCGTGTCATGCCCTCCACTTCGGTCAACCACGCCGGCGCCCAGAGTCCTTGCATCGACCAGGCAGATCCAATGCATGCTCCCGACAACGGCGCGATCTTCCAGAAACGTCGATCGGTCAAGATGCTCCACAGGCCACCACCAGCTGGTGCGGCAGCTGCATCGCTTTCGCGTTCGGGAACCAGGAAGTAAATCAGGACAGCAGTGCCTGCCGTGGCGACCGCCAGGATGTCAAACATGTCGCGCCATCCGGTCCGAGCCAGAACCGCTTCGGCCGGCAACGTCGCCGCGACGGCGCCGAGAGCACCGAGCATGACCATGTAGCCGTTGACGAGTGCCACGCGCTCGCGCGGAAACCAGAGAACGATCGCCTTCAGCCCAGCGGTCAGAGCCGCCGCGACGCCCAGCCCAATCACAGCGCGTGATGTCATCAGCGAGATCGGTCCGGTCGACCGCGCAAATCCAGCCGCTCCCAATGCCGCGACCACGAGCAGCGCACTCTGAACGCGCCGTGGTCCGTAGCGATCGAGCATCATCCCGACCGGAATTTGGGCGGCCGCAAGAACCAGGAAATAAACCGCCGTGATCAGACCTAAGTCCGCGGCGTTCAGTCCAAGCTCGGAGGCCAGGCGTTCGGAGACCACGCCATTGATCGTCCGGAACAGGTACGACAGGAAATAGCCTGCTGCGAACGGCATGAAGACGAGAGCGACAACGAGCCAGCCGGAGATACCGGCATTGCTGACCGCCTCGGCTTGGGCGCCTTTTCGACCGAACATGAAGTCCGGCACGGGACGATCAGGATCGATTACGCTGGAACGCTTAGCGCATCTCGTGCGACGCGAGGCGAAAGGGATCCTCGCCGCCCTCCTCGGCGGCCGGCATTCCCCACGACACTTCTGTGGTCGGAGCAGCAGTCAGAACCGGACGTGTACGACGGGTTGGAGCTCCGAACGGCAACTCCTCGGCCTTCTGCTGCTGATCTAAAAATCCGACGCCCCTCGCCTGCTCCCGGGTCTGCTCTTCGACGTCATCAACGCGCGCGGCCGAGCTCGCTTTGTTGGCCGATGCATCAGGACCGTTGTCTCGACCGAGAGACGTCAAGGCCAGGTGATAGCGAGCATGGAGCGCGACCGTGTCATTGAGCGCCCTGAGATCGCACGTGATGCTCTCAAGTTGCCGTTCCAAGCCAGCAAGGCGATCCTGCTGCGGCAGAGGGTCCGCTGGCTCGGCGAGGAACCGCTCCAAGGCCTTCTCAATCAGGACGGCGCGGTTGACACATCGCTGCTCAGTCGCCCCCTTCAGGCGACCGAGGATCTCATCCGACAGCTGCAGCGTGATCTTTTTCTTCATCATTCGGACCCCGTTTGGTCCGTCGATAAGCGGCCCTGCGCTGGATGGCATCCACGGCGAGCCGGCCATCGCGGTACGGCGCAGAAAAAGAAGCCGTGGCGTAAGCGTCGATGCGGTTCTGCCCGCCCTCGTCAGCTGCTGGGCTCCTCCGGCGCCTTCCTCACAAAATCCTCCGGGATCTCGCGTAAAAAGCTCTGCCCCTTCTGGAGGCGCCGGCCGAGTGCCTCGACGAAACCCTCGAACCGTTCGCGTCCCTTGATCTGCGCCGCCGACTGAGCCTCGTTTGGAAGCGGCGGCGTGACGGTCAGCCAGAAGCGGACGAACAGCGCCAACGTCTCCGCGAGAATTCCAACGTCCCGCTCCAGCCGCTGCATCTGGCGCGACAGTCGATCTAGCCTGCGCGTAAAGGCAGCCTCGCGCCGGTCAGCCCCATCGGGCGACAGGAACGACAGAACGGCAGCCTCCACGATTGCCGAGCGCGACAGCTTCTTGCGATCGGCGAGCTCCGTGATCTGCTTCAAGAGCTCGGGCGGAAAATAGACATTCATGCGATCACGCATCGACCGTCCTCACAGGCCCATGTCGTCGCCGGGATCAAGCGCAGCCTGCCGCGCTACGCGCGTCATGGTCGGATCGCGGCCACCATTCGGAAGTAGCGCCTGATCGTCGTCGAGCACCACCGAGAACTCGTCTACCGGATCGACGACGGTGGCCTCACTTGCGATCGCGACGTGCTCAGGCAGCTCGGGCTCCCGGCGCAAGCCGCCATTGGCTTGATCATCGTGGGCGGACGATGGATCTTCGGATGTGGACAGCGCTGGCGATATCGGCGCCAGCGCCGACCATGCATCCGCTCCTTCCGTCAGCACGGGCTTTGCGATGTCTGGCGGCGGGAGAACACGCGTGACCAGCCTCTGGTCCTCGAAGTAGCGGACCTTCTTCGCCCGGATCGGCGGTGCGCCGGCGACCATCACAATCTCGTCCGCCGGCGGCAGCTGCATCACCTCGCCCGGCGTGAGCAGCGCCCGCGGCGTTTCCTGGCGGGAGACCATGAGATGTCCAAGCCAAGGTGCGAGACGATGGCCGGCATAGTTCTTCATCGCACGCATCTCTGTGGCAGTGCCGAGCGCATCCGACACGCGTTTGGCAGTCCGCTCATCGTTGGTGGCGAAGCTCACCCGGACATGGCAGTTGTCTAGGATTGCGTTGTTCGGCCCGTAGGCTTTCTCGATCTGATTGAGCGATTGCGCGATCAGGAAGCTCTTGATGCCGTAGCCGGCCATGAAGGCGAGCGCGGACTCAAAAAAGTCGAGCCGCCCGAGCGCCGGAAACTCGTCCAGCATCATCAGCACGCGATGGCGCCGCTCCCGTGCCTGCAGATCCTCGGTCAGCCTTCGGCCGATCTGGTTCAGCACGAGCCGGATGAGCGGCTTGGTCCGCGAGATGTCCGAGGGCGGCACGACCAGATACAGCGTCGCCGGCTCGTCACCCGCAATCAGATCCGCGATGCGCCAGTCGCACCGGCCGGTGACCTCGGCCACAACGGGATCACGGTAGAGGCCCAGGAACGACATAGCGGTGGACAAGACCCCTGACCGTTCATTCTCGGATTTGTTCAGAAGCTCGCGCGCGGTCGATGCGATGACGGGATGCGGACCAGGCTCGCCGAGATGCGGCGTCGCCATCATGGCCATCAGCGTCGTCTCGATCGGCCGCTTCGGATCGGACAGGAAGGCTGCAACGCCAGCCAAGGTCTTGTCGGCCTCGGCATAGAGGACGTGCAGGATGGCGCCGACCAGCAGCGAATGACTGGTCTTTTCCCAATGGTTGCGCTTGTCGAGCGAGCCTTCGGGATCGACCAGGACGTCGGCGACATTCTGGACGTCGCGGACCTCGAAGGCCCCACGCCTAACCTCGAGCAGCGGATTATAGGCCGATGCCTTCGGGTTGGTCGGGTCGAACAGCAGGACCCGGCCATGCCGCGCCCTGAAGCCGGCTGTGAGCTGCCAGTTCTCGCCCTTGATGTCGTGAACGATCGCCGATCCCGACCAGGTCAGCAGCGAGGGCACGACAAGGCCTACGCCCTTGCCCGACCGCGTCGGCGCAAAGCATAGCACGTGCTCCGGTCCGTCATGACGGAGATAGCACTGCCCTAGTCGCCCGAGCACCACGCCATCCTCACCGAGCAGCCCGGCTTTCTCCACCTCACCTGGCTCGGCCCAGCGCGCGGATCCATAAGTCGCAACGATCCGCGCTTCCCGGGCCCGCCAGAGCGACATGCCGATCGCGGCAGCAACGGCCAAGAGGCTGCCGAGCGCTGCGATGGCCGCGCCCTCTGTGAACACGCCGGGCGCATAGGCATCGTAGACGAACCACCACCAGAAGAACGCCGGCGGCCAATAGACCGGCCATCCTGCAAGCCAGAACCAGGGCGGTCCCAATCGCGCCTGAAACGCCAGCCGCCAGGCTGTCCATTCCGTCGCGCCCCAGACCGCAATCAACACGATCAGTGACACCGCAAGAATTTGGCCCCAGAGGATTCGGGTCGCTGGCATGATGCTCTCCTGATCTGATCAGAGGCCGAGGTCGCGCTTGCGACCGAGCTGCCATTCGATGCCGCCGGCCTTGGCGAGGCCTGTGACGGTCTTGCCGAGCCGGCTGTCGAGCTCGCGCGACCAAGGGACCAGGTAGAAGCCAAGCCCGTTGTCGATCATGGCGAACCGGCCGGACGCGAGCGCCAGCCGCTGGCGATAGGTCCCGGCGACTGCTGCACCCGGCGACACTGACTGAAGCGGCAGATTGAACTGCGCCGACAACCGGGCACCGATCGAGTCGAGCTCTCGCTGTCGCAAGGTCTTCAAGAGATCCCTCTGCACGATGATCCGCTGGCCTTGCCGCCGCGCCAGTCCCTGATCCGCGAGATGCTCGGCCCGCGCGCGAAGAGCATCCCGCGTTTCGGCACCGAACCCGCCAAGCGCCAGCGGCATCGGCTCCCGTTCGACCAACCGATGATCGAGCCAGGTCGCGCCCTCCGCGGTGATCTGTTCGGCCAGACCAAGATCCGACCGTGTCGCAAGCAGCAGGGTTGGCCTTGCGTCGTCCGCCCCGCCGAAGCGCCTGACCTCGACGATGCCGCCAACCGGCGGCGCCTGGGCAAAGGCCTCGGCACCACGGAACCGGACATGATGTGCCCGGCCGTCGACGCCATCGATCACGGCGTAGGCCTCGCCGGTCAGTTCGTCGTGCAGCCCGCGGTCGACCAGCCGGCCGACAATCGGCGACCCAGCAGCCGATCCTTCGATCGCGTAGTCGGCCACCGAGCGCTCTTCCCCGCGCGCCGCGAAGGCCTGGTGCATCGTCTTGATGACGTCTCCCCGCAAGCCGAGCTCGCGAAGCTTCCGCTCCGCACCGAGTTCGATCATCCACTCGTTGGGGCCGGCCGCGCTCGCCAGCCCCAAGCGTTCGAGATATTGCAGGCGCCCGCGCATGAGCCGGGCCACCTCTGGGTCAGGAAGGCCCGCCGCTTCCTGCCGAAGATCGATGGCGCCAACCTCGTCCGCTGCCATCCGGATCTCGCGATCGAGCCGCGTCCAGCGATCAGCCGTGATCTCTCGCTCGAGTGAGTTGCGGATCTCGTGTTCCGGCTTCGGGCCGAGCTCGATCGCCACCAGCTCTTCAGCGCGCGAACGCAGGCCGCGGCTGATGTAGTCACGGGAGATGACCAAGTCGGTGCCGGTCTCGTCGACGCCGCGCACGAGGACATGGACGTGCGGATTGTCCGTGTTCCAGTGATCAACCGCAATCCATTCCAGCCGCGTCGAAAGATCGGCCTCCATCTGCCGCATGAGATCCCGCGTGAATGCCCTGAGGTCCACCATGTCGGCCGCATCCTCCGGGGACACGATGAAGCGGAAATGATGCCGATCACCCTTGCCCCTCGCCTCGAATCCAGCCTCGTCCGCTTGATCGCCAGCCGCATCGAACATCCGGGCCGGCTCACCTTTGCGGGTGACGCCATCGCGCTGAAGATAGGCGAGATGGGTCGCCAGAGGCGCTGACCGAAACGCGCGCCCCGCGTGCCTCGCGATCCGCGCCTTGACTGTCACCCGGCGCACGGGGACGAACAGACGCTCGCGGCTGAAGCTGAGCCGGCCGCGGCCGAAGGTCGAGTGAGCCCGCACCGCATGACGTCCATTGATCGTCGGCAAGCGCGCGACGTGACCGGCGGCATTGGCAGCCCGCAGCACACGATTGATGAAGCTCTTGGCCTTAGTGCCCCGCCCATGACGAATGCGCCCAGGGCGGATGCGGAACTCGCGCTCGCTGGTGCTCATGCAAAGCACCCCTGAGCCGCGAAACTTACTACAGTGCCGAAAACAACATTGATCGTGCTACCAAAAACCTCGAGCGCGGCACGCGCTCCGACCGACCGGCACGGTTGAACGCAAGCCATGTCAATGGCTTGCTGTTCAACAGGCGAGCCGCTTTTATCTTGCCCTAGAAAATCGCCTGACTCTGACCTGACCTTCGCGGCCCTATTAGTTCGTGCGTTCGCGCTTTGTGTCGTACTCTCGGACAGTCCCGAGAAGAAAAGACGATCTTGAAACAGGTCGAGAACGCTCGCGACCGCCAATGGCTCACGATATGGGCTGATCCGTTCGTACGAAGTCGGGCCCGACGCCTTCCGGATCGTCGGCCGATGCACATCGGAGATGTGGATGAATGGCTTCCATATGAGGGAGGAACTGCACCGGAATCCGCATAATACTTGCAGAAATCGCAACGCTCGACCCGGCGAACGGAGCGCACGAGGCCGCACCGCAGACGCTTGCTCGGGAGTGTATTCGCGACCGAGACGGCACCCAAACCTGCAATGTTGCGCAGTCGAACCATGACCATTTAGTGGTGCGACGTGCGTTGCGACGCAGTTCCACTGCACCGGTGGCGACGGAGACAGGTCCACCGTGAGCTGGCATCTGGCTGTCTCAACGTCGACATTGGCGTCAGCACTAGTGCTAACACTGGTGCTAGCAGCGCTGCTAAGGGTGCCTGGGCCGCAGCAGAATTCCACGAGCTCAGGCAGCTGCCTTGTACACCGAGTGCAGACCGAGTGCATTATTGCGGCTCCCTCGTCCAAATCGGAACTGCGCGTCCGACGACATCCGACATCGCCGTCAAACCGAAATATCGGCCATCCAGCGAGACCTCCGATTGCCAGTTCATCAGGAAGATCTGCCCGTCGCCGACGATGCGGCAGCCCTGCCAATCCGGCAGCGGATGGCCCCGTCGATCGGTCTGTTGCGCGGCTCCGACCTCGACATCATCCACACTGATCGCGAGCTCGCGGCGACACACGGTTTGGCCGGGAAGGGCAAGGATCCGCTTCAGCATCGGCACGCCGTCCGACAAGTAGCCGCCGGCCGCAAGCAGCGCCGCGAGCCGCTCTTGAGGCCTCACAACAACCAGTTCGGTGACGTACCAGTCGCTGACCGGCTGCACGGCATAGAGCCCGATTGGCACGCTTTCAGAGGCATTCCAGATCAAGCGCGGCCGCAGATCGAGCACACTCGTTCCGAGTAGAAGCGCAACGCCGGAGAGCATCGTCACGGCGATGGAGAAGCGCCCGCTCATGGCATGATGCTCCGGCGATACAGCCAGGCCCGGTGCCGCAGCAGCGTGTAGGGCCGCGGCGGTTCATTGGCCGTGAAGCGGTTCTGAACGTGACGCCAATGATCCGGTGCGACATCCGCCGGATCGATGCCGAGCGCCTCGATCGCGTCGATGTGCTGCAGCACGCGTTCGACCTTCGGCCAGCCGAACACTTGCAGCAGGATGGCAGCGCCAGGACCGACGAAGGGCACGGTCGCGCACGCCTCGCCGGCGCGGACAGCCTGCAGAATATCGATCCGCGACAGTACCGTGCCGTAGTCATTCGATGACCAGCGGACGAACGCAAACACGCTGCCAGGCGTGAATGAGACCACGCGGCGGTAGTGATCGAGTCGCAGCTCTTGAACGGTTTGGCCGAAACGGATGCGGTTCTCGATCTTGCCCTGCAGCCATAGCAGCTGGACGCGCGTCAGCTCGCTCATCGGATCATCTTTCGGCTGGACAGGATTGGGAGGCGCTGGAGGGCCCGGCACGAGCGCACAGAGGGCTGCTCGAGCATGCCTGAAGACCGCCCACGCAGAGGCGGCAGGCGTCCACCGGTGCGGCGCTGACGGTGCCCGTTAGACAAAATCCGAAGGATTTTGCAGTTAGGTAAGTTAAGGGGCCGAAAAGCTAAGCCGCGAGAGCGACTTAAGACCGATTCTGGTCCCCGATAGCACGAGGATCCGGTCCCCGATAGCACGAGCCTTGCGGTCCCCGATAGCACGAGACAATTCACAGCTTGTCCCCTGCAGCGCTCGGTGAGTGATGCCTGGCGAAGCGCCGAGCGACGGGATCCGTCACGGCGGCCGTGAAGTTCAGCCGCTCGGTCCCGTTCGGATCGCGGCTGAGCACGAGTTCGTAGCCCGGCAATGTCTGGCGGCGGACGATCTCGCGCAGGTCGTAGGCAAAATGTTTGAGCGGTGAGAGGCTGCCGGACTTGGCATGGAGATAGCCGAGATCGAAGCTCCAGCCGCCATCCTGATGACCGCCATGCTTGCGCACGAGACGATAGAGCCAACGCTCCAAACCGCCCGTGAGTGCGAAATATGCGCGGTCGATCGTCAGCACGAGCGCATCGTCGATGACGCCCGAATAGAACCAATCCGGCAGGATCAGCTGCAGTCCGGACGGCTTGCCATGCGCATCCGCGGTCTCCTTCCACTCGTTGATCCAGGAGAAGCGATGCCGCCGCCGCTCCGTCGGCTGACGGATCGAGGTCAGCACGGTCGTCGACTGCAGACGGTCGAGACCGGCTTTCAGACGATCGTAATCGCGCACGCCCGTACCGCGACCAACGAACGTCAGAATCTCATACGGCGTGGCCGCCATCAGGCGCGACGTCTTCAGTCCGGCGTCACGGGCTTCGACGATCTGAGACGCTGCCCAGATCAGAACATCCGCATCCCAGATGGTCGCCATGCCGTGCTCTGGGACGGCCTCGACACGGATCGCGACGGTCCCTGCGCGGAAATCGATCGGCACCACGCGCTTGGCTTTGGCCAGCGAAAAGAACGGATAGGCCATGAGATCCTGCGCATCCCGCGGCGCGAGATCGCCAGGAAGCGCGCGAAACAGGTCGAGCTGCGCACGCTCGGATTTGCGCAAATGACGCATGCTCACGCCCGCACAGCCCGCTGCACGCAGCGCTCTTTGCCTGCGTAGGGAACGAGGCCGGGATGTCGCTTCGCCGGCAGAACCGTCCCCTGCCCTGGATCGGCGGTCGACGTTTTGATGCCGCGATCAACCCAGGCTTTGAGGTCGTCGAGCGCATAGACAACGCGGCCGCCGATCTTGCGATAGGTCGGGCCAGTGCCGTAGGTCCGATGCTTCTCGAGCGTGCGGCCGGACAGGCCGAGATAACGCGCAGCCTCGGGTGTGCGAAGAAAGCGCTGCGGAAGACCGGCCAAGGAATCGGACATCTGGCAACCTCCAGGACAGACCTGCGCGCTTGCGCGTAGTGCAGCGCGTCGACGGTCAGCATGGAGGCGTAGGCCAGCGAAGGGGGATGCCGCAGATCGAGGGGGTGGTTTCCGGCCCCCTCATCGAATGCGGAAAGGCTATTCGTCCTTGCGCGGAGGTCGCAGGAGTTTCCGATATCCTCCGTGGACCAAGGACAGGCCGTCCTTTACCAGACGACGGGTAAGGCTGCGCACGTCGTGCGTCTTCCACGCGCGTGCAGGAATGCGCGCTGCGCCGAACAGCACTTCTGCAATCGTTCGATAGCTGTTGCCCTGCTGCCAGCCGTCGAGCGCGCGCAAGATCAGCACAAGGCGCGTGCGGCGCTGCTCCGACAAGCCGTCGGAGGCAGGTCCAAGCGGTTGCGCACGCAGTGCACGCCAGAGACGGTCGGCGGCATCGTGGCGCATCTTGAAGTCGCGGTCATACGGCAGCAGTACCGCGTAGGAGACAGTGCTCAACGGCTTCCTGCGAAGCCACACGCGGTGCTGGCCCGTGCCGATTCGAGCGACGACATGCCAGCCGTCTGTCGCTCGGCGTAGTTGATCCTGCGCGAACGAAGGCAGCTTTACGATCGGCGCAACGACAGGCACACGCGTGCCGATCTCGACAAGCGCCAACACAGTCGACAACTCTTCAGGCGCCCAGAACACAGGCTGGGCATCGAAAGGCAGCTCGGGATCAGCTGCGAAATATCAACCCCCAATGCTTCCGGAAGTTGGCGGGCGCACTGCGATCAGGATGAGCTATCGCTGAGAACTGCGTACAATAGTTCGAAGATCGGCGAACGCTCTCCCAAGCAAAGCCTGGACGGTCCGCGCGATGAAGGTTCGCGTAGGCCTTGGGTGCGCGCCAATCGAATTCCGACATCGTGCTGTCCTCATCAGGTTAGGACTGCAACGCAACAGACCAATGATGGCGCCATTTAAGATTGTTGAAGAGATTCTTGACTCGCGCAGGTAAAGTGATGCGGGCTACCGCCTGAACTAACTACACGATTGCTTGAGGCGATCGAGTTCCGTCCTGGTTGCACAACTTCAGGTCTCTGGGGGACTACGTAGGAAGCCCTTGTAGCCTTCCTCCGACAGCCACTTTGCACGCGCCAGATGACTGTCGAATGCGCGGCGCGCGCGTTCGGGTTCGCGGACCGGATCAATGTGCAGAACGATCTGCGCGACCTCTTCCCAGTCAGCGCCGGCCTTCTCGGCATCGAGAAGGCGGAGATAAGTGACGAGGTGCTCCTCGTCATACCGGGTCAGAACAGGATCGCTCGGAGCCGTATCGGCGACATCAGGATCAAGCGGGGGAAAGGACATCGGTCAGAAACCTACAAAGGCAAACACAACTTTTCGTTCTTGGCCGACAGCAGAAGGAGCAGCTCTACATCCGATGGGGACCGGCACCATTAGTCAATGCAATCAATTGCTTGGTGTCGATTTGTAGAAAATACTCCGTGGTGAAATACTCGACAAGCCTGTGCTGTCTTGGAGATGAACATCCGAGACGTCTTGGCCGCCAACTTGAAGCGCTTGCGCCGAACCAAAGGCATTTCGCAGGAAGAACTCGCCCACCGCGCCGATATCGATCGGACCTATATCAGCCTGGTTGAGAGAAGCCGCAATGCCGTTTCGATCGACGTGCTCGCCGCTCTCGCGGCTGGCCTCGGCGTCGAGCCAGCAGACCTTTTGAAGCCGACGCCGCCGACAGTGGATCTCAACAAGACGGGGCGACGTATGCGAAACCGGTAATGCCAAAGCGTGCTCAAAATTTGGCGTTGACGTTTTCCCCTGCAGTCCCGTGGCTTCACGGCCCAGGCGTTCCCCGACGCCTATGCGGGGCCCACAGATGGGGTCGGTCAGGCCTCTCGCCCCAAGACGTAGCGGCTCCCCTTTCAGCCTATGGGCTGGAATCAATGAGCCATGAGCACTCTCACCCGCCGCCGGGATAAGGAGTCGCCGAACGAGACTTGGCACATCTACTTCGGTGATGTGCAGGCCGGCACGATTGCCAAGCGCACGGAAGGTCCTCCCGGTTCGACCGCTTGGCAGTGGTTCTGCGGCTTCTACCCGGGCAGTCATCCGGGTGAGCACAAGGTCGGTCGGGCCGTGAGCTATCAACAGGCGCGTGATGCTTTCCAAGCGGCCTGGAGCGTTTTCTCGTCCAACAGGTCGCCGCGCGATTTCACAGAATGACGCGAGCACAGAGCCTTCACATCCTGGAAATATGCGATGTGGGACGCGGGATGCCGTCTGCCGACTCAAACCAAGTCGGGGCGGTCAGCCTGCTTCTGCGGCAGTGCCGATGCTGTGTGGTGACCCAGACGTGGTCTAAGCGACTGCTTCATCGGGTAACTTGAGGATCGTCAGGATCTCGTCGTTCGGCAGCAGGATGGACTGCTCCTCGACCTCCGAACGGTCGCAACCTTTGAAGTTGAACCAGGCTTCCGCGGGAGTTTTCCTGGGAAAGTTCTGCTCGGCCTCGCCGTCGAACAGCATGTGTCCGGCATAGCTCTCTCGGTCGAGCGCATCGGACGGAAACCACCAGTTGTGGACCATCTTCGAGCGCCTGAACCAACGTCGACGCGTCTTGCCGTGACAGACGACGATCATGGGAAACCGGTTCATGCATGCAATCTTGACCGCAGTGGCCGTGTTGCTGACGCGAAACTCGTCGGCGAGTTCGCGGACGGCCGACAACGTGGGCCGCTTCATCTTTCGGACGCGCGGACCGACCATGAAATCCGGGAGGATGAGATCGGAGGCGAAGTCGTCGGCTTGGCGTTCGGGGTTGAGGGCGTCGTCGCGGAAATTGCAGACTTCGTCCTTCCCGCAGAAGAGGATGCGGCCGCGGTGGTGGTGCCAGTGCCCAAGTTCGTGGGCGAGCGAAAATCGCCTCCGTTCAGGCATGCTGAGGCTGTTCACCGATATCACGGCCTTGCGCTTCGTGCCGATGATCCTCGCCTCGCATCCGTCCATCGGACGGTAGTTCACCGCGGCGCCCCTGGTCCACGCGATGGCGTCCAGATCGATATCCTTCGGCTCCGATATGCCGAGATCGATCAGGATGCGCTCCGCGGGAGTGATAGCTGTCATTCCTCCGGGTCGCCTTCGTTTTCCAGCGCTTCCAGTTGGGCGAGGTCGTCCAGGGCGCCCTCTTCGTCGCGCGCCGAGAGCTTCTTTCCTTGGCGAGCCGCCATCATCATGCCTTCCATGTTTTCGCCGGCGCCGGAACGCATGGCTCCGAGCTTGCCTCGGACACGCTCCCTATCGATCGCGGAAACGTTCGAGGGCTCCGACCCGCGGGTGGCTATCGCAGCCTTGGCCTGATCGAGCTTGGCCTTTCCGCAGGAACGCTTCGCCTGCTCAAGTATGGCGTCCATTTCCGCGACGACCTTGGTCTCGTCTAGGCCTTCTTCGGCCAAGAGCTCCCGCAGTTGCCCTGGCGAGGCGTTCAGAATGTCCTCGTCGAAGGCGTCGGAGATGCGCTGCAGTTCGTTGCGTCCGCGATTCTTCCTGGTCATGACGGAAGCCCTTCCGGGAATCTCTTCTTCACGGCCTTTTTGATCCGTCGCATGGCGTAGTCGTACGCCGCCTGATCGATGCCGATCTCATCCCTCAATTCCTTTCCGCGTTTTCCGTCCGCGAGCGCCATGATGACGAACTGCGCTTCCTCGTCTCCGTCGAGGCATCCGTAGATCGCGGTTACTATGTCGGTATCTTCCTGTTCGATGAGCGACAGTTCTGGATTGTGCTGGTCGGTGAGGACCTGCAGATCCTGGATGTCCTCCGCGTTCGATTTCGAGTTCTTCCGCTCGCGCTTCAGCTTCGCACGACGGTGGTAGGCGAGGTTCTGCATCGTCTTCGCGAGGAAGGCGATCAAGGGGATGACGATCGGGCACTTCCGCCTGCCGATCAGGGTGAGGCAGAGGGCGTCGTGGTAGAGTTCGCCGTCACCGAAATCGGTGCCGGAGCGGCGCCGTCGCTCGATCAGCTTGAGACGCAACTTGTCCTCGGCGGAAAAAACCTCAAGCGCCTTCAGCACCTCCTCGGGAGCGAGATGCTCTGGATCCTGCGGTCGGGTACCGCTCACGGCTTCCGTGTCGCTCATAGATTTTAGCGGCTGCTGCCCCTGTATGCCGGCCTGGAACGCCTTTTCGGACAGTCGGACGAAAATTTTCACCGGAGAGTCCGAAACGGCTGACCCCGGCGGCATACCAGCGTGACGGCGCCGAAACGAGGTCGGCCGGACGGTCAATCCTGCCAGAAAGCGTCGCGGAACCAAGACCGTGCGCTCACCGGAGTGTATGGCAATGCCCAAGAACATCGTCGTCTTCTCCGACGGCACCGGCCAGGACGGTGGTGCCCGTCCGGAGCAGCGGATCAGCAACATCTACAAGATGTACCGCATCTCGCGCGATCACGCGGAGACTGGCATCGATCCGTCCCGGCAGGTCGTGTTCTATGACGCCGGCCTCGGCACCGACATCGGCACCACGGCGCTGACGGCGCCGGTCCGTTTCGTCCAGAAGCTGCTGGGATCGGTCACCGGCGCCGGCATCAAGCGCAACATCGCCGACTGCTACGAATTCATCGTGAACCACTACGAACCGGGCGACCGAATCATGCTGTTCGGCTTCAGCCGTGGCGCCTACACGGTTCGCAGCCTGGCCAACCTCCTTATGCTCTGCGGTGTGCCGACCAAGGGCCCGGACGGACCGTTGATGCGCTACCGCAAGCAGGTCAAGGACATCGCCAAGGAGGCGGTCGACACCGTGCTCGAGCACGGCGCCGGCCATCCGCGCGAGCAGTACGAAGCCGAGCGCCTCGAACTGGCGCGGCGCTTCCAGGTCAAATACGGCTCCGGAGACGGCAGCCAGTCCAACGTCGCGCCTTACTTCATTGGAGTCTTCGACACCGTGGCGGCCCTCGGCGCGAGCGGCCTGCGCTACTTCGTCATCCAGGCGGGGCTGGCCGCTGGCGTGGCCGCCGCGGCGTTCGTCGGCGGATTCCTGCCGGCCGTCGGCATCGCGCTGCTATGTTCGTGGCTAGGCGCCGGCTTCATGCTCTCCGGCTTCCTTGCACAGATCGTTATCGTTGCCGGCGCGCTCGGCGCGTTCTGGTACTGGCAGAACAAGTCCACGACCAAGACGATCGTCGACTACCCCACCCCCGGAGAATCCCGCTCGCACAAGGCAGAGTGGAAGGGAGCCAACTTCGACCGGCTCCTCAGCCGCCATGTCGCGTTCGCGCGCTCCGCCAACGCGATCGACGAGCGGCGGAAGGACTTCGACCGCGTCGGCTGGGGCGGCGGCAACGAGGGCGCCCCGGTCTTCCCCGGGCACGAAAGGCTGCGCCAGTGGTTTTTCGCCGGCAATCATTCCGACGTCGGCGGCTCTTATCCGGAGCCCGAGTCCCGCCTGTCCGATGTCGCGCTGGAGTGGATGTGCCGGGAAGCGATCTCGGTTCCCGACGGCCTGATCACCGGCCCCATCTACGTCGACGGCATCAAGATGGAAGGGTCCGGTGACGTCGGCCAAGCGCTGAATATCCGCCCGGACGCCGGAGGCATTCAGCACTGCGAGATCGCCGGCATGCGCGACACCATCGACGCCATGGCCGACGCATTGCCGAACTGGAGGTGGCTGCGCCATCTGCTCAGCTGTCAGAACTGGGAGGTCAAGATCCGCGACATCGGCAACGCTTCCAAGGTCCATCCGACGGTCGGCCGGCGGTTCGAGCTTCCGTCGGTCGTGCAGTGCTCAGCAGGATCGGCTCCCTATCGACCGGACGCGCTGGCCGGACACGACGACTTCAAGCGGTACTATCCGACCAAGGCGGAAGCGACATGAAGCTGGTCTCGCTATTTGACGAATTCCTGAGGGATACGGTCAACCTCAACAAGACCAGGATCGATCTCCTCGAAGCCAGCATCCCGGCGCTCAAGTCCTTCGTCCACGATTCCGACTGGAAGCCGAAGGTACGCACCTTCGAAGAGCAAGGTTCGTGGGCGCATCAGACGATCATCAGGCCCGTCGACAACGGCGAATTCGACGCCGATCTTCTCGTTATGGTCGACCCGGTCGAAGGGTGGTTGGCCGCCGAATACGTGGAGAGTCTCGGCCGCGTATTCGCCGCGAGCAAGACCTATGAGGACAAGGTCAAGACCTGGGACTACTGCGTTACGATCACCTACGCCGGAGACCGCAAAATCGACCTCGCGCCCTGCGTCGTGGGCAGGCGCTGGGACGGTAGCATGGAGGTCTGCAACAGGAAGGGCGGCTTCGAGCAGACGGCGCCGGTCGACTACACGGCGTGGATGAAGGAAAGAAACGCCTACTCGGGTAACAATTCCTTCCGCAAGGTCACCAGGCTTGTGAAGTATCTGCGCGACATCAAGGAGACGTTCACCTGTCCTTCCGTGCTCCTGACGACGCTGCTCGGCAACCAGATCCAGTGGCTCGACAAGGGCTCCGATGCCTTCGCCGACGTGCCCACGACGCTCAAGACCGTGATGGGGCGTCTCGACAACTGGCTACAGATGCATCCTACCAAGCCGCCAGTGACGAACCCGAAGCTTTCGACCGAGGATTTCTCTCCTCTGTTCGGCACCGACGATCAGTATTCGAACTTTAGGACGGTGATCTCCCGTTACCGCAAGTGGATCGACGAGGCGCACGCGACCGAGGGCCGGCAGGAGAGCATCAAGGCGTGGCAGAAGGTGTTCGGGACGGAATTCGCCAAGGGGGATGTCGTGAAGGCCGCGGCGGACAGCATCTCCGAGAGTACGGAGCTGTCTCTCGTCAGCCGCTTCCTCGACTCGACGGCTGCCCATCTGAACGGAATCGTCGATATGGTGAGAGACTACGGAATATCGATCCTGCCGCCGAGCTTCGCCCGGCCGCCGCACATGCAGACGCCGAGGTGGCGCAGCATCCCGCAGCCGGTCGACATCGCCGTCTCCGCGGAGTGGCGCCCCACAAGCAGATCTCAGTCCGCCAGGATGGTGGCCGCCGGACAAGCGTTGCGGGCCGAGGGTGGACTGTACTTCCGCGCATCCCTCGTCGACGGCACGCCGGTACCGCCCGAATACTGCGTCGAATGGCGGATCACGAACACCGGCGCGGTGGCGATGTCGGCCAAGGCGGGCCGTGGTGGATTCGAGGTATCGAACACGGCGGACGGCCGATGGGAGGAGTTGGCTTACAGGGGCATCCACATGGCGGAGGCCTTCGTCGTACGTCGAAGCGACGACGTACTGGTCGGTGTGAGCAAGCCGTTCTACGTCGTCATCGAATGAAAAGGGGCCAAAGATGAACACGATCGCCCACGACCAGGACACGCCGGCATTCCATCGGCTTTTAAAGGCACGCCAGCGCGTCTACTCAGATGCGACCCGCTATCAGGTCCTTCAGATCGTCTTGACGGTCGTCCTTCCGGCGTTCGGCGCAATACTTGCGTTCTTGCGTCCAGAGTCTCGACCATATGTGGCGCTCTACGGCCTGATCGCGACCGCCTTCGACACCATGTGGATCGACCGCATGCAGCGTCGGCTGCTGAAGATCGCCGCGAAGATCAGCGAGGAGTTCGACTGCGGCGTGCTCAAGATACCCTGGAATTCCTTCGTGGCCGGCAAGCGCGAAGATGCGGAAGTCATAGACGCCGCCGCGCGCCGATGGAACGACGATGCAGCGAGCATAGCGGGCTGGTACGTCGGCATCTCCTTGTCGGCCAGGCACACGATGGCCCGCCTTGTCTGTCAGCGGATGAACCTGCAGTACGACGCATCTCTCCGGAAGAAGTACGGCGTCTATCTTGTCTGCGGCGCATGCATCGCGCTCGTCCTTTTGACGATCGGAGCGGTAGCGAAGGATCTCAAGCTGATCGATTTCGCGGCCGTGGCGGCCACGATCTCGCCCGCAATTTTCTGGGCCGTCCGAGAGCACTTCAGGCAATCGGATGCAGCGAGCGCCAACGAGACCCTCAAGGGCGAAGCGGAAAAGTTCATGGAGTCGATAAGGACCGGTGGGTGCGACGACGCCGACTGCGACAGACGGTCCCGAGAACTTCAGGACGCGATCTTTCAGCGCCGGGTCGCCAACCCACTGGTTCTGCCGCTGGTCTATCGCTTGATGCGAGGCGAGTTGGAAATGCAGGCCCAAGCCGGCGCCGACGCGCTTCTCCAGAGATAGCTGAGCCAGGCCGAAATGCCTACTCGCTTGAGTCTCTACGGGGTCGGCTCTTTGTTCATGCTGTATTCTCTTCATCGGCATGACGGACCGCCCCGCCAGCTGGCGCATGCCGACCCGAGCCCAAATGGAGAAGATGGCCCCCTGCCGTCGGCAGGTAGGCCCCTCCGGGGCGCGGACTGGCTCCAGGCAACGACTTGCCTGACCAATACTGGCAGGCGCTCCTCCTGGGGGCGGCCTGCGCCTCCGAAGGGCACCCGTCGGCCAGCGGCTCCCGGCGCTTGCTGCGGCTCAGGCAGGTACGTGATCACGTGCTGCGGGTCGACTGCCGGTGCTGCGGCCGGACTGTCGAGATCCAGAAGGCGGATGCCGTCCGGCTCTACGGTCCGGAGGCGGTCTGGACGGACGCCGACCAGCGGCTGCTCGACGACACCTGCTCGCAGCGGACAGGGCGCTACGAAGAAGACGGTTGCTGGCCGGCTTACGACTGAGCCGGCCGATGGCGCCCAAACGTCATCCGACGCCACTTTCCAGGGGCGACCGCAGGCGCTGCAGAAGGAGCTGGAGCTCGGCCGGGCTCGGGCAATGACTACCATTCTCGCCGAGCAGGCGGCCGAGGCACGTGCAGAGGGCGAGGCCTTGATCCGGAAGGCCGATAAGCTTCTCTGCGAAAGCTGGAATGAGCGGATGTGGGCTAACGGCGGCCCGGTCGACCCGTCGCCGACGATCGACCAGGCGGTCAACGGCGGCTACCCGTGGCTGGAGATCGAGTGCGCCCGCTGCCGCACCCGGCGGGATGTTGACTTGGGCAAGCTGCGCCGACCGCGGACCACCTTCGTCCACGACCTGGCCGGCCCGCTCCGCTGCAGCAGGTGCGCGACCGCTAATCGCCGGCCGCCAGCGACCCTGTTACAGTTGGCGCAGCGCCCCCGCCAAGCCGCTCCGGAGACCTGGCGATGTGCAACCTCTACTCGATGACCAATCTTGGCTCGGGAATCCCTCCCTCTGCGCTCCCCTTCTCAAAATCTCATTCGCGCGAACGATCGGCCGTCATGAGTCTCCGCTCGCTCTCTGACGCGTTCGTCTCCCGGTCGAGTCTTGAAGCGCTAGGCTCTGTGAACTCGGACCATGTCCGACACCATTCGATTGCGCCCCGCCCGGTCGATCCGAGCGGGGCGCGATCGCCTCCTCACTCCGCCGTCCTGCGCGGCCGCGACCAGAGGAGCGTGTATCCCTCGCCGCCTTCGTCGTCGAACAGGTTGGCGTAGATCGGGGCGTTGAATGAGGGATCGTCGAGCTTGAGCGAGAGATAGTCGCGTCCCTCCTCGGAGCGGCGGGCCCAGGCGGCGCCGATCTCGACCCGGCCGGCGTAGACGCGGTGGCTCGGCGCGTTCTCGCTGGAGCGGTTGGCTTCGGGGACGATGCGCACGCCCTTGGCCTTGAGGCTCAGGGTGATGATCTCGCCCTGGAAATCGTCGCCGACCTTCTTAAAGGAACCGATGGAAGCCATGTTGTCTCTCCTTGGCTGGTTCGGGCCGCGACCACCGCGGCCTCGATGGCGCATGTCGGGCCGAAGGCGATCGACGGCGCACCCGAAGGGCTGAAGCGACAGCGGAGGACGCTGGCGGCTAACTTTCTTGTCCCGCGAGGAATGGGCGGCTTCGCCCAGGGGAAGAAAGTTGGCCGGCGGCGTTGCGCTCAGGCGATCGAGGCGCAGCCGGTCTTCGGACAGATCAAGCCATCAAGAGGCAAGGTGCGTTGCAAGCCGATCAGCTTCAGGAGAGACAACATGGCGACCTACGGCATACAAGATGTCCGACGAACCAGGCGTACGATCAGAAGCCCCCGAAAAGAATAGCGCGTGCCAATCGAGGTCCCGTCTCCGCGACTGCCTAACGCGAGGTACCGATCTCTTGCGCCGGAAGGCTCGTTCCGCCGCGGGCTCAATTTCCAGAGCGACGCGCCCGCCTCCGCTCAGCCGGTCACATCCCGCCTTTCAAGAGCCTCACCGCGGACCGCTCAAGCCACAGGCGGTTGGGCTACACAGTCCAGGTTCACAGCCGTGAGGAGTAGAGAGACCGATCCCAGGCCTGCTCGGACTGCAACGGACGGGACAGTTCGTTGTTGAGCAACCGGTGTAGCGCGTATCCGGCGACCAGGAGCGCACCCGACCATCCAATGATTTCGTGCCAGAACGGTGAAGGCTCGGCAATCAAGGCAGCAGCTCCAAACGCGACTTGTCGACCAGCCATCGCTGCCGGGATGAGAAACGCGGCTGCCACAAGCGCGCGTAGCAGCAAGGATGTCGAACAGGCAAACAGGACGCGGCCGATCACCAAGGTAAAAGCTGCCGCGGTAATGCCGGCCAAAACCGCCAAGCCGCCCCCATAACCGGCATTCAGGGTCGTCATGCCAACGGTGACCGCGACGAAGAACGGCAGAGCATGAACCGCAAGCTTGAACAGTGCTCGGCACAACAGCCCGACGCTGACCAGTCCAAAGATGAAAGCAATTGCGAGCATGGCGGTGGCCTCCGTGCAGAGTTGTGACGGGATGCGCCTTCCACCACCACCGCGACGCAATCCAAACACGATGCATCGTGATTTGGACGAAGTTGAGGAGAGTCACGCTAACGATCGAGGTAGTCCACGCCTGAGGCTGCTGAGTTGACGGCGCTCACGCGCCGCCCTTGCCGAAGGCCCAGACGGGAATGCCGAGACGACGGGCCTTGTCGGCGAGGTTGCCTTGGATCCCCGAGCCCGGGAAGGCCATGACGCCGATCGGAAGCGTCTCCAGCATGACGTCGTTGCGCTTGAACGGTGCGGCCTTGTTGTGCCTGGTCCAATCGGGCTTGAAGGCGATCTGCGGCACCTTTCGGTTTGCCGCCCATTTGGAGGCGATCAGTTCGGCGCCTTTCGGCGAGCCACCGTGCAGGAGGACCATGTCGGGATGCTTGGCGTGGACCTTGTCGAGGCGATCCCAGATGAGTGCAACGTCGTTGAAGTCCGGCCCGCCGGTGAGTGCGATCTTCGGCCCCGGCGGCAACATGACCTCGGTCTCAGCGCGGCGCTTGGCGGCGAGGAAGTCGCGGGAGTCGATCATGGCCGCGGTCAGCGTGCGATGGTTGACCTGGGAGCCAGATCGCGGCCGCCACGGTGACAGGGTGTGCAGTTCGAACGCCTCGGCGGCGAAGTCGCGAAACAGCTCCAGGGCGTTGCGGCGCTCGACCAGCGACAATCCTTCCGACGTCAGGCGCTCGAGCTCCACGGAGCGGACTTCCGAGCCGTTCTGCTCTCGCTGACTGGAGCGCTGGGCCTGCTCGTTGTCGTCGAGCTCGCGCTCGGTGCGCGTTGCCGCGCGGTGGAACAGGTTGACCGTCGACCAGAGCAGATCCTTGAGCTCGGGCTCGAGGCGAGTGTCGGAAATCGTCGCCACGAGCGCATCGAAGATGTCGGCCACTGCGCCGGCGATTGCCCTGCCCTCCGGCAGCGGCCGCGGATCGGGCTCGTCGTCGAAGGGCCGGTAGCCGTGCAGTTGGAGTTCAGCCAAGGCGTAATCGGTCGTCGAACGGGTGGCGCGCGGGTCGCGTGTTTCGTCGTGCTCGTCGGACATGGTCATCTCGTCTGTGATCGCTGACCGCGCCGATCGCGGCCTTCCATAGCGATCTCCAAGACGGCGGGCGGACCGGACCAGAACCCGCTGATCCCCCGGGGAGCAGCGGGCCGGAGCGGCAGCGGAGGATGGCGGTGCGCGGCTATTTTGCTTCGCGATGCAAAGGCCCGCGCGCGGGCCGGCGGAAAATAGCTGCGAACCGCCATTGCCGGACCGGACCGTCTGCCGTCCGATCGCCTCTGAAGAAGGCCCCGGCGCGCTTTCAGAGGTCACAGATGAGATGACTATGTCCGGGCGACTAGCGACGAGTGCAGTGCCCACAAGCCGCATCCAGCCGCTGCCTCAAGCCTTGTCCCCGTCCACGAAGCGCGCAGCGTCCTCGAGCAACAGCTGATGCCGCACCACGCCGCGGAGCTGGACTTTCCCAAGAAGCCGCAGATCCTCGTTGAAGTCCTCAAGGCGGGGACTCAAGGCGATCGCCTCGATGCCGGCGTCGAGCGCCCGTGCGGTCAATGCTTCAGCGGCAGTCCTGCCAGCACGATCTGCGTCAACAGCGACATAGAGCCGTCGCAGCGTGGCCGGCCAGAGCAGCGTTGCGAGGTGGTTGGCCGAGAGCGCCGCGGCAACCGGCAAGGACGGCAGGACCGTCCGCAACGACAGCATGGTCTCGATGCCCTCACCGGCCGCCATGACGTCGTCGGCCATTCCAAAGCGGACGGCGTGTCCCAACAGCTCGCCCATGGCCCGCCGCGGCGTGTCGATCGGGGCCTTGCCGAGGCGTCGATCATCAAAGCCGTCAGGATCGATCCAGGTGCGGTGAACCCCGGTGATCCGACCCTCAAGATTGGTCACAGCGGCAATCAGGGCCGGCCAAGTCTCGACAGTGGTGGCATCATCCGGGCGATAGAAGCATTGCGGGTGGAAGCGCAGAGCGTCGACGCCCGCTGGCGGGTCGATGTCGCGATTGCGCAAATACACTTCACCGAGTGTACCCGCGATCGGCTGGGCCATCGCAAACAATCGGCGAGCCGCCCTGGCCGGGTCTCTGGAGCGTCGGAAGTACTTGCCCCGAGTCGGCGGCTCCCTTTGCGAGATCGGCAGCTTCAGAAACCGCCGCGCCTCCTCGGCAATCTCGCGGAAGCTGCGCAGTCCGCAGGTCTGGCCGATCACGTCGAGCAGATCGCCATGCTCGCCGGTGGCGGCGTCGGTCCATTTGCCGGCCGCTCCCTTCGCTGACGCCTGCAGACGCACGAACAGCGAGCGCCCGAGCGTGTTGTTGATGTCCCCGACGAGCCAATACCGTCCCTCACGCTTGCCGTTGGAGAGATAGTGGCGGCATACCGCCTCGGCTTCACGCGCAAGGCGGCTCGCCAGCTCGGATGCATCGCCCATCACGGTTGCTCCTGCCCGCCGACGCCGGCGATCGGAAATCGCTCCAGCACCTTGGCGAGGATGGCAGCGCCGCCATCGCCCGTGGGTACGAACATCCTGAGCTTCCAGGAGATGATCTCACCGAACAGTCCGTAGGCTCGGAGACAGTCCCTGAGTCCATCGGAGAAGCCTGCGAGCTCGATCCGAGTGGCGCCCATGACGCGGACGCGCCGGAGCTGCAAGCCCTCTGCGAGTTCGAGCACGCACCCGTCGCGCAGCAGCGCCGAGAACGCGTCATCAGCTGCCAGCGAAGGTCCCTCCGCGGACGTCGTGGTCACCCAGCTCAGCGGGACCTTTCGACCGATGATGCGCTCGCCAGCGTCGGTCTGGAGACGGTAGACCCGGGTGGACTCGTGTGGCAGCCGCTTCCAGATCGGCAGCAGCAGCCCCGTGACGAGATAGATCGTGCTGGTCGTAAACTCGGGAATGGACGTGAGCTGTGCGCTCCAGCCCGCCTTGAACTGCTCGCGGTCGGTTTCGGCCCAACCCTGCTCGGCGAGCTTGGCGATCGGGAGGGTCTGGCGTCCCATCGGTCCGATCAGATGGACGCGCTGCTCGATCTCGCCATCGTCGAGCAACCAGCTCGGGGCCGGCACCTGGATCGCGGTCCGTCCGGACCGATCTTGACGCACCGGAGCAGCACGACGTTGCAACAGCCGCTCCAAGGCCTCGTTCAGCGGCATCGGCCGGTTGCGGTCGCGCTGGGTGATGGTGACGAGATGGGTCTCTGCGCCGGTGGCCGAGTGGGTGTAGATCGTACGCCGCTCCTTGATGACGAAGCTTTCCGCACGCAGCGTCTCCAGACCTGTATCGTAAGTGCCGGACGCGATCGCGCCCTCGATCCGCGCCGCAAGCAGCTGCTCGAACACCGTGAACAGGATGTTCTGCAGCTCGATCGTCAGTGCCAACAGCCGGTTCAAGAAGGTCGTGATCGGCGGCAACTCGTCACGCAGGCCATTCTCGTCCGTGAGATTCAAGCCCGTCGCCTGCTCGAAGCGTTGCAGCGAGCAACTCCCAACCTGGCCGCGGGCCAGAAGTCCATAAAGCTGCCGCAGGGCATCGCGCGCGTGCGGGCTCTCCAGATTGTCCTTCGGGCGAAACAGCCCCTGCCCGCCGGTCTGACGCTGGCCACGGGTGATCGCGCCGAGCGTGTCGAGCCGGCGGGCGATCGTCGACAGGAAGCGCTTCTCCGCCTTGACGTCGGTGGCGATCGGCCGAAAAACCGGCGGCTGGGCCTGGTTTGTGCGGTTAGTCCGTCCAAGCCCCTGGATCGCGGCATCCGCCTTCCAGCCCGGCTCCAGGAGATAGTGCACCCGCAGCCGCTTGTTCTTGGCCGAGAGCTCCGCATGGTAGCTGCGCCCGGTGCCGCCGGCATCCGAGAAGATCAGGATCCGCTTCTGGTCGTCCATGAAGGCGGCAGCCTCGGCCAGGTTGGCGGCGGCCGGCCGCGTCTCGACAGCAAGTCGGTCACGGATCCGAACGATCCGTCTGGTCCGTCCCGTGATTTCGGCGACCAAATCCGTGCCGAAGCGCTGCACGATCTGGTCGAGCGCGCCTGGCACGGGCGCCAGCGACGCGAGATGCTCCATCATCTCATCACGGCGCGCCACCGTCTCGGGACTCTCGACCGGCTGGCCATCGCGGTAGACAGGACGCGAGCACAGGTTACCCTCGCCGTCGGTGAACGGCTCGTAGAGCTGGACCGGGAAGGAATGGGCGAGATAGTCGAGGACGTATTCGCGGGGTGTGATGTCGACCTGGACGTCGCCCCACTCCTCGGTCGGGATCTCGGCGAGCCGGCGCTCCATCAGGGCCTCCCCCGTCGAGACGATTTGGATCACTGCGGCATGACCGGCTCCAAGATCGCGCTTGATCGCATTGATCAGCGTCGGCGTCTTCATCGAGGTCAACAGATGCCCGAAGAAGCGCTGCTTGGCGGATTCGAAGGCCGAGCGCGCCGCCGACTTGGCCTGAGCATTCAGCGTCCCGGTTGCGCTGGTGATGTTGGCCGCGCGCATCGCGGCCTCGAGATTGTTGTGAATGACCGCAAACGCCTCGGCATAGGCATCGTAGATCCGAACCTGCTCGTCCGTGAGCCGGTGCTCGAGGAGCTCATATTCGACACCTTCGAAGGACAGCGATCGCGCGGTATAAAGGCCAAGCGCCTTGAGATCGCGCGCCATCACCTCCATGGCCGCAACTCCGCCCTCCTCGATTGCCGCCACGAAATCCGCCCGCGTCGGGAACGGGAAGTCTGCGCCACCCCACAATCCGAGCCGCTGGGCATAAGCGAGATTGTGGACAGTCGTCGCCCCCGTGGCTGAGACGTAGACGATCCGGGCATTGGGCAGCGCGTGCTGTAGCCGCAAGCCGGCGCGCCCCTGCTGTGAAGCCGCCTGCTCGCCGCGGTCGCCCCTGCTGCCGGCGGCATTCTGCATCGCATGGCTCTCGTCGAAGATGATCACGCCATCGAAATCGCGCCCTACCCAATCGACGATCTGGCGGATGCGCGAAAGCTTCTCGCCCTTCTCATCGGTCCGTAGCGTGGCGTAGGTCGTAAAAAGGATGGCTTCGCCCAGCATGATGGGCGTGCCCTGCCGAAAGCGGGACAGCGGCGTGACGAGAAGGCGCTCCATGCCGAGCGCCGCCCAGTCGCGCTGGGCGTCCTCGATCAGCTTGTCGGACTTGCTGACCCAGATCGCCCCGCGCCGTCCCTTCAGCCAATTGTCGAGCAGGATGCCAGCGACCTGGCGGCCCTTGCCCGCCCCTGTGCCGTCACCGAGGAACCACCCCCGCCGGAAGCGAACCACACCTTCAGCGTCGTCGCTTGCGGCGCGAATCTGGTCGAAGGTCTCATCAACCGTCCAGGTGCCAGTCAGGAAACCGGCATGTGCCTCACCGGCATAGATGATGCTCTCCAGCTGAGCATCAGACAAGAGACCATCGCTGACAAGCCGCGCCGGTAGATGCGGGCGATAGGTCGGCTTGGGCGGCACAACCGACGCCATCGCCGCGGATTGCACGAGCTTCGTCGGATGCAGTCGAGCCCCGTAGATTCTGATCGACTGCAGCTGATACGTCTCGTACAGCCCCTCAGCGAGCTGCGGTCCCTCCTCAGGGCCGTCCTCCACGAGGTCATAGGCGAGCTCAGTAGCCTCAGGCTCGCACGATGCGGAGGGCGCTGTCGGGCAAGTCGACGCCGCCAAGCGACGCTCCCGTCGTGGGAGCACGGCGCGCTCGATCGTCTGAGCCACGAAACTGCCGACCATCGGCAACCTCGGCGGAACGAGCGCCGTGATCCAGCCAAGCAAGGTCCTGACATCGGGCGCCAAGCCTGCTGATTCCGGAAACACGCACGAATCCGGCGCCGCCTGCTTGTCGATCACGAGCAGACGTGTCGCCGTTGTGGTGCCCTGCCGAGCATAGACCGCACCATCGATCGCAGCGGAGAATACCAGACGGCCGCGCTCCTGCAGGCCCACGAAGGCATCGGTCCAAGTCGGATTGTCTGGCGCGAAGCCCGCGGCTGTGATTGCGACCAGCCGGCCGCCATGGCCTAGCCGCGCCAGCGCCGATGAGAGATGCCGCCAGGTCGTATCGGCCTGCCTGCGATCCACATGGGCCGTCGCCGAGAACGGCGGGTTCATGAGAACGACGCTCGGAACACAGGCCGGGCCAAGATGGTCATCGATCTGTGCCGCATCGAAGCGGGTTACGGGCACACCAGCAAACAGGCGATCCAATAATTCGGCACGGCCTGCAGCGAGCTCGTTGAGCAGAAGAGAACCGCCGGCGAGCTCTGCAAAGACGGCGAGGCTTCCCGTCCCCGCAGACGGCTCGAGCACGCGATCGGCCGAAGTCACTTGTGCCGCAGCAGCGGCGGCAAGCGCGAGGGGCAGCGGAGTCGAAAACTGCTGAAAGCTCTGGCTCTCCAGCGTGCGCCTGGTACGGCTCGGCAGCAGGCTTGCGACCTTTGCCACCATCGGCAGCATGGCCGACGGCACGCCATCCGCGGCCCTGATCATCGCCGGGCCGTGTTTCGCCAGAAACCGGATGTTTGCTGCTTCGCAAGCCTCGTATGCTGTCTTCCAATCCCAGCTGCCCTCGGCATCACTGCCGCCGAAAGCCGTCTGCATTGCACGGCGCAGACAGAGCGCATCAATACGCTGACCCCGCGTCAGTGTTGGCAGAAGAAGCTCGGCCGCACGGAGGATGGCCTCGGCGCGCGCAAGTGTCCCGGCGGAAGCCGCGCGGCAGTTCGTCTGGTTGATCATCTCGGAGATCCCTCGGAGAGCAGAGAAGCCAATGAGCGCCGCCGACGCTCTCTCTCCTCCGGCGGCCTCACCCGCCTCGCTCCGCCTCTCTCACTCGCGGCGAACCTCCATGCCGGAAGGCTTGCACGACAAAAGCCCGGCCAAGCTGGCCGGGCTTCGAGGAACGCTCTGCAGCTTTCAATGCGAGAGATCAGCCATTCTCGTGCAGATCATTCTGCAGCTGCTATCTCCTCGATTTCGTCTGCACCTTCGGTTGCCTCCTCGTCGTCGCTGAGGAAGGCCGGTAACGCCTCGCCATCGGCGCCCTCTGCCGGCGCTGCCGGATTCATATCGGCCGCACGCAACGGCTCCGGCAACCAGCCGCTGCCGTCGAGCAGGCGCTCGGCCTCGCGCGCCATATCCGGCTTCTTCAGGTGCTCGATGAGCTGGACAGAGTCCTCGCCTTTCGCCTCGCGCACCGCCTGCAGGATGCGATGCTTGGTCACGCGGCTGAGATAGCTGTCGACTGTGGGACGCCAACCAGCATTGACCATGTCGAGCCCCACGGCGTGCGCCAGCCGATCCGCCTGGTCGAGACGGCCACGAACCTGGTGCGCGGTCAGCCGCCCCTGCTGCAGCCGGTTAGCCGGCTCAGAGATCGCATTCACCGCCTGCGCCGCGCAGTGGGCGAAGAGCTCGGCCTGGGCTGCTCCGTCCATCGCTTCGAGCACAGCCCACACATCCTTGTCGCTCGCCGGCAGCTTCGCTTTCCAAGCCGCATGACGCGCAGCGATCGCCTTTGCCGGAATGCTGTCCTGCAAGCCCGGCGGCTGCGACGGGAAACTCGGACTGCGCAGCGAGATCTCCAGACAATTGAGCGCAGATCCGAATGGATAGAATGTCGCGAGCACGAAGCTGTGCAAAACCGCCTGGAAGGCAATCGCCGGCTGCTGGCCCAGCGCGTCCCGGAGAGCCAGCGTGCGATACGCCGAAAGCTCACCGATCAACCGATCAGGCAATGGCCGCTCGATGTCCTCGCCCTCCTCATCGGGCGCCTCCGCTCCGGTATTGCCGACCACGATCGTCGGCGACCGGGTTAGGCCCTCCGCGCCCGGAGCGACGACACTGTCATGGTCACCGGCTTCAACTTCCGTATCCGGCTGATCCGCAGTTGCCGCAATCTCATCTTCGGGACGAACAAATCCGCGGGAGACCTGCAGCCGGCCCTCCGCATCGATGCTGACGAACGCGCCGGCCCGCGCCATCGCGGCTGGCGCGTAGATCATCGGACGGTCGTCAAACGCCTCAAGCGCCGTCTCGATCTCGCCGAGTCGCTGGTCGACCTCATCGGGCAACTCCTCGGCGTTGCCGTAGTCCGCCTCGAGCTTGGCCTGCTCCGTCCTCAACGCGTCGATCATAGCCTTCTCCTCGGTTGAGAGCGCGGCCGGCTCTCCGCGAAGCTCGCGCAGGCCATGAGTATGCCCGAAGGGGAAGTCGACCGCGGCCGACACCCACTTCCATCCCTCCGCGCCGATCTGCTCGGCCTCAGTCTGCAGCTTCTCCACCACGAGCCGATCGAGCAGCGCCACATCCTGCAGCCAGCCGCCATCGTCGGTCTCAAACAGGTCGCGCAGCACGACGCCCCCGGCCGTCTCGTAAGCCTGGAGCCCGACGAACTGCGCCCGGCGATCGAAGGCCCGCACCGTTTGCTCCGTGAGCTGCCGCCGGATCAGGTATGGCGCAACGCAGCCGGAGCGGTTGACCTTGTCCCAGACCTCCTGCTGACGGGCATGATCCGGCGTCACCGTGAACGCCATCAACTGCTCGAGCGTCATGCCGTCGGCCGCATAGACCTCAAGCAGCGCGGGTGCCACCGCAGCAAGGCGCAGACGCTGCTTGACAACCGCAACCAACACAAAATGCCGGGCCGCAATCTCCTCCTCGCTCAATCCACTGTCGCGCAACGCCTGAAAAGCTCGGAACTGGTCTAGCGGGTGCAGGCCGATGCGCTGATCATTCTCGGCGAGAGAATCGTCGATGGCGAGACCCTGGTCCCGCACGACGCAGGGCACCGCTTGCGTCTTCGCCATACGCTTATGCTTCACGAGTAGCTCCAGCGCACGAAAGCGGCGACCGCCGGCGGGCACCTCGAACATGCCGGTCTCGTTGCCCTCGGCATCGAGGACGGCACGGACGTTCAGACTTTGCAGTAGCGTCCGCTCGGCGATGCTCTCCGCCAGCTGCTCGATGGAAACGCCGCCCTTGACGCGGCGTACGTTGGACTGGCTCAGCACCAGCTTGTTGAACGGAATGTCGCGCGACGGCGACAAAGTAATCTTCTGAGCTGCCTTGGTCATATCGGTTCTCCACGACAGGCGGCCCGGAGCCTCTCTCTCAGGCCTTCACCCGTCGCAGAGCACCTCTCGCCCTCTTCCTCTCCCCAAATGCTCAGGCGGCCGCGCAATCCTGGTCATCGCCGCCGGCGGCGCCGAACGCGTCGGGCGCAAACCCGAGGAGATAGTCGGCGACCCGGCTCGCCTGGCTGGCCGCCCGAACGATGGCGCGATTGTCCTCCCGCAGAACCTCGAGCCAGGAGCCGATATAGTCGGCGTGGCGCACCGTCGGCACAATTCCGAGGGCCGCGCAGCTGAAGGCCGACGCGATCTCCGCAATAAGCTCCTCGAACGCATATTTGCGACAGCCGAACCGTCCAGAGAGATCGCGATCCAGACGAGACGGATGTCCACTGGCGTGGGCGAGTTCATGCAGCGCCGTCCGATGCCAGTTGATCGGCTCGAAGAAAGCAGCGGGCGGCGGCACCTGCACGAAATCCTCAACCGGAGCATAGAACGCCCGGCTCCCGCCAATCCGGAAATCGACGCCACTGTTCGCGATCAGCGCCTCGACCACCGGCTCGATTGCGTTAGGCGGCGAAGGCGGCGCTGCGGTCGCAACCTCCTCCGGCAGGCCGTCGCATTGGTCAGTGTTAAAGACCGTAAACCGCTTCAGGAACGGAATGGCCTGTACATCGTCGCCAGTCTCCCGAGCGCGCTGCCGCTCATCTGAAGGGATGAAGCGGTCAGCATAGACGACCGTGGTCCCGCGCTCGCCCTTCCGAACATGGCCACCGAGAGACAGCGCCTGCCGGAAGGTCAGCCAGTTCTGTCCTGAAAACCCGCGCTCGATGACGGCTCCCCAGAGGATCAGAACGTTGATGCCGGAGTACGGCCGTCCCGATGTGGCATTCCGCGGCAAGGCGAGCGGCGCTTTCGCCGCTCGCCTCCCCCATGGCTGCACCCAGGGCACGCGCCCGGCTTCCAGCTCGCCGATGATTTTTGTCGTAATCTCCTCATAGAGGCTCGCCCGGCCCTCACCGGCACGCGCTCCCACTCTCCGTCCGTGCATCGCGGATCTCCGCGACGGGCGCGGCGGAACTCTCTCGCCGCTTCCAACCCGTCACGGCCAACCCGGCCTGCACTTTTCCTCTCGCCCGATCCAGCTCGGTCAGCAGGAATGCCGCAGCAAACATTCTCCTTGATGACCGGCTTGCCCTCCACCCGGCAGCCGTGTCGCGCCCCAAATACGGCCTGGATTTAGACTCCTGGCCCCTCCGCAGAACTCCGTTCCGCAAGAACTAAATTCGATAAATCAAAATTTTTCTTGTGCCGTCGGGCAAATCAGCTGTTCATAGGGCGCTGGCTCAACTCAGGAGGCAGCCATGATCAAGCAAGCAAGTCCGACATCCGACCTCGTTCAAATCTGCAAATTGAATGGCGACTTCCGCCGAAACTACGGAGCGCTCCTGGGAGCTTATCTCTATCTTCGCACTATCAATGCCGTGCGGCAGCGCCCTTTTCGCTGGATCGGGATTTCTTCGCTGATCGGGTCGGTTGCGGGCGCGCTGTTCGCGGGGCACGGCTCTCTTTGATGATCAGGCGAGCCAGCGACCGAGTCAATTGCTCCTCCGTCTCAAAGTAGGCGACGCCATGATCCGCACGCCCATGTTCGCGGAACCGAATCATGTTGCTGTCGTTCCTTGCCGTTGGCATCAGGACATAGTCGAGGATCGATTGATTTTTCTCATTCAGCCTGATCGCCACGATCCACCCCGGCGGCAGGCGCCGACAAGAGACCGTCCAAAACGGAGAAAATCCCGGACGCGCTCCGGCAGTCCAATAAGCTACACGACAGAAGAGCTTCTGCCTGCCATCGACGGTCAGATGCTGCTCCGGAACACCGACGTTGGTCCAATGGCTCTTGGTGCTCTGGAGAGTGGCTTGGTGTCCTTCCTTTTGTAGCCTCTGACAGATCCGTTGTGCGAGGGCTGAGAGTGGCTCAACCCAGTCCCGGCGAACATCGATATACTCGCAGCGTCGCTGCGACTGATATCCGATGAGCCTGTAGGCATTTCTCAGAGTCCCGAAGTGGTCAATAAAGGTTCGCGCTGATGGAAGCTCAACCGACGCGTTGATGATCTTCGGCGTGAGACGCCCCTCCCGCTGCAGCAGCTGCTTTAGCCGGAAGAGCATTTCCTCTTCGCTGATGTCAACGCGACGCTCTAGCAAGATTTTCTGGACAGCTAGAAAAACCTCTTTCGCCACGATGGGTTCAAAGCACTGTTCAGCGCGAACCCATTGGTTCGGTGGATTGTTGATCCGCTCGCCACGGAGCTTCTTTGACTGTCTGTTGTAGACGAGGTTTCCGATATAGTTCTCGCTTCTTAACATACGGGTAATATTGGGCCCTCTCCAGACTTTCCCGCGACAGTAGATACCGTCCCGATTAAGCTCCTTTGCAATGGTCTTCTCAGACTTAACTTCCAGGAAGCGTGCGAAGATCCATCTTACAATGGCGACCTCCCGTTCATCGCCAGGCTGCAGACGAATATGATCGGTCTGAAGATATTTCCGCTCCCCCTTCGTCATGACCTTCTTCGGCTCAAGGCGCTCGTTGACCAAAACGCGCTTGAGACCGTAGCCGATGGGTCCGCCGGGCAGAAAGCCAAGTCCAACAAAACGACAAATGCCCGTATGGACCTTCACAGACAATTCGCGGCTATATTCTGCCGCCATGACCCTCTTCAGATTTTTCACGATGTTCGACAGCATGCTCCCGTCATTGTCGAACTGCTCGGCGCAATAATTCACCTTGATGCCTGCCTGCTTGCAGGTGAACTCATAATGGGCGGCCTCATCGACGTCCTGAAACCTGCCCCATCGGCTGATATCATAGACGAGGACATGATCAAAATCGGTACGGCCGTTGCTGACGTCTTCAATCAGGCTGGAAAGACCCGGCCTGTTCTTGATCTTGAGACCACTCTCTCCATAGTCCGCATACGTCTTGACGATCGCCAGCCCATGGGCATGCGCGTAAGCCGCGATCACCGCCGCCTGATTTTGAATTGAGTAGCGCTGATAATCCGTCGACATTCGAACATATTGCGCTGCACGCCCCTCGAAGGATCGCGGGAGCTGGGTCTCACGGACGACGAGCGCGTTTGACACTAATCATGCCTCCGAGACGTTAGACCAGGTGAGCAGACGCCAATTCCTGCTCGCTGACAAGCGGCCTACCCGCCGAGAGGGCGTTATCCCGTGCGCCGGTGCCTGCCTCGGATTTGCGCGATGCCGGATGATGCGTTCCTCATCGCCACGCCTGCGTACGCCCACTTGGATCAGAGAGCGCATCTTTATCGCAAGGCGCCGAGATCGACGGTCGCACGTCTCACCATTCGAGAAGAAGGTCCAGAAACCGTTCGACCCTCCGCAGGACAGGTTCACCACTTCGCTCCGTATAAATCACCCGGTTGCCGTCCCGGTGCAGCAAGCGCGAACATGATTTCCGGATCTTCCCTGGAAGCAGCGTCGCGGCAATCGCCTCCGGCCCGACATCGAGCCGCATGATCCCACGGTCACGGCAACTGACCCGCAGCCTGGCCACGGCGAAAAAGTTGCAGGCCGGCGGCGGCAACGTGCCGAAGCGGCGCTGCGTTTCGTCTTCGAGCTCCTCCAGCTCGTCATCCGTCCGGCATCGTGCTGCCCGCGCATAGATTTCGAGCCTGACCGCTTCCGACTGCACATAGTCCGAGGGAAGCAGCTCGGCGATCGGCAGGTTCAGCTCGGGAATCCAGAGAGCGGACATTCCGTCGCGGTCGCCCTCCAAAACCAGCGTCAGCAGATAGCCATAGAGCGTCGGGCCAAACACCTGCACGTGACCGGACTGGCGATCCGACGGCAAATTGCCGCCACCGCGGAGATCGAGATCGCGCGCGCTGATGGCGAACCCTGCTCCCGGACGATTCAGTTCCTCGAGCACCGACAGCCGCTGCTCGGAGCGGTCGGAGCCGACCTCGGTCAGGAAATGCGCGAACGCCCGAATGCCGCCGCGCCCGCGGAGCTGATGCAGTTGTGCCAGACCGAATTTTTCCGGCCAGCACACGACGATCGTATTCGCCCGCGGGATATCAAGACCGCTTTCGACGATATTGGTCGCGAGCAGGACGTCGGCCTTGCCTTCGACGAACGCCATCACGCGCGCTCTTACATAGCGCCGTAGCGGGCGGGCGGCTTTGCGGTGGTCATCGGCAGTTCTCCGGTAGGATCGGGTTGCGACACGCCAACGCAACCGAGGACCCACCGATGACCGACGACATGATGAACCTGCGAACACTCGTGGAGAAGACCCCTGATGCGGATTTGTTGCGCGAGATGATCGGCTTTGCCGCCCAGCGCCTGATGGAGCTGGAGGTCGAAAGCCAGACCGCAGCAGGCTACGGCGAGAAGAACCCCGAGCGTCTGGCCCAGCGCAATGGCTACCGCGACCGGACCTGGGAGACCCGGGCCGGTACGGTCGAACTGCGTATTCCCAAGCTGCGTAAGGGCTCCTATTTCCCGGGCTTCTTAGAGCCGCGCCGGATGGCCGAGAAGGCGCTCACCGCCGTGGTCCAGGAAGCCTATGTGCAAGGCGTTTCAACCCGCTCGGTGGATGACCTGGTGCAGGCCATGGGCATGACCGGCATCTCGAAGAGCCAAGTGAGCCGGCTGTGCGGTGAGATCGATGACAAGGTGAAGGCCTTCCTCGGCCGTCCGATCGAGGGCGACTGGCCGTATCTGTGGATCGACGCCACCTACGTGAAGGTGCGCCAGAACGGGCGCATCGTGTCGGTGGCGGTGATCGTCGCAGTTGGTGTCAACAGCGACGGCCGGCGCGAGGTTCTCGGCATGGACGTCGGGCCCTCCGAAGCCGAGACGTTCTGGACCGCGTTCTTGCGCAAGCTCGCCCGCCGCGGCCTGCGCGGCGTCAAGCTCGTCGTGTCCGACGCCCACGAGGGCATCAAGGCCACCGTCGCCAAGGTGCTCAACGCCAGCTGGCAGCGCTGCCGCGTCCACTTCATGCGCAACGCGCTGGCCCATGCCGGAAAGAGCGGGCGCCGCGTGGTCTCCGCCTTCATCGCCACCGCGTTCGCCCAGGACGATGCCGATGCCGCAAAAACGCAGTGGCGCAAGGTCGCCGATCAGCTCCGCCCCAAGCTGCCCAAGCTGGCCGGCTTCCTCGACGAGGCCGAGACCGACGTACTCGCCTACATGACGTTCCCGCCCCAGCACCGGACCAAGTTGCACTCCACCAATCCGATCGAGCGGCTCAACGGAGAGATCAAGCGGCGCACCGAGGTGGTCGGCATCTTCCCAAATGAGGATGCCGTCGTCCGCCTCATCGGCGCGATCCTGCTCGAGCAAAACGACGAATGGGCCGTCCAGCGAGCCCGCTATGTGACACTGGAAACCATCGCACCGATGAGCGATGATCCCACCGTCAGCCTTCAGGCTATCGCCAGCTGACCAGCCCGGCTCTCGCCGGCGAACGCGGTGACCCACCGCGAGCTACACCACGACACGGGACACGATCGTCGGGACATTTCCGTCGACCATCATCCCGCAATTTCAACCCTTTTGCTGATTTGATAACCAGCCAGCTCGCACGTTTCGACCAATAGAGCCGTAGCGGAGCGAAGGCAGAAAAGGCACCCGCAGGAGGGTCAGCATAGCGGCCACCGCGTCAGCGGTGGGACCCGGGACCGAGTGCGGTCGCGAGACCGGTTAATAAGGCACCCGCGTTCGGGACAGTGATAGCGATGCCGCGAAGCGGCAGTCCCGGACGCGAGTGCCTCCGGCGAGCGACACCATAGACGGCAAAGCGCATGAGTGGATTTCCGCCGTGATGCGATGCCTTCATGGAGCTCGTGAGCGGTGGGCTCTAGACCACCCGACTTCAGTAGCAGTTTGTGCGGTAGTTCCCTATGCCGAGGTGCATTGTCATGCAACGCCGAGGCTGCCGGAGAAGCGGTGCAAGTGCTGGCATCTTGGACCCCGACGACGTCTCGACGCGAGAACGTGGAGTTGGTGGCGCGGCCGCCATGGCTGCAGCGGCCGCCTCCTGGGCACACGCACGCGGGGCCTTGCCTTGCCCACAAGAGCTTGAGCCCGGTGGCTCATGCATTGCTGGTCATCCTTGGTCGCGATGCGGGAATCAGCCTCCTCGCAACGGCTCTTGTTGATGCATCCCAAGAGCAGACCTCTCGGAGCGAAGCGCCGAGAGAACCCGGCCCGCTTGGCTTTTTGAGGTCATGAATTCGAAGGGTTCGTCGTGAGAACTGCACAAGCCATTCCCTACCCGTGTGCCCCTCGGCAGGCCCGGGCCCTAAGAGGTGATGAGGGCGCAAGACTGCCTCAACGCTGGAGCAGGATGGGGCTTTAGGTTCTCACGCAGCCTGCTATGCTTGCCGTTTCGCGATCTTGGCGATCGTCGTGCGGCTGCAGCCAGTAGCCTGCTGAATAGCGGTCCAAGATCGGCCAGCAGCGAGCATGCTAGCAATACCAATATTGCGCTCAGTGTTCTCAGGCCTTCCCTTGTAGCGTCCCTCAGCCTTCGCCCTTGCTTGCCCTTCAGCCTGCCTGCGCCATCGTTCTTCGTATTCCTTGCGGGCAACAGCAGCGAGCATGTCCAAAAGCATAGCGTTGATGGCCTCGAAAATGCGGCCGGTGAACTCGTCGGCGGTGTTGGTCGCCATCATCCACGAGGTCGGCAAGTCTAACGCCACCACCCTCAAGCGACGGGTCATGAGTTCTCCCTTCAGCCGTTCCCAGTCAGGGACGGTGAGGCGAGAGAGCCGATCTACCTGCTCGACAAGAAGGACGTCTTCATACGAGGCATCAGCCAGCAGCCGAAAAAGCTCCGGGCAGGAAAGCTTCGCGCCGCTCTCCTTCTCTACGTACCATGCTGCGATCTTGAGGCCGCGCTCAGAAGCGAAAGCCTGGAGCTGACCCTTGGCGCGGCGAGCGTCCTGCTCCAAGTTGGAGGCGCGAAGGTACGCGCGGACAAACATGACGACCCCCATCCACGGTTCACCATGGATGGTTTTCATGTACATGGTTCAAATCGGTTGGTCAAATGGATCTCTTGAACCGAGCTCTGGGCGATTGGCTTTAGGCATGGTGGGCGCACCTGGGCTCGAACCTGGGCCCCGCTGATGAAGAGTCAGCAGCTCTTCAGGGCAATCGAACCAACTGGGTCAGGCGTCATGCGACCCTTCCAGGGTGCGCCACAAAGCCATTTCGACGGAGGCGGATCTTCCAATCGGAGAACGTGCAACCCGGCGCCCCCCTGAGCCGCACGGCGTCGGCAGTCCGATTCTGCGCCATACTAGCCGAAAGCCCTCTGCAGCCTGGTCAGCTCTTTTGCGGAGGGAAATTTCAGCCTTTCATCTCGACCTCTCTCTTCAACGAGATGAATGGTGCGATTGCGAAGAGCACGCTTTCATTATGTTTCTGTCGAGTGCTGCCCAATCCGCCGTTAGGAGGAGTTTCATGCCCCGGCGTCCTGCTAAAGTCACTCAGGCCGATATCGCTCGAGCGATACGAGCCGCGAAGGAGGCCGGCGCCAACGAGGTCAACATCGCCGCCGACGGCACCATCCGGATATCACTTGCTCCCGGCCCGGCACCGATTGGGCCGGTAAATGATTGCGTCGAAACCTGGGCACCATCAGAAGCGCTTCAGCGCTATCTGAACGGCTCCGAAAGCGGCTGAAACGTACTTTTCGCATTGATGCAGAATCCGCGGATTCGTAGACTCCAAGCATTGGCTCACGGAGCAGACCAATGCTTGATGGCGATCGACGCGATGCCCGCGCGCCCGGCGATCGGCGCATGTATCTCTACTTCAACTATTCCGAATCTGGCTCGCTACGCTGGTACGTCAAGGTAAGCCGCAAGGGACGGCGGATCGGGGTTTCTGAGGAATACGGTACGCCGGCCTTCGACGCCGCCTACGAGGCGGCCGTCGCCGCGCTTGGAGGAGTTTTGCGTATGCGCCGCGTCAGAGCCGATGTCACACCAGAACAGCCCGAGCGTCGCTATCTCTATGTCGACGTCAGTCAGCGTGGTCAGACGCGATACTATGTTCAGCTTCGGAATCGGTTGCCGAAAATCCGGATCACAGCTGACTTCGGTACGCGTGCGTTCGATTGCGAAGTGGATGCTGCCGTGACCGCTCAGATCGCTCTCTACGGCAATCCCGGCGACTATGTGAACGCGCAGAAGCAGCGCGCTGAGCACTGCCCTACTGCACCGCTTTCGGCCCCCAAGCCCAGCACGCTACGCTGGTACTGGCATGGATACCGACAAAGCGACCATTGGCTTGGCGATCTCAGCGTCGGCCAAGAGGGTCTTGCCCCCTCGACGCGGCTGCAGAGGACCGGACTCATCGAAAGCCTTCTTGCCGAGAACGGCGAAAAGCCTTTCGCGGTTCTGAACCGGAAGGTGATCAAGGCCGAGATGAAGGCGCGCACGCCGTCGCAGGCTGGCAACCTTTTGTCTGCGCTTCGCGGCATGGTGCGATGGATGATCGATGAGGGCCACCTCAACGAAGACGACGATCCAACGATTGGGCTGCGATCTGGCAAGGCCAGGGCCTCGCGCGAGAGCGGCGGCTTTCTGCCCTGGACCGAGGAGGACATGACGCGTTATCGGGCCAGGTGGCCGCTTGGCACGGAGGCGCGGCTGATGTTCGACATCCTCCACTACACTTTTCTGCGGCTGGGTGATGCTCACCGCTTCGGACCACCGCATCTGCGCCAGATCGTCCGCAAGATGGCAGTCCAGATTGCAACGGAGAAGAGCCGGGGCAACACGACCGTCACGGTGCCAGTGCACCCGGAATTCGCCGAGAGCCTGCGCGCGGCACGAGCGGCCGGTATCATCGGCGCGGAGGTTTTCACTGGCAAATGCGTGAGGGGCCGCGTTTTGCCGATGAACAAGAAAGCTTGGGCGATGAAGTTCAAGAAGTACGCCGTTCTGGCCGACGTCAATGAGCCCAAGAAGAGCTGCCACGGCGTGCGCAAGGCGCGAGCCGAAGTCGCCGCCTACGCCGAATGCACCGAGAGCCAGATGATGGCGATGTTCGGATGGACGGACCCGAAAATGCCCGCACACTACATTGCTCAAGCGAACCGCGAGAAGCTCGGAATGAGCGGCATGGACAAGGTCGTGGCCTTCGATCAGAGCCAGTCGCTCGATGATTTTCTGCGAAGGCCTCACGAAAACAAGACAGGAACAGGTCGCGGGAACGGAGTGGTAACATTCCCGGGTAACATCCGAAAAAAACTGTAACGATTTCAAGGGAAGATGTGGGTTTGTGGTGCGCTCGGAGGGACTCGAACCCCCACGGTGTTACCCACTGCCACCTCAAGGCAGCGCGTCTACCAATTCCGCCACGAGCGCGAAGGAGAAGCCGGAACCAGGACAGATCGGCACCGGATCAATGGCGCCCGTGTATCAAATCGATGCCGGGGGGACAAGGCCCGCTCGGCCCCGAAATCCAGGAATTGTGGACGTTTTTTTGCTTCGCAACGGGGCTAGCGCGAGTGCGCCGTGGGCGAACGCGGCAGCATTTCCTTGACTTCCACCGCGATGCGGTTGCGATCGACCAGCACCACCCCGTTGGCGATCGGCAGGTTGTTCGCCAGCACCTTGACGTCGTCGGCTTCGGTGGCGTCGAGCTCGATGATGGCGCCGCGCGACAGGCGCAGGACCTGGTGGATAGGCATGGAGCAGGTGCCGAGGACGACCATCAGGTCGACTGTCACTTTGTCGAGGGTTGACACTGCAGGACCACCGAAGTCACGACTAGATTCCGTTACCGAAGACATCACCATGTTGTGGTTAGCCAATGGTTAACAGCCGCGAATCCCTCGACCTGACCACCTTCGCCGGCCCCCCGGGAAATGCCGTGGACTGGCGAATCTCCGATTCGCTGGTCGACTACGCCGCGGCAACCGCCTTCATGGAGGCGCGGGCCGCCGCGATCGCCGCCGGTGAGGCGCCGGAGCTGGTCTGGCTGCTCGAGCACCCGCCGGTCTACACCTCCGGCACCTCCGGCAAGCCGGAGGACCTGCGCGATCCGCGCTTTCCGTTCGTGTCGACGGGCCGCGGTGGCCAGGTCACCTATCACGGCCCTGGCCAACGCGTGGCCTATGTCATGCTCGATCTGAAGCGCCGCCGGCCGGATGTGCGCGCCTATGTCGCGGCGCTGGAGGAGACCATCATCCGCACGCTCGATGCCTTCAATGTCCGCGGCGAGCGGCGCGAGGATCGCGTCGGCGTCTGGGTCAAGCGGCCGGACAAGGGTGACGGTTTCGAGGACAAGATCGCGGCCATCGGCGTGCGGCTGAAGCGCTGGGTGACCTTCCACGGCATCGCCATCAATGTCGAGCCGGACCTGTCGCACTTCCAGGCCATCGTGCCCTGCGGCGTGACCGATCCGCGCTACGGCGTCACCAGTCTGGTCGATCTCGGCCTGCCGGTCGGGCTCGCCGACGTCGATGTTGCGTTCCGGCAGGCGTTCGAGAGCGTGTTCGGCGCGGTCAACGCGAGCCTGCCGGAAACCGCCTAGCCGGGCTCAGGCTCCGCCCTGCTCCGCCGGCACGCCCAGCTTGCCGGCGACATAGCGGCGCTCCTGCGTCAGTCCGCCGAAGCCGTAGGCGTCTCCCCTCACCTCGTCGACATGCAGATAGGTCTCGTGGTGCAGCGGGCCGATCAGTTCGGCCATACGGGCGTACACGGCGGCGAGATAAGCCGCCTTTTCGTCCTTGGTGTTGGTCCCCTCGCTGACGTGAACGTCGATCCAGTAGCTGGCGAGCCTTTGCTCGGCGAGTGACGCGCCGCCCGCGAACCAGTCCGCCGCATCCGCCTCCGAGACGATCACGGCGGTGACCTTGGGATCCTTGCGCAGGATACGCGCCGTCAATGCCGTGACGGCCTCGGCGATCTCCGTCTTCAGCGACGGTGAGCGGCGCTGGCTCGCATAGACGATGTTGATCAGGGGCATGGTGGTCTCTCCGTTCAGGCGGCGGCGCCGCGGTACGCCTGAGAACCTAGCAACGGGAGCATCATTTCTGTATGCTATGGTTGATGATATCAATGATAAGACTTCGTAATGACGCCAACGCTCGACATCAGCGCGGTCCGCGCCTTTCTCCTCGTCTCGGAGCTGCAGAGCTTCACGCGCACGGCAGAGGCGCTCGGCACGACACAGGCCGCGGTCAGCCTGAAGCTGCAGCGGCTGGAGGCCGCGCTCGGAAAACGTCTGCTCGAACGCTCGCCGCGCGCGGTCCGCTTGACGGCAGACGGCGCAGCGTTCTCGGAGAACGCCCGGGCACTCGTGGCCGCGCATGACCTCGCGCTGGCCGGAACGCCTCGCCTGCGGCCGCGCCTGGCCCTCGGCATCAGCGATCACGCCGCGGGGCCGGAGCTGGTGCCAATGCTGCAGCAGTTTCAGGCGATGACGACCGAGCTGACCCTGTCGGTCGGCATCGGGTTCTCGCGCGATCTGCTCGACCGCTACGATGCCGGCGCGCTCGATGCGGTCATCGTACGGCAGGAAGCCTCGCGGCGCGGCGGCGAGACCCTGGCCGACGATGAGTTCGGCTGGTTCGCAAGCCCGCGCTTTCGCGCTGCTGCCGGCGGCCCCGTGCCGCTGGCGACGCTGTCCGCGCCGTGCGGCGTGCGATCCCTCGCGGTCCGTGCGCTGGAAAAGGCGAAGCGGCCCTTCGTCGAGGCCTTCGTCGGCGGCGGCGTGGCTGCGGTCGTGGCGGCGGCCCAGGCCGGTCTCGCAATCGCTCCCCTCGCGCGACGAATCGCGCCTGCCGGACTGGCCGACGCGGGAGCAAGCCTCGGCTTGCCGAAACTCGGGCGATCGAAGGTCATTCTTCACGCCAAGGTCGGCGATGCGCGCAAACGCGCCGCGTTGCGCACGCTGGCTGCGGCATTCCGAAGCGCGGCATCATCGAATTAATTGACGGCGACGGGCCGTGATGTAGCATAGGTTAATTTCGGAGATCAGGAGCTGCGGCTTGAACCGTCTCTTGACCGCAGCTGACATGGTCAGCGCCTCACCACAACCGAGCCCCACGGGCACCATCGGTCCTGAGCCGCTGCATCGCCACGCCTTGCTCCGGACCTCCAACCCCGAGGTGCTGCGCGACATCGCCGGCCGCAAGCTCGGCGCCGTGCGCGTGGATTTCAGGAACGCCGACCGCTTCGAGGCCATCGTCAATCTGATCGAGCTCGAAACCATCGGCCTCGCCTTCGGCACCACCACCTGCGACATGGTCTCCGACCACCGACCCGCCGATTTCATTCGGGTACAGATGGCGTTGAGCGGACGCGCGGTCAGCTGCGTCGGCGGTGAGGCGACCGACGTCACCGAGCAGCAGTTCGCCGTCGCGTCGGCGGGCGTGCCCTGGCAGATGGCCTGCCATGGCGGACATCGCCGGCTGACGCTGCGGCTCGATCCGGCGGTGCTGCGGCAGCGTTTGACGGCATTGGTCGGCGTCCGGCCGCGTGCGGACTACACGATCGATCCCTGGATTCCGGCGGCTGACCCGCAAGCCCGCAGCCTTTTCAAGCTGCTCGTTTTCCTGACGACCCAGCTGAGCGAACAGGACGCCGCGTTCCCCGCCGCCGTCACCCGCGAGCTGGAGGACGCGGTGCACGTCGCCTTTCTCTGTGCCAGCCGTCACCGCTTCCGCGACAAGCTCATCGACCCCGCCCCGATGCCGGAGTTCGGACTGGTGAAGCGGTTGGAGGACTATATCGAGGCCAATTGGCGCGAGCCGATCACGATCGAGCGCCTGGCGCGCGAGGCCGGCGTCAGCGCCCGCTCGATCTTCCGCGTGTTCGAGCGGGTGCGCGGCTATTCCCCGATCGCCTTTGCAAAATCCGTCCGCCTCCGCCGCGCGCATGAGATGCTGTGCTCCGGCGATCCAGCCGTCACGGTGGCGTCGGCCGCGGCCGCCTGCAACTTCGCCAATGCCGGGCACTTCGCCCGCTACTACCGCGCCACGTTCGGCGAGCTGCCATCGGCGACGATGACGCGCGCCGGACGTTCGTGAGCAGCGTGGCGCGTCACAGGATCGCTTCCAGCGCGCTGCGCAGGCTCTGATGCCGGAACACGAAGCCGCTCGACAGCGCCTTGTTGGGCACCACGCGCTGGCCGCCGAGCAGAAGCTCCTCGGCGAAGTCGCCGCCAAGGCGGCGCAGCAGCGCGGCGGGGACACGCAGCAGCGCCGGGCGTCGCAGGCGGTGCGCCAGCTCGGCCGTGAAGGTGAGATTGCGCACCGGCAGCGGCGCGGTCGCGTTGACCGGTCCGGCGATGCTGCCGGTGGCGATGACGTGCGCGATCAGTCGGATCAGATCGTCGCGCTCGATCCACGACATCCACTGCGCGCCGGAGCCGAGCGGGCCTCCGAGTCCGAACTCGAACGGCGTCAGCATGCGCGACAGGAAGCCGCCATCGCGGCCGACCACGAGGCCGATGCGCAGCATCGCCACGCGCACGCCGTGCAGCTCCGCGCCGCGCGCCGCCTGCTCCCAGGCCTCGCAGAGGTCATGGCTGAAGCAGCCATGCGACTTGGCGGATTCGGTCAGCGGCTGGTCCTGCCACAGACCGTACCAGCCGATCGCGGAGCCGTTGACCAGCACCTTCGGCTTGCGGTCGAGCCGCGCGATCAGGGCTACGACAGCCTCCGTCGTGACGATCCGCGACTGCAGGATCTTGTCGCGCTTCGCGGCCGTCCATGGCGCATTGCCGATCGGCTCACCGGCCAGATTGACGATCGCATCAATGCGCGTGTTGGACGCGATCTGATCGAGGCTGGTGATCGAGGTCAGCGGCGCCGCCAAGGCGGCGGCTCGTGCGGAATCTCGCACCAGAGCGATGACGTGATGGCCTGAAGCGGCGAGGCCGGCGACCAGGCGTGTGCCGATGAATCCGGTGGCGCCGGTGACGAGCACCGTCTGCGCTGGCGGCAATGCGGCGAAAAGCTCGCTTGCGTCGGGCTGCGACATCCGGGCAAGCCGCCTCGCCGCGGTGAAGTCGCGCAGGCCGCACAGGCTGGCGCCGATGGCGGCCGCCGCGGCGACCCAGCTCAGCAGACCGGCATACTCCGGCACGATCGCGGAGGGCCGCATCGCCCAGCCGATCAGCACGGGGACCAGCAGCATCAGAATGGCGCCGTAGTTGATCGCGAGCAGCGTGTGATTGATGCGCTCGCTCGGCGGCAGCTTGCGCGTCAGGTCCTCCTCGACGAAGTCGGTCAAGGTGATCGCGATCTCCGCCACCAGCACCGCGAGCACGAGCATCGCAAAGATCCCGTGCATCTCGCTCCAGCCGAGGACGGCGAACAGCAGGGCGTAGAGCAGATTGCGGATGCCGTGCAGCTTCAGCTCGTTCCGCTGCGACGGTCGCCATGCGAGGCGCTCGGTGAATTCGTGGTGATAGAAGGTATCGAACACGCCCATCACGATCTGAACGGCGATCAGGGACCAGAGCAGCGGCGTCATGGTGCAGACTCCCGGAACACGGCGCTCTGGCGGATGATCCGGCCGAAGCGCGGATGAACGATCTCGAGCGCGAAACGGAAGGCGCCCGCGCCGAGGTCGGAATGCGTGACGGTGAGATCGCCGGGCGTGAGCCAGCGCGGCAGCGGCCAGCGCCGGCCGGCGACAGACACGGTGTAGCCTGAGCTGTGGAAGACGAGCGCACCGTCGGTCACGCGAACGCGCAGGCTCATGCTGAGCCCCCAGCCGAGATATTCCTCCAGTCCCGTCGGACCGGCGAACCGCTTGGCCGAATGAATCACCTGCGGAAAGCCGTGTGGGCGGCCGCAGATGCGGGTCCAGATCTGGCCGCCGCTTGCGGCGTCCTCGGTCACCGCGACAATCATCGGAACGCCGGTGTTTGCGCTGGTCGGCAACGGTCCGCCGATCAGCCGCGCGGCCTGCGCGAACCAAAAGCCCGCGCGGCTGATTTCGGCCTGATCGACCTCGCCGACATAGACGACGGTCGCGCCGTCGACGAGCCGCTTCGAGAAGCGGCGCCAGATCGACACCGGCAGCCGCCCCCAATCCTCCGGCGACAGCAGCGCGCGAAACCGGTGATCGTCATGGAGCCTGGCGTTGGCGGGGGCTGTAGATCCGAGATGCCGTAAGCTCACCATGACGCCCTCCACTCAACTAATCGCTGCCGGACCTCGATCGTCCCGATGGCAGCAGGTTTGCGATCTTCTCGCCGAGCTTGATCAGCGCCACCAGCCGCGGCCGTGGCACCCGGAGCATCTGCGCGTACCAGCGGTCGACCAGCTCGGTGAACGCCAGCATGTCCTTCAAGCGTCTGCTCGCGACCGCGCTGATCGTCGGATCGCCGGTGGCCTCCGCGACGCAGGCGCGCAGCGCCGCGATGGCGGGATCGATCTCACGTTGCTTGCGGCCGGCGGCGATGCGCTGCGCGACCTCCCAGATGTCGGTCTCGGCCTCGTAGTGGTCGCGACGGTCGCCGAGGATCGGGACGCGCCGGATCAAGTCCCAGGCGAGCAGCTCCTTCAACGAGTTCGACACGTTGGAGCGCGCCATGCCGAGGGTGTCGGCGATGTCCTCCGCCGTCATCGGCTTCTCGGCGAGGTACAGCAGGCCGTGAATCTGGCTCACCGAGCGGTTCACGCCCCACTGGTCACCCATGTCGCCCCAATTGAGGATGAAGCGCTCGACGGCGGGAGGAAGTTTCTTCTTGCCGGTTATTTCTGTCATGACAGAAATATCTGACTGAAAAGAGCTGATGTCAAGTGCCGCTCTTTGCCTTGAACCCGGCGGACGATTGGCAAGACGGACGTCGAGGCGCACACTTCAACGTCGGCGACAAGCCTCCCTGCCCCATTGGAACCGGAGCAAGCCATGACCGCATCCGACAAGGCGTTCACTGGATCGATCCCGCAGATCTACGATCAGCTCATGGTTCCCTTGATCTTCGAGCCCTATGCGCAGGACCTCGCACGTCGCACAGCGGCGCGGCAGCCGCGCGACGTGCTCGAGACGGCGGCGGGAACCGGTGTCGTCACCAGGGCGCTGCAGGCGCAGCTGCCGCCAGACGTCCGCATCACCACGACCGACCTCAACGAGCCGATGCTGATGCAGGCGAAGACTCACCTTACGGATGAGAAGCGGATCACATGGCAGCAAGCCGATGCGCTCGCCCTGCCGTTTGCCGGCGCGAGTTTCGATGCCGTCGTGTGTCAGTTCGGCGTGATGTTCTTCCCTGACCGGGTCAAGGGCTATGCCGAGGCGCGCCGCGTGCTGCGGCCGGACGGTCGTTTCATCTTCAACGTCTGGGACAGGATCGAGGAGAACGAGATTCCTCATGTTGTCCATGAGACGCTGCAGCAGGTCTTCGCGGACAACCCGCCGCAGTTCTTCACGCGCACGCCGCACGGCTATTTCGACGCGGCGCAGATCGAGGCGGACTTGGCCGCAGCCGGCTTCACCGACATCGTCATTGAGACGGTCACCCATCGCAGCCGCGCGGCCTCGCCGCATGTGCCGGCGATGGCATTCTGCCAGGGTACGCCGATGCGCGGCGAGATCGATGCGCGAGGCACGCCGGGGCTCGCGGCCACCACGCAGGCGGTTGCCGAGGCGCTGGCGCGCCGTTTCGGCGATGGTCCGATCGAGGGCCGAATCCAGGCGCTGGTGATCTCAGCGGGGTGAGCAAGAGCCGGAACAAGCGCTATGGACTGCGGGTGAAATGCACCAACAGCAGAATGAATGCGGCCCAGAACACGACTCCAACAAGCGTGCACCATCCTTCGCCCGCCACGATGTCGCCGGTCGACCGGGTAGGAACAACCCGGGCGCGGCCGAGCGGCTCGCGCAACGGAGCGACCTTGATGCGACCGAGCGAGATCAAGGGCAAGATCAGCCGCCCCGTCGCATAGAGCAGCGCATAAAGAACCAATTCCAGAACGAGGCGAAGTGCTGCCAGGAAGAATTCTGCCATAGGCGTTGGTCGTCCACGATCACTCGACGTTCGATGATCGCAGATTCTTGAATGTCCCGTCGGACCACGATCAATAGAGATCTGGAGTCGTGCCAACTACGCCGTCGGCAGCACCGAGAACGACTCGCCGGGCCGACGCAGCTTGAGCTGATCGGTCATCCCTGTCGCGTCGATCACGTCATCGACGCGCGCAGCCGGCGGTCCCTTGCGGCAGGCCGCGACCATGGCCGCGACATCATCGGCAGGTCCCGCGAACACCGCCTCGACGCTGCCGTCGCTGCGGTTGCGGACCCATCCGTCGAGGCCGTTCAGGATGGCCTGGTCCTCGACCCAGGCGCGATAGCCGACGCCCTGCACGCGACCGTGAACCGTGACGTGAGCAATGGCGCGGTCGCTCATGGTGCCAGACCCAGAAATGCGCGCAGGCGCTGCTTGACGTCGGACTCGCGCATCACGCGCGCAGTCAGGTCGGACGGCGGCAATCCCTTCAGCTGCTTCGGCGAGACACCCTCGCGCAACGCCTTCAGCGTCTCGTGGACGGCCAATGTCGCGGCGGCGATCGGGGCATGGCCCTGCAGCGCGACGCGGACGCGGCGCGCGGCGAGATAGTCCAGATCGGACATCGACTCGGGCGCGCCGCCGAGCACGATCGGCAGCGACGTCGCCGCGGCGATGGCATCGAGCTGATCGCGCGCGGTGATGCCGGTGAAGAACAGCCCGTCGACGCCGCAGGCCTCATAGGCTTTGGCACGCGCGATCGCGTCATCGAGCGAGGTGATGGAGACGGCGCCGGTGCGGCCGAGAATGACCAGGGACGGATCGCCGCGGCCGTCGAGCGCAGCCTTCACCTTGCCGACCCCCTCGGCGAGCGAGATCAGCTGCGGCTTGTCGACGCCGAACGCCTGCGGCAGCAGCGTATCCTCGATGGTGAGGCCGGCGGCACCGGCAGCTTCCAGCTCCTGCACGGTGCGGCGCACGTTCATCGCGTTGCCATAGCCGTGATCGGCATCGACCAGCACCGGCAGCGCCGCCGCGCGCGACATCCGCCGCATCTGCTCGGCGAGTTCGGTCAAGGTGATCAGCGCGATGTCGGGATCGCCGAGGATGGCGAGCGAGGCGGCAGAGCCGCCGAACATGCCGAGCGCAAAGCCGAGGTCCTCGGCGATGCGGATCGAGATCGCGTCATAGACGGAGCCGGGATGGATGCAGTGGTCGCCAGCGAGGATGGTGCGGAGCGCTTCTCGGCGGGTGCGGAAGGTCATAATGCCCCTCTCTCCGTCATTGCGAGGAGCGAAGCGACGAAGCAATCCAGAGTCGTGTGCCGAGCCCTGGATTGCGTCGCTTCGCTCGCAATGACGGCGGTTAGACTCACGCGAACTCCAGGATCAGCGCGTCGACGGCGAGCGTGGCGCCCGCGGCCGCGTGGATCTTCTTCACGGTGCCGTCCTGCTCGGCTCGCAGCACGTTCTGCATCTTCATGGCCTCGACCACCGCCAGCGTCTCGCCGGCCTTGACCTCCTGCCCTTCGGTCACCGCGATCGAGACCACAAGACCCGGCATCGGGCACAGCAGCTTCTTGCCGCTGTCGCCGGAGGTGACCACAGGCATCAGCCGCGCCGCGGTCGCCTCAGTCTCGGTGTAGACGTAGACCGGCGCTTCGACGCCTTGATGTGCGAGGCGGACGCCGTTGGGGATCGGCCGCGTCTGCACCGCGATGGCCGCGCCATCGATGGTGCCGTGCCACACCGCATCGCCCGGCTTCCAGTCGGAGACCAGCTGATGCGGCGCGCCGACCTTGCCGTCGGCAGCGACGAAGCGGACGGTGATTGCGCCATTGTCCCTGGCGATGTCGAGCAGGATCTCGTCGCGGCCGAGCCAGACGGCGCGGCGGCCCTGCCGCTTCACCGGACGGCCGATCATCTGCTGCGAGATCTGCCGCTTGCGTTCGCCGAGCACGTGATCGATTGCGGCGCCCACCGCCGCGAGCCGACGCGCGATCTCGCCTTCCGGCGCACGGGCGGCAAAGCCCTTGGGAAACTCCTCGGCGATGAAGCCGGTCGAGAGCCGGCCCTCGCGCCAGCGCGGATGGTTCATCAGCGCCGACAGGAACGGGATGTTGTGACGGATGCCGTCGACATAGAACGCATCGAGCGCGGTCGACTGCGCCTCGATGGCCGCAGCGCGCGACGGCGCGTGGGTGACGAGCTTGGCGATCATCGGATCGTAATAGATCGAGATCTCGCCGCCCTCCTGGACGCCGGTGTCGTTGCGCACGGTGATGCCGTCAGCCTTGCTCTCGGCCGGCGGGCGATACTTCACGAGACGGCCGATCGACGGCAGGAAGCTGCGGAACGGGTCTTCCGCGTAGACACGCGATTCCACCGCCCAGCCGGTCAGCGCAACATCCTTCTGCGCCAGCGCAAGCATCTCGCCGGCGGCGACGCGGATCATCTGCTCGACCAGATCGATGCCGGTGACGAGCTCGGTCACGGGATGCTCGACCTGCAGACGGGTGTTCATCTCCAGGAAGTAGAAGCTCTTGTCCTGGCCGGCGACGAACTCCACCGTGCCGGCGGAGTCGTAGTTCACGGCCTTGGCCAGCGCGACCGCCTGCTCGCCCATCTTGCGCCGGGTCGCCTCGTCGAGCAGCGGCGACGGCGCCTCCTCGATGACCTTCTGGTTGCGGCGCTGGATCGAGCATTCGCGCTCGCCGAGATAGATCACGTTGCCATGCTTGTCGCCGAGCACCTGGATCTCGATGTGGCGCGGATCGACGATGAACTTCTCGACGAAGACGCGGTCGTCGCCGAACGAGGCCTTGGCCTCGGCCTTGGCGAGATTGAAGCCCTCGGCCACTTCGCTGGTCGAATGCGCGATGCGCATGCCCTTGCCGCCGCCGCCGGCCGAGGCCTTGATCATCACGGGGTAGCCGATCTCGTCGGCGATGCGCACCGCGTGCTGGGCGTCCTCGATGACGCCGAGGAAGCCGGGGACGGTCGAGACCTTGGCCTTCGCGGCGGCCTTCTTCGATTCGATCTTGTCGCCCATCGCGGCGATGGCACCGGGATTGGGACCGATGAAGACGATGCCGTTCTCAGCCAGCGCGCGCGGGAACGCCTCGCGCTCGGACAGAAAGCCGTAGCCGGGATGCACGGCCTCGGCGCCCGTTTTTTTGCAGGCCTCGACGATGCGGTCGATCAAGAGATAGCTCTCGGCGGCGGCGGGCGGGCCGATCAGCACGGCATCGTCGGCCATCTCGACATGCAGCGCATCACGATCGGCTTCCGAATAGACCGCAACGGTCCTGATTCCCATGCGGCGGGCGGTCTTGATGACCCGGCAGGCGATCTCGCCGCGGTTCGCGATCAGAATGGTCTTGAACATGTTTTTTCTTGATACCTTTGGGCGGGCTCCCCGCTCACGGCACAGGCGCGACCACCGCGAGCTTAAGCGGTTCGTCTATAGCAAAATCGCCCGCGCGCAACCCGCCTGTGGGCGCGTTTGCGCGCATCTCACAGGCATGCCAGCAGCCGGCGCTCCCGTCACCCGGAATAGCTGTGGAAACGCCCTCGCATATAGGCGTGCGACACGGCCTTCATCAGCTCTGTGACCTCGGTCTCCAGATAATCGTTCGCAACAATCAGCGCGCGAATGGTGGCGCGCAGGTCGCCGCCGCAGGCGGCGATGGCCTGATCCACGGCGGCATCGAGCGCCTGGGCATCGCTGTCTCCAGCGCAGGCACTGGTCTGGCTTTCGAGGTTGGGGCGCGGTTCAGACGGCATGGCGTGATGGCGATCCTCGCTCCGGTCACGCCATCTTGTTCACTTTATGTTCTAAGGAGTCAAGCCGCTTCACGCGGCTCCTGCAGTCTCTTGCTGGACAGGCGCGGTCTTCTCGGCGGTCGCAGACTTGTCGGCGGTCGCAGACTTGGCGTGCGCGCTGCGTCGCACCAGCTCGTGGATAAAGCCGAGCTTGGCGATGACCGGCGGCGTCAGGATGAAGGGATAGAGGTCACGTGCGCCCATCGCCCGGGCGACGCTGTTCATGGCGAAGGTGAACGGCAGCCACGCATTCACGATGGCGTCGAAATCACTGACTTCATAGGGGTCGAAGGTGACACGCGCCGAGAGCCCGCCGATCTGGTCGGCCGGTGGGTCGATCTCGATGCCGAACTCGGAGGCCATCTCGAGCGTGTCGACGATGTGCAGATAATGCGCCCATGTCTCGGCGAAGTCCTCCCACGGATGGGTGGTCGCATAGGCTGAGACGAAATTGTCCTGCCAGTCGGCCGGTGCCCCCGCGTCGTAATGGCGCTTCAACGCCTCGCCGTAATCCTGGGTGTCGTCGCCGAACACCGCGCGGCATTGCTCGAGCTTGCCCGCGTCGCGGACCAGCACGTCCCAGAAATAGTGGCCGACCTCGTGGCGGAAATGGCCGAGCAGCGTCCGGTACGGCTCGCCCATCTCGAGCCGGCGCCGCTCCCGCTCGATCTCGTCGGCCTCCGCAAGCGCGATCGTGATCAGGCCGTTGTCATGACCGGTCATGACCTTCTGCTGACCGCTTGGATCATCGGCCAGGAAATTGAAGATCAGGCCGTGCTCGGGATCCTCGATCCGGGTCTTCAAGGGAAGCTTCCAGCGGATCAGCGAGTAGAACAGCCGGTGCTTGGCCACCTCCAACTCGCGCCAGCCGGCGAGCTGCGCGGGATCGGAGAGGTTGGGGATCGTGCCATTGTGCCGGCACGCTCGGCAAAATCCCGCAGTCTCGCCGGCCTTGAGCAGCCAGTTGCAGGCGTCGTGCTCGGCATTGGCACAGAAGAACCGCCCGGTCTCGTCGTCGGCCAAGGTCCGAACGCCCTGCTCCGCTGGTTCGATCGCCGACAGGATCTGGCGCTCCGGCATGAAGGCAAGCTGATGGCCGCAGCGGCCGCAGCTGCGGTTCTCGAAATACAGGATGTTCTTGCAGGCCTGACAGACAAACAGCTTCACGGTGGTGACCTACGCTTTGCGGATGTTCAGGGCCTGACGACGCACGACAGTAACCGTACGTTCCCGGGGAGCGGAACTTTTTATCTGCCCCGGCGTTCCCGTCGTGCAGGCGTTTGCCTGCCGCAATCGCTGGCCAATTTGCTTTCATTGGACCCAATGTCGCCACGCTTCCGAACACCCGCGGTGAAATTCTCCGGCGACCGCTCGCTCGATCAGTGCAGGTCCGCATGAACAGCGCAGATGCGCCCAGAGACGACGTCCTCCCCGAGGCTGCCGGTGCGGCCGAGCTGCGCCAGCATATCGAAGAGATTGAGCGCGATCGCGACCAGGCCTATCGGGCGCTGCAGGAGCGCGAAGCCGAGCTTGCGCGCATCCAGCGGATCGGCAGGGTCGGCGGCGTCGAGGTAGACCTGCGCGAGGGCTTTCGCAATCGCCGCTCGCCCGAATATCTGATCATTCACGGACTTCCACCGGAGGCGGCCAACGAGACCCATGAAGACTGGGTGCAGCGCCTGCATCCGGACGACCGCGCCAGGGCCGAGCAGGCCTTCATCGCGGCGGTCAAGAGCAAGCAGGAAGACTATACCACCGAGTACCGCATCATCCGTCCCAACGACGGCGAGATCCGCTGGATCCGGGTGATCGCGCGCATCGAGCGCGACTGGAACGGCCGCGCCATCCGGCTGGTCGGCGCCCATATCGATGTGACCGACCAGATGCTGGCGCAATCCAAGCTGCGCGAAAGCGAGGAGCGCTTCCGGCTGATCGCCGACAGCGCGCCGGTGCCGATCTGGGTCACCAAGCTCGATCGCACCCGCTCCTTCGTCAACCGCGCCTATGTCGACTTTCTCGGCGTGTCCCACGACGAGGCCCTCGCCTATGACTGGCGCAAGGCGCTGCATCCCGACGACCTGCCGCGCATCCTCGGCGAACAGCAGGCGGGAGAGTGCTCGCTGAAGCCGTTCTTTCTCGAGGCACGCTATCGCCGTGCCGATGGCGAATGGCGCTGGCTGCGTTCGGAATCCCAGCCGCGCTGGGACGCCAACGGCAGGCATGTCGGCTTCATCGGCGTCGCCCACGACGTCACCGCCGCCAAGCAGGGCGAGATCGAGCTCCGCCGCATCAATGAGACGCTGGAGGAGCGGATCCGCGAGCGGACCGCGCAGCTCGCAGCCAACGAGGCGCGGATGCGCGCCATCTTCGACACCAGCAACCAGTATCAAGGCATTCTCGATGTCGAGGGGCGTGTGACCCACGCCAACCGTATCACACTCGCCGGCATGCGCGCGTTCGGTATCGACGTGATCGGGCAACAGGTGTGGGATGCGGCATGGTTCGCGCATACCCCTGGCGCCGCCGAGACGCTCCGCAAGGCGTTTGCGCGCGTGCTCGCGGGCTCCAGCTTTCGCACCGAGCTGCGGCTGGACTTCGCCAATGGCGAGCGTCACATCGAGGTGTCAATGCGACCGCTGTTCGATCAGCACGAGACAATCACGGGCGCCGTCGCCGAGGCGATCGACGTCACCGAGCGCATCCAGAGTGAGGAGCTGTTGCGCCAGTCGCAGAAGATGGAGGCGGTCGGCCAGCTCACCGGCGGCGTCGCGCACGACTTCAACAATCTCCTGACGATCATCCGCTCGGCCACCGATTTCCTGCGCCGGCGCGATCTCGCCGAGGACCGGCGGCGACGCTATGTCGATGCGATCTCCGAGACCGTCGAGCGCGCCTCGAAGCTGACGGCGCAGCTGCTGGCCTTCGCGCGGCGGCAGCCATTGACGCCGCAGGTGTTCAATGTCGGCGAGCAAGTCGAGAGCGTGGTGCAACTGATCCGTCCGCTGGTCGGCAGCCGCATCCAGATCGAGCCGGCTGTCGACGAAGCCCGGCTGTTCACGCTGGCCGACATCGCGCAATTCCAGACCGCGCTGATCAACCTCGCCGTCAACGCGCGTGATGCCATGAATGGCGAGGGGCGGCTGATGATCGGCGTGCGCAGCACCGATGCGATCCCGCCGCTGCGCGGCCAGAACGGCCGTCCCGGCGCCTTCATCGCGATCTCGGTCACGGACACCGGCGCGGGCATCGCGCCGCAGAACATCAACGCGATCTTCGAGCCGTTCTTCACGACGAAGGAAGTCGGCAAGGGCACGGGTCTTGGCCTCAGCCAGGCCTTCGGCTTCGCCAAACAATCCGAAGGCGACATCGCGGTCGACAGCCGGCTCGGCCACGGCGCGACCTTCACCATCTACCTGCCGCAGGCGGCGGCGCCGCAGTCAGGCCTGGACGTCGGCACAGCACGCGTCGAGCCGGCCACCATCGGCCGCGGCTATCGCGTGCTGGTGGTCGAAGACAATGACGAGGTCGGTCAGTTCTCGACCGAACTGCTCGAAGACCTCGGCTATGTCACCCGCCGCGTGTCAAATGGTCAGGATGCGCTGGCCATCCTCGCGGACAACGAGTTCGCGGTCGACCTGGTGTTCTCCGACGTCATCATGCCCGGCATCAACGGCCTCGAGCTCGCCGGCATCGTCCGCGAGCGCTATCCCGGCCTGCCGGTGGTTCTGACTTCCGGCTACAGCCACGTGCTCGCAGAGAACGCCCATCACGGCTTCGAGCTGATCAAGAAGCCCTATTCGGTGGAGTCGCTGTCGCGCATCCTGCGCAAGGCCATGGCCGAGAAGACGCCGCTGACGCGCTAGCATGCGCCAATCGGATTATCACTGGGATAGAGATATTTACCTCGATTCCTTGGCGATATATCGCTATTACTGGGTGTGTGAAAACGCTCGTCCTGACCCATGCCGCAGCCAAGGACCTCGACGCCCTTCCGCAGGATGCGCGCGAGCAGGTCACCGAGAGCCTTAACACCTACGCCATGACGGGTCAGGGCGACGTCAAGAAGCTGTCAGGTCGCGATGGCTATCGCCTCCGGATCGGCGCCTACCGTGTCATCTTCGGTGAGGATGAAACTACCATTCTTGCGATCTACGTCGGCCGTCGCTCGACGACGACCTATGGGAGAAACTGAGATGATTCCCATCCGCCCCCAAACCATCCGCTCACCTTCTGGCGAAGAGCTGATCGTCCTGACCCGCGCCGAGTTCGACGCTCTGATCGCAGCTGCGGCCGATCAACTCGAGGACGCCGAGGACGTCGCAATCTTTGATGGACGCATGACAGCACTTCGGGACGGTAGAGATGCGAGGCTTCCGGCTGAAGTCACAGCCGCCATGCTGTCGGGCGACAGTCTGCTCCGTGCACTGCGTCGCTGGAAAGGTCTCACGCAGGCTGAGCTGGCCGAACGGACCAATCTTGCTCAGGGCTACATCAGCGATCTCGAAACGCGCCGCAAGATCGGGACTCACGAGACACTGAAGGCGATTGCGGCCGCGCTCGATGTCGAGACCTCCTGGCTCGGCGGTGACGATCATCGCGAAACGTAACAGTCGGACTTTATCCGAACCGTACCTATGAGCTCCGACAAGCATCGCGTACGCTGAGGTGTAAGAGGTCAGCCTTCGGCCCTTGCAGCTCCGCCGGGAACCAACATCGCTGATTGCGCGTTCTGTTCCACGAATGAGCTGCCGTGATCCGCGTCGTGCGCATCGCGCGGCAGTCTTGTTCATCCCTCGTCATTGTGGACCCTGCGATGCGCTCCCTTCGTTCGCGGCTGTCGGCGCTCTGGCTCATGCTGGCAGTCTCGGGCGCGGCGACGGCGTATCTGCTCATCGTCTCGTTTCAGCAATCGGCCGAGGCCCGTACGGCGCGCGCGCAGGATCTCGTCGTCCGCGGCTGCCGCGACATCGCCGACCGCTATCAGTTCTTCGTCTCCGGCTGGCGCGGCGGGCCGGTCGATGACGGCCTCAAGCAGGATCTGGTGCCGCTGGTGCAGTCCGCACTGGCGGCTGAGCCCGGCGTCGAGGGCGGCATCTGGCAGGCCGGTAGCGGATCCCTGGCCTATGCCTATCCGACTTATGAGGGCACGGGACCGAAGACCGACCTCCCTGCGGCAGAGCTGAGCGTGATCCAGCAGGTCAACGCCGACGCGCAGCAGAGCGGCCGCCCGGCCACGGCGCGCAATGCCGGGCGTTCGCAAACGCTGATCGTCCATGCATGTCCACTGCGCGGGCCGCTGCAGGACGTCACCGCATGGACGATGACGCGCGCGGCAACGGCGGAAGGTCCCGCCTACACACATCTGCTCGCCGGGCTGATCGTGCTGGCGGTGACGCTGCTCGGCTCTGCGCTGTGGCTCGCCTGGATCCTGCTGTCCTGGTCGCGCCGCATCGCCTTAATCGAAACCGCATTGGGCAAGCCGACTGACAATGCCGACCTGCCGCGTCTTCCGCGCACCGGCGCGCGGGAGCTCGATCGCCTGGTCGATGCGGTCAACGACGCCGGCCGCAGGCTCTCGGCCGAGCGAGACCGGGCCACGGCCGCCGAGCGGCTCGCTGCGGTCGGCCGGCTGTCCGCCAATCTCGCGCATGAAATCCGCAACCCGATCGCCGCGATGCGGCTGAAGGCGGAGAACGCACTCGCCTCCCCTGACCCGGCCCGCAAGGCCGGCGCGCTCGAAGCGATCCTGCAGCAGGTCGCGCGGCTCGATGCGCTGCTGCGTGACCTCCTCGCCATGACCCAGGCCAGCCAGCCGAAGGCGCGCGCCGTCGATCTCGACATCTTCCTGCGATCCACCATCGATGCGCATCGCGAGCTCGCCGGGCGCCACGGCCTGACACTGCGCAGCATCGTCCCCGCCTCGGCGAACGCTGCCTGTTTTGATCCGTCGCAGCTGCAGCGCGCGCTCGACAACCTGATCCTGAATGCGATCCAGAACACGCCGGCTGGCGGCGAGATCATCGTGTCGAGCGAGATCGTCGACGGCCGCCTGCTGCTGCGCGTCACCGACGACGGACCGGGCATCGACGCCAGCATCCGGGACCGGCTGTTCGAGCCGTTCGTCAGCACGCGCGCCGAAGGCACAGGCCTGGGCCTTGCCATCGTGCGCGAGATCGCGCGCGCCCATCACGGCGAGGCGAAACTCGCAACCATCGGCAACGGCACCAGCTTCGAGATCTCCCTGCCATGGCAACCATCCTGATCGTCGACGATGACGCGGCGCTCCGCGACGGTTTGGCGGAGACGCTGACCGATCTCGGCCACCACGCGCTGACGGCCACGTCCGGCCGCGAAGCCGTCGGCATGGTGTCGGCCGCCATTGACGCCGTGCTGCTCGACCTGCGGATGCCCGGGATCGACGGCATCGAAACGCTGCGCCGCATCCGCGCCGACGACGATGCGCCTGCCGTCATCGTGCTGACGGCCTATGCGAGCCCGGAGAATACGATCGAGGCGATGCGGCTCGGCGCCTTCGATCATCTGGTCAAGCCGATCGGCCGCGACTCGCTACGCGAGTTGATCGAACGGCTGCCGCCGCGCCGCCCTCGGCAGCACGATGGCGGTGGCGGCGCCGCAGCGAGCGGACTGATCGGCACCAGCGAGGCGATGCGCCGCGTGCAGAAGACGATCGGGCTCGCCGCCGATGCCGACGCGACCGTGCTGATCCGCGGCGAGACCGGCACCGGCAAGGAGCTGGTGGCGCATGCGCTGCATGTCCACAGCCGGCGCAGCGCGAGCCCCTTCATTGCGGTGAACTGCGCGGCGATTCCGCACGACCTGCTCGAGAGCGAGCTGTTCGGCCACGTCAAAGGCTCGTTCACCGGCGCTACATCAGACCGATCCGGCGCATTCCGCGATGCCGGCTCCGGCACGCTGTTCCTCGACGAGATCGGCGACATGCCGCTCGCGATGCAGGCCAAGATTCTTCGCGCGCTGCAGGAGCGCATCATCACGCCGGTCGGCGGCAAGCCGGTGAAGGTGGCGGCCCGCGTCGTCGCCGCGACCCATCGCGATCTCGCCAGGCTCGTCGCCAGCGGCGCCTTTCGCGAGGATCTCTATTATCGCTTGAACGTGATCCCCGTCGAGCTGCCGCCGCTGCGCGAGCGCGCCGAAGACATCCTGCCGCTCGCCGATCATTTTCTGGCGCTCGCCGCGGCAGGGCGAGCGCGGCCGCACCTCAGCGCAGCGGCCCAGGACAAGCTCCTTAGCGCGCCCTGGCCCGGCAACGTGCGCGAGCTACGCAACGTGATCGAGCGCGCCTGCGTGCTGACGCGAGTCGCGCTGATCGATGCCGACAACATCGACATTTCAGCTTCACCGTTGGATCAGGAGACCGAACCGTCGACCGATTTGCCCGCAGCCGTGGCGCGACTCGAAGAGCGCCTGATCCGCCGCGCGCTCGCAGCCTGCGGCGGCAACCGCACCGAAGCCGCGCGACAGCTGAACATCAATCGGCAGCTGCTCTACACCAAGATGCAACGCTACGGGCTCGCCGAGGACGCGCTGTCAGGAAATCTGACGCGGGCCGTCGGGAAAGACGACGCCTAGCCCCTCGCCGCCTCATGCAACTCTTTGATTTCGCGTCATCGGTCGATTGGCACGGCCGTTGCGAATGAGATCGCGTCACCAACCTCGAAAAGGAGTTCCAGGATGACGCGAAAGATCAAGCCGATCACGACCGCGCTCGTGCTCGCCGTGGCGTGCCTTGGCGCAACGGCCGCGACCGCGCAGGCCCCGCAATCGCCGCCGGACGCGACGTGGGATGCGTCGCAGCTTCCAGAGACCCGCGGCATCGTCGAGCAGTACACGCTGACGCCGCGCGGCGACGTCGACGGACTGATCCTCAATGACGGCACCGAGGTGAAGCTGCCGCCGCATCTGACCGCGCAAATCGTGTTTGCGATCAAGCCGGGTGATGGCGTCTCGGTCCGCGGCCTGCGCGCCCGCGCGCTGCCGCTGGTCGACGCGACCTCGGTCACGAACATCGCGACCGGCAAGAGCGTGGTCGACAATGGTCCGCCCGATGGTCCCGGCCGCCGTGGCGCCGATCAGACTGTGAGTGGACGCATCACGACGCTGCTGCACGGCAAGCGCGGCGAGGTCAATGGCGCGGTGCTCGACGATGGCACATCGCTGCGCCTGCCGCCGCCCGAAGCCGAGCGTCTCGCCGACACGCTACGCCCGGGACAGACGATTTCGGTGCGCGGCGACCTGATCGACACCGCGCTCGGCAAGCTGGTCGACGTCCGGGCGATCGGCACCTCGCCTGACAAGATGACCGAGATCGAGGGCCCGCGTCCGCCGCGGGGTCCGAAGGGGGGTCCCGATCGGCTCGCCCCGCCGCCGCCTCCGCCGCGCGGCTGAGCCCCCTCGACCAGACGAACAAACTTCAAGGAGACAATCATGCATTGGATCGACCCAGACAGCCTGCCCGCCGTGACCGGCGTTTTCGAACGCTTCGTGCTCAATCCCCACGGCGAGGTCGACGGCTTCGTCATGCGCCAAGGCGACGAGGATGTTCTCGTTCACACGCCTCCGCACATGGAGACGGAGCTGACGCGGAACATCAAGGCCGGCGACAAGATCGGCGTGCACGCGGTCCGGCCGCGCGGCGCCGCGCTGCTCGCGGCGGTCGCCGTGACCGCAGCGAACGGCCGGCAGATCGTCGATCACGGACCGGACGATTCGCGCGAGCACCCCGAGCACGACCATCACAAGATGGACGCGGAAGGCACGGTGCGGCTGTCGCTGTTCGGACCCAAGGGCGAGCTGCGCGGGGCCCTGCTGACCAACGGCACGGTCGTGCGGATCGGGCCGAAGGAGGCGACCGAGATCGCGGAGCTGCTGACGCCCGGCGCGACGCTGGCGGTCCGCGGTGACGGCATCGAGACGGGCTTCGGCTGCGTCATCCATGCCCGCGAGGCCGGCCCGAGCCTGAAGGCGCTCGCGCCGCTCAAGCATGGCAAGCCGGGGCCCAAGGATGGTCCCAAGCATGGTCCCAAGCATGGGCCGAAGCACAAGCATGGGCCCAAGCACGATCACGCGCACGCGTGATCGCCTGCACTGAACACGAAAAGCGCAGCCGAGGCCATCAGCATGTCACAGGACGAGACCACCAGGCGCCGGGCGGGCCATGCGCTCGACTCCGCCAATTTCTTCCTGGCCGACGTGCGCGACGGCCTCGGCCCCTATCTCGCGATCTATCTGCTCACCGAGCAGAAATGGGACGAGGCCTCGATCGGCGTCGTGATGTCCCTGGCGACGATCGCAGGCATCGTCGCCCAGACCCCGGCCGGCGCGCTGGTCGATGCGACCAGGGCGAAACGACTGATCATGATCGCGGCTGCGATCATCGTCACGGCAGCGTCGCTGGCGCTGCCGCTGATGTCGAGCTTCTGGCCGGTCGCGATCTCGCAGAGCATCGCCAATGCCGCCGGCGTGATCTTCGCGCCGGCGATCGCCGCGGTCTCGCTCGGCATCGTCGGCGCCAAGGCGTTCACCGCGCGGGTCGGCCGCAACGAGACTTTCAACCACGCCGGCAACGCCGTCGGCGCCGTCATCGCCGGCGCAGCAGCGTACGCGCTCGGACCATCGGCGGTGTTCTATCTGATGGCGGTGACGTCGGCCGGCAGCCTGATCAGCGTGCTCGCGATTCCCGAGCGCGCCATCGATCACGATGTCGCCCGCGGCCTGTCGCATCAGAAGAATCACGCTGCGACCGAGCAAGGCGAACAGCCCTCCGGTCTCGGCATTCTCCTCACCTGCCGCCCGCTGCTGATCTTTGCCATCTGCGTCGCGCTGTTCCATCTGGCCAATGCGGCGATGCTGCCGCTGGTCGGCCAGAAGCTGGCGCTGCAGGACAAGAATCTCGGCACCAGCCTGATGTCCGCCTGCATCGCCGCGGCGCAGCTGGTGATGGTGCCGATGGCGCTGCTGGTCGGCGCTCGTGCCGACCGCTGGGGCCACAAGCGCTTCTTCCTGGCCGCCTTGCTGATTCTGCCGCTGCGCGCGGTGCTCTACACGCTGTCGGACGACAAGGCGTGGCTGGTCGGCGTACAGCTGCTCGACGGCGTCGGCGCCGGCCTCTTCGGCGCGATCATGCCGGTCATCGTCGCCGACCTGATGCGCGGCACCGGCCGCTTCAATGTTGCCCAGGGCGCCGTCATCACCGCGCAGAGCATCGGGGCTGCGCTCTCCACCGCGATGGCCGGCCTCGTCGTCGTCCATGGCGGCTACAGCGCGGCGTTCCTCACGCTGGGGGCGACGGCCGCCGTCGCCGTGATCGTGTGCTGGCTGCTGCTGCCCGAGACCGGCGGCGCCGAAGCATCGCACTCCGACGCCGTCCCCTCGCCCGCTATCCCCGCCGAATGATTTCCTCTATCGATCCCTGACCATGTCCCTGCACGATAACTGGCTTGCCCTGGCCATCATCATCACCGCCATCGCCGGCGTCATCATCCGCCCGTTCCGGCTGCCCGAGGCCATCTGGGCGGTGGCCGGCGCCATCCTGCTGGTCGCCTTCGGCCTGCTCCCGCCCGCCGATGCGCTCGCCGGCATCCGCAAGGGCGTCGACGTCTACCTGTTCCTGATCGGCATGATGCTGATCGCAGAGCTCGCTCGCCGCGAAGGGCTGTTCGACTATCTCGCGGCGTACGCCGTCGAGCATGCCCGCGGCTCGCCGCAACTGCTGTTCCTGCTGGTCTATGCCGTCGGCACGCTGGTCACCGTGCTGCTGTCCAATGACGCCACAGCGATCGTGCTGACGCCGGCGGTCTATGCCGCGACCCGCGCGGCCGGCGCCTCGCCGCTGCCCTATCTGTACGTCTGTGCCTTCATCGCCAATGCCGCGAGTTTCGTGCTGCCGATCTCCAACCCCGCCAACCTCGTCGTGTTCGGCGAGCGCATGCCGCACCTGACCGAGTGGCTGCGCCAATTCACGGTGCCCTCGATCGCCGCGATCGCCCTCACCTATGTGGCGCTGTGGCTGACCCAACGTCGCGCCTTGCGTGACGAGCGGCTGCGCACCGATGTCGAGAAGCCGCATCTCAGCCGCGAAGGCCGGCTCGCCGCGTTCGGCATTCTGGCGATCGCAGCCGTGCTGCTGACCGCCTCGGCGCTCGACATCCAGCTCGGCCTGCCAACCTTCGTCTGCGGCGTGGTCACGGCAGCCGCGATCCTGCTGGTCAGCCGGCAATCGCCATGGCCTGTCCTCAAGGGCGTGTCCTGGGGGGTGCTGCCGCTGGTCGGCGGGCTGTTCGTCATGGTGGAGGGTCTCGCCCGCGCCGGTGCGATCGGCCAGCTCGGCGCCTGGCTGCATCAGGGCGTCGTCAGCTCACCGGCCGGCACCGCCTGGGCGGCCGGCCTCGCCACCGCCGTGGCCGACAACGTCGCCAACAACCTGCCGGTCGGCCTCGTCGCAGGCTCGGTGGCGGCGAGCGATCATCTGCCGCAGGAGGTCATCCGGGCGATCCTGATCGCCGTCGATCTCGGGCCCAATATCTCCGTGACCGGCTCGCTCGCCACCATCCTGTGGCTGACGGCGCTGCGGCGCGAGAAGATCCAGGTCTCGGCGTGGCAGTTCCTCAAGATCGGACTCGTGGCAACGCCGCCAGCGCTGTTTGCAGCGCTGGCGGCGGCCATCCTTTCCTAGGGCCTCGCCACACAGATTTCGAGCGTTCGATCTTGGTCTTGGCAAGCCATTCGAAGACCACCGCGACGATCTCTGAGTGAAGACTGTTGCACGGATTGCCAATTGTCGCAGAAATCAGATGCAGAATTCTCGTTCAGATCGGGAATTTCTGCGACAGACGCTCATGCCCCCTTGGGTTTGATATGAAGATGGCGATGCCGGTCAGCGCCAGCGTGACGCCGCTGATGATCGTGCGGACGGTGTTCCAAAACTGCCATGGCCCCGAATAGTTTTCCCAGATTCGTCTCGCCTCGGTCGCATCCTGCGGAATGGCGACGGCGGCGAGCGCTTCGTTCATCGGGACGTTCACGGTCATTGTGAGTATCATGCCGCCTGATAGGTAAAGCAGGCCAGCGATCGCGAAGATCAGGCTTGCGGCCCTCCGCTGGCAGAACCAGGCGAGCATTGCGGTCGCTATGAGGATGAATGGCGTCCCGAAGAACGCGGGCGCGAATACTGCGTTTCGTACTGATGCGTTCATGGCTTGCATTGCGCCGATCGCAAGCGCTGGATCGACCGCGTCCAGTCCCCACATCGTCGAACAGACCCACGCATAGAAGAAGCCGAAGATTGCACCGCTCGACAGCAGCGACAGGATTGAAAACATGTAAAGGACGGGCGTGCTCACGAAGATCTCCTGTGGGCGGATGGCAATGAACGCCCGCAGGCGGCGGGCGCGTGGAGTTGCAGGAACAGGGCCATGGCCTCGCTCGCCCGTCGCTCGATTTCCGAAGGCGGCGGTTCGTCCATGGCGCCGATGATCCGGCGAACCTGAAGATCGCCGATCAGCAGGCGAAAATAGATGTCGGTGGCAGCGGCCGGGTCGTCGCATACGATAAGTCCGGACCGGCTCGCGGCTTGCAACAGGTCACGGACGAGAGGCGCAATAGTATCGCGCCCGAATTGCGCAATTGCCGGGCCGAGCGTCTTCGTATCGCTGATGTCACCAGCCGCCGCGCGGTTGAGAACGATCGCCTTGTCGCCCGTCACCAGAGACAGGAGGATTGGTCCGAGCGCTGCCAGCGTATCGAGCGGGTCGCTCCCCGTTCGAAGCGCACTCTCCAGCAGCTCTTTCGCCGCTTTGGCGTTGGATTCGATCAACGACCGGAACAGGGCCTGCTTGTTGCCGTACCAGTTGTAGAGCGTTTCATTGGATACCGATGCGCGCTGGGCGATGGCGAGCAGGGACGCGGCCTTGTAGCCGGATTCCTTGAGCATCGCATATGCGGCTTCTTCGATGCGTTCGCGTCGAGCGATCTGCTTGGGTGTAGCCACTGTCCCTAACCTCTTTGAAAAATCGTACAGAAGTATTCGATTTTGTCAACACGGTAGGATCGATGGAAGGAGCTGCAGAGCGGCGCCTGGCTCAAGTCTCGAGTTTCGCGCGCCGCGATAGCCGGCGCTGCTCTCCCAGAGGAATTCGTGTTGCAAAACTCGCCGGGCCGGGAACGATCTCAAACCATGCGCAGAATGTGGTGCGCGAAAGGTCGACGCGGAGTATGGCCACGCGCATGGACAGATGCTCGCAGAGACCACCGCATGGGAGAAGCGCGGTAACCTCCAGCGCTCCGGGATCGACCGCGTGCCAACAGACGGAAAAGGCGCGTGCCAAATTGGGCCGCGCCTATCCCAACAAGAGCTGTCAAACTGGCTACCGACTAAGCGGGAAAACCTCTCTGCCGAGGTACCAGTCTGGCGCCGCGATCACGCCGCGGCCTCGTAATTGACCTCGCTCTCGGCGACCTTGGTCAGAAGCTCGTCGGTCTTCTTCTCCTCGCTCAGCGTCTGGTCGAGCAGCTTGACTGCCTGCTTCAGCTCGAGCTTGTTGGCCCACGACTTCAAGGTGCCATAGCGCGAGATCTCGTAGTGCTCGACCGCCTGCGCTGCAGCAAGCAGGCCGGCATCGAGCGCCGACGTGCCCTTGTACTCGGTCATGATCTCCTTGCCCTCGTCGAGAATGCCCTCGATGGCATCGCAGCGCTTGCCTCGAGCGGGCTTGCCGAGCAGCTCGAAGATCTGCTCGAGGCGCTCGATCTGGCCTTCGGTCTCCTCCTGGTGCTTCTCGAACGCCGCGGACAGCTTCTCCGACTGCGCCGCCTTGGCCATTTTCGGCAAGTTTTTCAGGATCTGCTTTTCGGCGTAGTAGATGTCCTTGAGTGTATCGAGGAAGAGTTCGTTGAGGTCTTTGTCTGCAGGCATGGTGTGCTCCCTGAGTGTTGTGAGCCGACAACCAAAAAGCCACACCCTGGTTCCTGCCACTGGCGGCCGTCCAGATAAAATCCAGGGGCGGTGTCCGCCTGCCTCCGTGCCCCCTTGTAACAAAACCGTCACCCGGCAAAACTAAAGCTCTTCCCTGCGGCGACACGCCGCGATTCCGCCGATTGCTTCCAGGAGTTTTCAATGCGCCGCCCGCTCGTGCTGCTGTGCGCCGGACTGACCTTGCTGTCGTCCAGTGCCGCGTTTGCGCAGAACGCGTCCCCCCGTAACCTGATCCTGTTCATTCCCGACGGCCTGCGCGCCTTGAAGGTCACGCCGGAGACCGCTCCGGCCATGGCCGCGGTGCGCGACAAGGGCGTCAATTTCAAGAATTCGCACTCGCTGTTCCCGACCTTCACCATGGCCAACGGCTCGGCGATGGCCACCGGGCATTATCTCGGCGATACCGGCACATTCTCGAACACGATCTTCACCGGCTACACCTCGGCCCCTGCCGGCGACACCGTGGTGCCCTTCATCGAGAACGACGCCGTGCTCGGCGACATCGACGAGCATTTCAATGGCGACTACCTCAACGAGGACACGATTCTGAAGCTCGCCCGCAAGGCCGGCTATTCGACGGCGGCGATCGGCAAGCTCGGCCCGACCTATCTGTTCGACCACACCGCCTGCCCCTGCAAGCCGGGCGCAACCTCCTCGATCGTGATCGACGATTCCACCGGCGGCAAGAACGGCGTGGCGCTCACCGCCGAGGTCAGGGACGCCATCGGCAAGGCCGGCCTGCCCCTGGCGACGCCGCCGCGCGGCGACAACGGCAAGGCGGGTGACGCCAAGACGCCGGGCACGACCTCGGCCAACGTCGCGCAGCAGGCCTATATGGTCGACGTCGCCACCAAGGTGGTGCTGCCGATGTTCAAGGCGCGCAACAAGCCGTTCGTCCTGGTGTTCTGGTCGCGCGATCCCGACGGCAGCCAGCACAATCACGGCGACAGCCTCAACACCATCACCCCGGGCATCAACGGCCCGACCTCGATGGCCGGCATCAAGAACGCCGACGACAATCTGGCCGCGCTGCGCAAGGCGCTGGATGATCTCGGCCTCGCCGCCTCGACCAACATCATGGTGCAGGCCGACCACGGCTTCTCGACCATCTCCAAGGAGAGCAAGACCTCGCCCTCCGCCAAGGTCAGCTACGACGACACGCCGAAGGACTTCCTGCCGATGGGCTTCCTGGCGCTCGACCTCGCGAGGGCGCTCGACCTGCCGCTGTTCGATCCCAACGACAAGAACGCGGCCGTGCCCGCCGGCAAGCACCCGAAGGCCGGCAACGGCGTGCTCGGCAAGGATCCGACCAAGCCTGATCTCATCGTCGCAACCAATGGCGGCTCCGACCTGATCTACCTGCCGAACAACGACAAGAAGCTGGCCCGCCGCACCGTCAAGGCGCTGCTGGAGCAGGACTACGTCTCCGGCATCTTCGTCGACGACAAGCTCGGCGAGATCCCCGGCACCCTGCCGCTGTCGGTCGTCAATCTCGACGGCAAGGCCGTGACGCCGCACCCGGCGATCGTGGTCAACTTCCGCTCCTATGTCGCGCCGGGCTGCGACGCACCAAGCAACTGCTCGGTCGAGGTGGCCGATACCGTGCTGCGCCAGGGCCAGGGCATGCACGGCTCGTTCAGCCGCGGCGACACCTACAACTTCATGGCCGCCATCGGTCCCGACTTCAAGGCTGGCTTCGTCGATCCCCTGCCCGTCAGCAATGCCGATGTCGGAATCACCGCGGCAAAACTCCTCGACCTCAAGGTCGCGCCGAAGGGCAGACTGATCGGCCGCGTGATGACCGAAGCAATGCCGAACGGCGCGACGCCGAGGGCCACGTCCGACGTCATCAAGTCGGACCCAGCCTCAGGAGGCCTGCGCACCGTGCTGAAGCTGCAGCGCGTCGGCGCCCAGCGCTATTTCGACGTCGCCGGTTTCCCCGGCCGCACGGTCGGGCTGGATGACGAGGCGCCGAAGCAGAAGGCGGCGGCGAGGTAGTCCGCCGACCGCAATTTCGATCACGAGATTGCCCCGTGGAAGCACGGGGCATGTCTCGTCGAACCACTGCCGTCGCTGTCTCACTCGGGGCCTGCAATGGTCCTTGCACTGCCGAAGGCCAGCCGCTCGGCAAGGACAGCAGCCTGCGTCCGTGAGCCGACCCCCAGCTTTCGCAAAATGGTCGAGACGTGGCCCTTCACCGTCTGCTCGGCGATGCCAAGCTCGCCAGCAATCTGCTTATTGAGCTTGCCGTCGACGATCATCGCGAGAATGCGGAGCTGCTGCGCCGAGAGCGAGGCTGCGCGCGCCGCCAATTCCACGTCCTCGCCCTGAACCGAGCCGCGCCCGCCGATATTCGGCGGCATCCAGATCTCGCCGACGAGGATGCGCGTGATCGCCTCCGCCATCACCGGCAGGCTCAGCGATTTGGGGATGTAGCCCGACGCGCCGTAGGCGATGGCGCGGCGGATCGTGGCCGCGTCCTGACGCGCCGAAATGATCGCAACCGGAATGGTCGGAAATTGCGCAAGCAGGATGAACAGCGCCGCGAAACCCTGCACGCCGGGCATGCCGAGGTCGAGCAGGATCAGATCGATGTCGTCGACGCGGGCCGGCACGGCCGCAAGAATTTCGTCGAGCGACTGGCAGGGAATGATCTCGAGCTCAGGCAGCACCGAGGACAGCGCGCTCTGCAGCGCTGCCTGGACGATCGGATGGTCGTCGCCGATGACGATGCGTGTGGTCATGCCGCGTGAGGGTCCTGTTGGGTCACGCGCCGGCGCACCGCCTCGCGACCGAGGAAGCGGCGCAGCGCAGCCGGCTTGACCGGCTTTAGCAGAATGTCGCAGCCGCGGGCCTTCGCCGCATCACGAACCGCCTCGCTGCGGTCGCCCGTGATCAGCAACGCTGGCACGTCGCCCGCGGCGCCGCGGCTGAGATCGTCGAGCACCTCGAGACCATTGCAGCGGCCATCGAGGTGATAGTCGAGCAGCACCACGTCCGGCCGCCGTTCGGCGGCAGCCGCCATCGCCGCCGCGGGATCGGCCGCGGTCACGACGTGATGTCCCCAGCCGCCGAGCAACGCCGTGAGCCCCTCCAGGATCGCGGCATCATTGTCGAGGCAGAGGATGGTCAAAGGCTGCTCGTCCGACAACGGAGCGACGGAGGCGCGCGCGGTGCGCAGTGAGATGCCAGGACCAGAGACCAGCGGAAGCGTGACGGCAAAGCACGAACCGTGGCCAAGGCGTGAGCGCACATCGATCGTGTGTCCGAGCAAACGCGAAATCCGGTCGACGATCGCAAGCCCGAGGCCGAGGCCCTTGTCGGTGCCCGGCGACAGCCGCTGGAACTCCTCGAAGATCCGGCTGCGGTCTGTCTCCGCGATGCCGACGCCGGTGTCCCAGACCTCGATGCGGAGTTGGCCGCCGCTGCGCCGGCAGCCCAGCAGGATGCGTCCCCTGGGCGTGTAGCGCAGCGCATTCGACAGCAGGTTCTGCAAGATGCGCCGCAACAGGTTGGGATCGCTGCGGACCACGCCGGCGCAATCGACCACCCGCAGAGCCAGTCCGCGCTCGCGGGCCATCGCTGCGAATTCCACGCTGAGCTGCGCCAGCAGATCCGCGATCGGAAAGTCGACCAGCTCCGCGCGCACCGCGCCGGAATCATAGGAGGAGATGTCGAGCAAAGTGTCGAGCATGTGCTCGGTCGAACGCAACGCCGTGATCGCGCTGCCGGTCAACGTCCGCTGCTTGTCGTCGGCGGGGTGAACCCGCAGGCTTTCATCGAGCGCCGACAGGAACAGCCGCGCTGCGTTCAATGGCTGCAGCAGATCGTGGCTCGCCGCAGCGAGAAAGCGCGTCTTGCCGACATTGGCCCGCTCGGCGTCGGCCTTGGCGCGTTCGAGCGCCTCGGTGCGCTCGCGCACGCGCCGTTCGAGATCCTCGTTGGCACTGCGCAGCGCCTCTGCCGCGCGATGGCGCTCGGTGACGTCGGTATAGGTCGAGACGTAGCCGCCCTCGGCGATGCGGTCATAGACGATGTCCAGCACCGTGCCGTCCGGCCGGGTGCGTTCGTAGACATAGGGCCATTGCTGTGTCGCGACGTCGCGATTGACCAGCAGGGCGGCGAACTCCGACGCCGCATATTCGCCGCGGTCGACATTGAAGGCGATGAGATCGGCGAGCGGCAGCCCGACGCGCACGAGGTCACGCGGCAGATCGAGCAGCTCGATGAAGCGGCCGTTCCAGGCCGAGATGTTGAAATCGGCGTCGAAGGCGCAGATGCCCTGCGGCACGCTCTCGAGCGTGCTCTGCAGCAGGTGGCGGTTGAAGCGCAGCGCTTCGGACGCCTCGTCGAGCATCGCCATGGCCGCGCGTCGCGACAGCGAATGTCCCTCCAGCGAGGCCGCGATCACCACGCGCGCCGACGCCGCGCCGATCGCGCCGGCGAGCAGGTTTTCCGTGAACCGGATCGAATCGAGGTCGACCAGACCGGACGGATCGAGCGGCGGCGCGCGTCCGGCGCGCCGCTCCGCCAGATACGCGTCGAAGGCAGCGCCGCCGCGCTCGGCGCCGACGAAACGGACTGCGAGCGAACGCAGATCATCCAGCCGGATCACCACACGGGACGACAGCGTCGAGACTGCCTCGCGCGTCGTGCCGAATGTGAAGACGGCCGCCTGGTTGCGCTCGACGGTCGATTGCCGGCCCAGCAGCGACAACAGCACGAAGCAGGCGATATTGGCGCCGAGGCTCCATAGCGTTGCATGCGAGATCGGGTCGAGACCTTCGAGACCGAACAGCGCGCTGGGCCTCAGCCATGGCAGCAGCCCGTCACGTGCGACCGGCGCAAGCGCCGGCCACAGCAGGCCGGCCGACGGCAGCAGCAAAGTGTAGGCCCAGATCACGAAGCCGGCCGCGATCCCGATCGAGGCGCCCGCCTTGTTGGCGCGCGGCCAGAACAGTCCGCCGATGAAGGCCGGACCGAATTGCGCCACCGCGACGAACGACAGCAGCCCGATCACCGTCAGCGGATAGCCCTGGTTGATCAGCCGGTGCATCAGATAGGCCAGCAGCAGGATGCCGACGATGGAGAGCCGGCGCACCGCCATCAGGGTCCGCGAGACCGACCAGTCGACGGCGTGGCGGCCGAGGAAGCGCCAGCGCAGCAGCAGCGGCATGATGACGTCGTTGCAGAGCATCGTGCTCAGCGCGACCGCGGTCATGATTACCATGCCGGTCGCGGCCGACAGGCCGCCGAGGAACGCGATCATGCTGACGGCTTCCGCGCCGGAGGCGATCGGCAGCGAGATCACATAGGTGTCGGAATCCATCATGCCGCCGAACCGCGTCAGCCCGGCGGCGGCAATCGGCAGGATCAGCAGGCTGAACGCGGCGAGATACAACGGATAGAGCCAGGCCGCGGTGCGGGTATGCGACGGTTGCTCGTTCTCGACGATCGCGACATGGAAGGCCTGCGGCAGGCAGAGGAACGCGATCGCGGAGATGATGATGGTCGCCGGCCACACCGGCTGGCTGATGTCGAACGCCAGCAACCGCTCGAGCTGCGGATCGGTCCGCAACTGCGTCCACAGCTCGCCGGGCCCACCGGCGATGCCGAACAGCACGAACAGCGCCACGATCAGGAACGCGACCAGCTTGACCACGCTCTCGAAGGCGATCGCCAGCATCAGGCCGCGATGATGCTCGCTGGCATGGACATGCCGCACACCGAACACGATCGCGAACAGCGCCATCGAGGCCGCGACCGCGAAGGCCGAGTCCTGCCAGAAGTGCATCGCGGCGATGCTCGCCCGCTCCGGCTGCAGGATCAGGTAGTCGAAGCTCTTGCCGACGGCCTTCAGCTGCAGCGCGATGTAGGGCAGCACGCCGAGCAGCGAGGCCAAGGTCACCAGCGCTGCCAGAGACTGGCTCTTGCCGTAGCGCGCGGCGATGAAGTCGGAGATCGAGGTGACGTTCTGCGCCTTGGCGATCGCGATCACCCGGGCGAGCAGCGGCTGGCCGAACAGCAGCACCAGGGTCGGGCCGACGTAGATCGTGACGAAATCCAGCCCGCTGGTCGCAGCGCGGCCGACGGAGCCGTAGAAGCTCCACGACGTGTTGTAGACGGCAAGCGTCAGGCAATAGCTGACCGCGGCGATCCGCGAGCTCGCTGGCGCCAACGGACCGTCGGCGCTGCGCCGGTCGCCCCACCAGGCGATCAGGAACAGCGCGGTCACATAGGTCGCCGAGACTGCGAGAACGAACCAGCCCTGCAAGGACGCCTCACTGATGAAAAGGCCCACGACGCGTTGGGCGCCGTGGGCCGTCTATCCTAGAGCATCATCGAAACCAAGGGGCGTCCAGCGACGGCCGGATGCGGGATCCGGCCGCCGATCGTCGCCATTGGCTCAGGCCGCCTCATGGGCCGGGCGCGGCTGCACGAGGGCTTTGAGCCCCAGATTGACCATGACCGCGACCACGATATTGAGGGCCAGCGCCAGCAGGCCGGTATAGATCGCGACCTTGCCCGCGCCGAAGTCGATGCTGTGCAGCGGCTTCAGCCCGTCCGACCACGCCAGCCACGAGCCGGCGGTGAGGCCGACCGCCCAGCCGACCAGCAACGACGTGCTGGAGAACCAGCTCAGATACAGCCCGAACACCAGCGCCGGCAGCGTCTGCAGGATCCACAGGCCCCCGAGCAGCTGCAGGTCGAGCGCGAACTGCGTCGGCATGAACAGGATCGCCAGCAGCGCGCCGACCTTCACCAGCATCGAGGTGATCTTGGCGACCTGGGCTTCGCCCGCCGGCGTGACCGCCGGGTTGATCCAGACCTTCCAGAAGTTGCGAGTGAACAGATTGGCCGCACCGATGCTCATCACGGCGGCCGGCACCAGCGCGCCGATCGCGATCGCGGCAAAGGCAAAGCCGGCGAACCAGCCCGGGAACAAGGTCTTGAACAGCGCCGGCACCACGTCATTGTTGCTGGCGAGCTTCAGCCCCGCCGCGTGGCCCATGTAGCCGAGCAAGGCGAGCAGCCCGAGCAGCAGCGTATAGGCGGGCAGCAGCATCGCGTTCTTGCGGATGGTGTTGCCGCCGGCCGAAGCGAAGATGCCGGTCAGCGTGTGCGGATACATGAAGGCCGCGAGCGCCGAGCCGAACGCAAGCGAGGCATAGGGCAGCACCTGCGCCGGCGACAGCAGCGTGCCGCCGGAGCCCTTGGCCTTGAATGCGGCATCCGCCGCGGTGAAGATCTCGCCATAGCCGCCGAGCTTGGCCGGCACGATCGCGATCGCAGCGATCACCACGATGTAGATCATGATGTCCTTGACGAAGGCGATCAGCGCCGGCGCACGCAGGCCCGACGAATAGGTGTAGAGCGCGAGCACCAGGAAGGCGGCGATCAACGGCAGCTCGCCATGCAGGCCGAGCGCCTTGATGGCGACCTCCATGCCGATCAGCTGCAGCGCGATATAGGGCATCGTCGCCACCACGCCGGTGGCCGCGACCGCAAGCTCGAGGCTGCGCGAATTGTAGCGCCCGCGTACGACGTCGCCGGCGGTGACATAGCCCCTCTCCTTCGCGACCTTCCAGAGCACCGGCATCACCGCGAACACGAACGGATAGACGATGATCGTATAGGGAAGCGCGAAGAAGCCGTAGGCGCCGACTGCATAGACCAGCGCCGGCACGGCGATCACGGTATAGGCCGTGTAGAAGTCGCCGCCGACGAGGAACCAGGTGATCCAGGTCCCGAACTTGCGGCCGCCGAGGCCCCATTCGTCGAGATGGGCGAGCGTCTCCGGCTTGCGCCAGCGCGCGGCGACGAAGCCCATGGCGGTGACGAGCACGAAGAAGGCAATGAATACGGCGAAGGCCGGGCCGTCGACATCAGTCAGCATCGCGCGCGCTCCTGTAGACGATGTAAGTGAGCAGCGAGGTCAGCGGCACCCAGGCGAGCTGATACCAATAGAAGAATGGAAAGCCGGACAGCATCGGCTCCCGGATGTTGTAGAACGGCACAATCATCAACCCGATGAAAGGCAGCAGCAGTAGCAGACGTATCAAGCTCTCCTCCCCTGTGTGAGAACGGTGCACGATTCAATGCGCACCACTTGTGCCCGCTATAGCTCCAATCGACGCTCTCCCCGCCCCCTACATTCGCTCCGCGCTCCCCCCATACTTTCGTATCGCCGGTCGTGCAGCCGTGCCGCACGGCCGGTCACGTTGAGCCGGCAGGCACATCGTCCATGCGGATGATCTGGCGGACGGTAATGCGTCCCACTCTGGGATCAGTCGGGCGAGCCGACAGCCTCGGCCTCTCGCAGGTCCCGCAGCTTCAGCGCGGCGAACGACAGCCCGATCGTCAACGCGGCCGCCAGCGCGCCGGCTGCCGCGAACAGGAAGTATTCCGGGATCATGAGCATCCCGGTCGCATACTCGTAGTGCTTGAGGCGCACTCCCGCGACGATCATGTCCCATTCGCGGTGCAACGCGGCGACGAAGCTGCCGAGATAGCCGCCGAGCGCCCCGGTCCAGACAAAGGCGATCGTGTTGATCCGGGAGAACCAGGCCAGACAGATCACGCCGGACATCAGCACGACCACGATTGCAATGGGCGGTTCGAACTCGAAGCCCGACGTCCACTCGAGGGCGAGGTATGTGGCGAGCGCAGCGGCTGCGAAGGACGCCGGCACGAGCACCACGGGCGACAGAGGGCGCAAACGATCGATGAGGCTGTGATCACGGGCCGTCCCGATGCCCCAATGCGCCAGCACGAGCCTCACCTGCGCCGCGCACAGCCCACCCACAATCTCGAGCGCGAGATCGCGATTGAATTCGAAATCCCTGGCGACCGCGAACCAGGCGCCCTTGAGGCCCCACAGCAGCCAGAGCTGAAACGCCACTGGCGCGAACGCGCTCAACAGCACGCGCGGAAGGTAGCGCCTGTTCCAGATATAGGGCAGCGCACAGACGACGCCCCAGAGGATCGCGGCGAGAGCTCCGGTCAGGGTTGCCATGCAAGCTCGCGATGTCGGATGCGGCGACGTCTCATGGTCAGACCGTCCACGGCCTCGCCTGCCCGATCAAGTCTTCATCGTGCGACATCGAGCGTCACCCGAACCTCGATCGTCTTGCCGTTGCGGAGCACGCGCAGCACGGCGCGGTCGCCCGGCGACTTGCTCTCCAGCGCGCGCGTCATGTCGTCGGGAGAGTCCACCGCCTGCCCGTCGATCGCGAGCAGCACGTCGCCGAGCGCGAAGCCGCCGTCGCGCGTGAGCCGCGCCGGGATCAGCCCGGCCTTCTCGGCCGCCGAATCCTGCTCGACGTCGAGCACGAATACGCCGGAGACGCCGAGCCGCGACGCCAGCGCCTCGTTGGCCTTCGCGTCCGTCCTAATTCCCAGGCTCGGGCTGACATATCGGCCGCTCGCGATCAGCCGCGGCACGATGCGGTTGACCTTGTCGACTGGCACGGCGAAGCCGATGCCGGCTGACGCGCCCGAGGGGCTGTAGATCGCGGTGTTGACGCCGATCAGCCGGCCGGCACTGTCGAGCAGCGGGCCGCCGGAATTGCCGGGATTGATCGCGGCGTCGGTCTGGATCAGGCCGTTCAAGGTCCGGTCCTGCGTGACCTGGAGATTGCGGTTGAGCGCGGAGACGATGCCGGTGGTGAGCGTGCTGCTCAGGCCGAACGGGTTGCCGATCGCGAACACCTTCTGCCCGACCTTGAGATCGGCGCTGGTGCCGATCGGCAGCGGCTTCGGCCGGTCGACACCGACGCCGATCACCAGCACCGCGAGATCATTCTCCGGACTGGCGCCAACCAGCGCCGCGCGGAACGAGCGGCCATCGGTGAGGCTGACCAGCGCCTCGGTGGCGCCTTCGATGACGTGATAGTTGGTGACGACGTGGCCGAGTTCGTCCCAGACGAAGCCCGAGCCGGTGCCGGACCGCTCCTGCTGCGAATTGCCGGTCCACGGATTCACCGATTGTTGAACCGTCGTGATGAAGACCACGGAGCCGCTGCGGGCCTCGAACAGCGCAATCGTGCTCTTCTCGTCGGCGGCCAGATCGCCGCGCGGCGTGATGTCGCGCGGCTTGGCGCGCATCCCGAGCAGTTCAGCCTGGATCAGCGGAAAGGTCTGCCAGGCCATCATGAGCACCAGCGCCGTCGCCGCCACCGCCAGCAGGCGCGCGGGAAAGCTCCATCGGCTCATCTCGTGAACTCCGTGCTGGGTCCCATCACGACCGATCTATTGACCGGCCGCCACGCATCATCAAGAGGCTGAGCATCGGGCCGCAACATGTTGAACGGCAAGCCATGATGGCCCGAGATAAGAAAAGAGCGCGATGGGACCATCGCGCTCTTCGAATTCACACGACCGGATGGGCGCGGCGCACTTACATCCCGATGTCGATCATCGAGGGCAGTTGCGACAGCGGCAGCACAGTGACGCCGACCAGGGTCGCGACCATCGCGCGCAGGGTGCGGTTGCCCTGGCGCTTGCCGCGCATGCGCTTGGCGACCCATTCCAGCGCATCGGTGCGGACGCCGCGCGCATTGATCGGCGCCCAGCTCTCGATTGCCGTGTCCGGCGACAGCGCGACGTTGCGCGGCGGCACCGGCAGGCCGGAGGCGGCTGCAGTGTGATGCGCGATCGCCTTGGCGAGCAGATCCTCGAAGCGGCCATCGTCCTTGCGCTCGGTCGCGGCGGCGTCGATCTCGAACAGCGTCTCGGCCTCGGCGCGGCTGACCGGCGCGTCGTTGATCGCGGCAGCCGTCAGGATGCGTGCGCACCAGGCGGCGTCTTCAGCGTCGAGCATGCGGGAGAAATGCACGCGCCCTGCGGTGGTCGGCCCCTCTCCAGTGATCACGCCGTCGCGCACGATCGCGAGCGCGGATGCGGCGGTGTCACACGAGGACGGTTCCAGACCATCGATGGTTTTTGGTGCAGAGGTAGCCATGTTCTCTTCTCAGTTGCTGTGTTGACCCACCTTGTCGGCGCGCGTCTGAACGAGTGGTTAACGGTTCGAAACGCTGCAGTGGGTTTTTGTATCGGTTGCCCATTTGCCGCAGTGACCCGGATCACGGTTCAAAGCGGCTCGTCGCGGGGGCGGCGTGTTGCGACCGAGACATGGCGAAATCTGGGCGGCCGGTAGTCTCACGGATGTTTCGCCGCAGGGCGGTAACTCAAAAGAAGTTGTTGCGCGCGCGAGCTGCAGGAGAACGATGTTCTCTTTTTTCTGGAACGGTTCCCATGTCAGACGGTATTTCCTATAGTGGATAGAACAATTTAGTCGCCCTCTTTCAGATCACGTGAGGACTCCCATGGCACTTCAAATCGGCTCCACCGCCCCCGACTTCGAAGCTGAGACCACCGAAGGCAGGATCAAATTCCACGACTGGATCGGTGACAGCTGGGCGCTCTTGTTCTCGCACCCGAAGGATTTCACCCCGGTCTGCACCACCGAGCTCGGCGCGCTGGCGCGGCTCAAGCCGGAGTTCGACAAGCGTGGCGTCAAGCTGATGGGCCTGTCGGTCGATCCGGTCGACAGGCATGCGCAATGGTCGGAGGACATCCGCGAGACGCAGGGTGCCGCGCCGAACTACCCGATGATTGGCGACACCGACTACAACGTCTCCAAGCTCTACGACATGCTGCCCGCCGCCGTATCAGGCGATCCGGCCAAGCGCACCGCCGCCGACAACCTGACCGTCCGCAACGTCTTCATCATCGGCCCGGACAAGAAGATCAAGCTGATCCTGGTCTACCCGATGACCACGGGCCGCAACTTCCAGGAAATTCTCCGCGTCATCGACTCGCTGCAGCTCACCGCCAAGCACCGCGTCGCCACGCCTGCGGACTGGACGCAGGGCCAGGACGTCATCATCGCCGGCTCCGTGTCCGACGACGAGGCCAAGACGATCTACCCGAACGGCTGGAAGGCTCCGAAGCCGTATCTGCGCGTGGTGCCGCAGCCGAAGTGAGAGCCTGAGCTGACGCGTTCATTCGCCCTTCTCGGATGGGAAGGGCGAATGCCGCGGCAGGTCCATGCGCCAAATCTCCGATCGCGCGCAGCAGCGTGTCGCGATACAGCTCGGCTTGACGCGGGCCGAAATTCTCCACCGTCCATTTCAGGATGTTCGCGAAGTCGAGCTCTGCGACGGCACTGAGACGAATCCGCCACGTCTCTCCCATCATCAGGTGCTCCCGCGCGAGCCCGGCATCCGCAGCTGTTACTTTTCGCGACTGATCAGCTTGTCCGAAAGGCCATTGAGATAGGCTTGAAGCTCGTCGATGGACGCAAACTCCTTGAACTCACCGCGATCCAGCGCAGCAAAGCCGGCCTGGGCCGCCTCGCGCAGGGAATTTAGCGTCACAGCGTCGTCAGCCTCGCGCTGCTCGATCAAACGCAGCCCATCGCGCAGCACCTCACTCGCGTTCTGGTACCGGCCAGACTCCACCAGATCCTGGATGACCTTGTCCTGATCGTCGGTCAGGACGACGTTTCGTACCGGCATCGGAAGGTCCCGCTGTCTGCGTGATGAGCCTGATTATGCCAGAGACTTCCGCTTTTGTCGCGAGACTTACCAGCGAGGACCAGATCAGCCCCGCGGCGTGACCCAGTCAGCGATCAACAGCCCCAAGGTCGCCGACACCGCGGTCATGAACACGCCCCAGCTCATGTCCACGGCGACCACCGCCCAGGTCCAATGCTTGAGCATCGCGAGCGATGTCAGCTCGAAGGTCGCGTAGCAGAACAGGCCGAACAGCGCGCCGTAGAGCAAGGTCGAGCGCCAGGTGGCGTCGGCCGTGCCGTTGACGAAGATCAGCACGCCCGCGATATAGATCAGATAGAACAGCACCGCCGGAACGGGGCGGATCTCGCCGAGCATCTCGCCGACCTGCGACTGGAAAAAGCCCTTCGCCACCATGCTCAGGAACGGGATGTCGAAGGCGAGCAGCACCGCAAGCGTGGCGAAATACAGGACGGCGTAGCGGCTCATGCGCGGCTTCTCCTTGGTGGTGCGCGGGTTGCGCCCGAATTGACGCGGAGCGGTCAACCGCGACGCTTGGTCTTGGGCTTCTTGCCACCTGGCGGCTTCGCCCGCGCGTGTCTGTCCGGAAACGTCCGTGCGCCGTGGCTGGACTTGTCGCCGTGCTTGTTTTTCTTCACGAAGGCCGGCTCAGGTCGGCCTTGCGACGAGCCGTCGCGCTTCGGCTTGCTGCGCGGCTTGGCATCCTCTCGCTCGCGAGGCTCGTCGCGCTGCAGCGGATGGTAGGCGCTCTCCGCCGCCTCGCGCCGCGGCGGCCGCTTGTCTGGACGCGGCTTTTCGGATGACCCCTGCCCTGACGGCGCGCCCGCCAGCGGCTCGATGCGGATCGTGTCCTCCTTGTCGGGACGGCGGATGTTCGCAACGAAGCGATCGGCGACGCGCGCGGCGATCTCGAACTCGGTCGTCGTATCCGAGATCTTGATGGCGCCGATGTCCTGCTTGTCGATGCTGCCGCGCCGGCAGATCATCGGCAGCAGCCAGCGCGCTTCCGCATTCTTCTTGCGCCCGATCGACGCCCGGAACCAGACGCTGGGCTCGCCCATGCCGTGACGCGATGGCTTGCCGCCCTTGGTCCGCGGCGCCGGCGCGCGATCATCGCCACGTGCGACGGTGTCGCGAGCACCGCGCGCGACCGGATCGCGACTGCGCTCGTTGCGCGACCGGCCACGATCCTCGACGGCATCGAGGATGTCTTCCGGCGACGGCAGCCGGGCGCGATAGAGCCGCGCCAGCGCGGCGGCGATGTCCTCGGCCGAGCGCTGCGCGAGCAGGAGCTGCGCAAGCGCCAGATCGTCCGCCGTCGTCTCCTCGGTGAAGATCGAATCCTGCAGCATGCGCTGCTGGTCGAGCTTGCGGATCTCGTCCGCCTGCGGCGCCGTGCCCCAGACGGCCTCGACGCCGGCGAGGCTCAGCAGCATCTCGGCGCGGCGCCGCCGCGCCGGCGGCACCAGCAGCACGCTGACGCCCTTGCGCCCGGCCCGTCCAGTGCGGCCTGAGCGATGCTGCATGACCTCGGGATCGTTCGGCAGTTCGGCATGGATGACGAGATCGAGGTTGGCGAGATCGATGCCGCGCGCCGCGACGTCGGTCGCCACGCAGACGCGCGAGCGGCCGTCGCGCAGCGACTGCAGCGCCATCGTGCGCTCGTTCTGCGTCAACTCGCCCGACAGCGCGACCACCGAAAAGCCGCGCTCCAGCAGCGCCGCCTGCAGATGCCTCACGGCCTCGCGGGTGTTGCAGAACACGATGGCGCTCGGCGATTCGTAGAAGCGCAGCAGATTGACCACGGCATGCTCGGCATCGCCGGGCGCGATGCGGATGGCGCGGTACTCGATATCGGCGTGCCCGCCCTCATCGCCCTCGACCTCGATCCGGAACGCGTCGTTCTGATACTCCTTGGCCAGGGCCACGATGCCGCGCGGGAACGTCGCCGAGAACAGCAGCGTCCGCCGTGTCTCGGGCGTGGTCTCGAGGATGAACTCCAGATCCTCGCGAAAGCCGAGATTGAGCATCTCGTCGGCCTCGTCGAGCACCAGGACCTTCAATTCCGAAATGTCGAGCCGCCCGCGCCTGAGATGGTCGCAGAGGCGTCCGGGCGTGCCGACGACGATGTGGGCGCCGGCCTCCAGCTCGCGCTGCTCGCGGCGCGGATCCATGCCGCCGACGCAGGAGACCACGCGCGCACCGGCATGCTGATACAGCCACGCCAGCTCGCGCTGCACCTGCAGCGCCAGCTCGCGGGTCGGCGCCACGATCAGCGCCAGCGGGGCCGCGGCCGTCCCGAACCGTTCGGCCTCGCCGAGCAGATTGGCGGCCATCGCCAGCCCATAGGCCACGGTTTTGCCGGAGCCGGTCTGCGCCGAGACCAGGAGGTCGCGATCGACCGCCTCGTCATCGAGCACCGCGAGCTGCACGGGCGTGGGATTGTCAAAGTTGCGCTCGGCCAGCGCGCGGGCGAGCGGCGGAGAAGTGACGGGAAAGGACAATTGGGGGGAAACCTCGTTTCGGTCGGGCTGCTTTACGCCATGCCGCGCCGGAACACGAGGGCTGAAACCCCAATTGCCCCCTCGCCGGAGACGCCCGGGCGGTCAGTCCTCGGCCCACGGCCAGTGCCAGTGATGCCAGCCCCAGTTGCGTGGACCGCTGGCATCCATGGCCGCCTTCTGCTTGTCGTCGAGCGAATCATAAAGCGCCTGGAACGCCGGCCGCACGAGCTTGATCGCCTGCTGCATCGCGTCCAGGCGCTGCTCGGCGAATGCGAGACGTTCGGTCGCCTTCGCGGGGGGCGTCGTCGAACAGTCCTTGGTGATCAGATCGGCCGCCTTCGCCGAGGCCGCCTTGAGATCGTCGAGCCGCGCCCGCTGCGTCTCGTTCGGCTTGATCGCGCTCTCGATCTGCGACAGGCGCCATTCGGCAAATCCGGCCATGCGGGGATTGCAGAGGAAGCCGAAGCCCCGGCCGCCCATCATCCCCGGCCCCATCATCATGCCCGGGCCCCAGCCCGGCGGTCCTCCCGCGCCCGGCTGGGCGAAGGATGGTGCAGCGGTCGCCGCCACGACTGCGGCGGCCAGGATCAACGCGCGTGGATCTGCTCGCATGGTGGAACTCCCTTGACGTGACATCAATGAGTTCGTGCAAACTAAGCGGGCAGCGAACGCAGCTGATTGAGCAGGATCAACGGAACCGTCATGCGCCACCGGCGAGTTGACGCGACGCGAACGAAGCGCAGCTATCGCTGGATATGGTCGTCGCTGGTGGCGTCCGGCTGCGGAACACTGGCGCATATGGGCCTGATGCAGCTCAAGACCGCGCTGCATGTGCTGCCGCAGTTCGATCCCTCCTCCGCGCTGCTCGACACGCTCTCGCCGCTGTTGCTCGACGTGACGCATGTTCAGGCGCCGCTGTGGCTGCTCTCGCAGCTCAACGGCGCCTTCATCATCGGCCTGCTGTTCGGGCACTTCTTCCACCGCCTGCCGGGACGCAGCGGCCTCGCCAAGGGCTTCCTGCTCGGCCTTGCCGCCTGGCTGCTGCTCGGCATCGCGCTGTTTCCAGCTATCGGCCTCGGGCCATTCGGCCTGTCGCTCGGCCTCGGTGCAGGCCCGGCGCTGTTCTCGCTGGCCATGGTCGAGGCCTACAGCCTGGTCCTCGGCGTGGTCTATGCAGCCCTGCAGACGCCACGTCAGGAAGATTGAGGCGCCGCGCGCGGCGGCTCCCCTGTCTCGAGACGGCCCGGGTCAATTTCGACAAAGCAGAATATTTCTCTTTCGCTTTTGCAGAAACGGTGTATGATCCGCGTCGTCCTGCCCCATGCAGAGGGACGTACGCGTCGTCACGAACGTCGGGTGCGGGATGCGGTGCCGCTGTCATGTCGGACGCGCTGAAAGCGCAGACGACCGGTATGGTTGCGGACGTGAAGTCGCAGCGTCCTGACACCCCGAAGCTGGTGTCACCCGCGCAATGCGCGTCAGCGCGTTGTCGCGGCATGGTGGCCAACAAGCCCGGCGCACCAGGGAGACTGCGTATAAGCGTGAAGACACCGCGCAGGGAATGCCGGTTGACCGGCTTTACCTGTGGTACTGCCGCCTGCATTCTTTTCGCAGGCGGGCCATGGGTGAGGCCCTCACCCGGCATTCCCTGCACCCTCTCGTTTGCGGAGGGTGAACTGATCGCAGAGCTCGGGCCGTGAGTGCCGCGGGGCCGATTACGCATGTCCATGAGATGCGCCGTGCGCGTCCCAATCTCCGCTGTCGTCCCGGACAAGCCACGGCGCGCGTCAGCGCGACGTGGCGCCGATCAGGGACCCATACTCCGCGGCGGACATAAGACGGACGGTGTGTAACGACGTGCCTGCCCCGAACCACTCCCTGGGGTTATGGGTCCCGGCGTTCGCCGGGACGACGGCGGGGAGTATCATTGGCACCGAAGCGCGCGACGCGAAGTCAAGTCGATGCCGCCACCGAACAAATACAACGACCATCAGCAAGGTTGAGCTCGCACGACATCACGACCTCAAGTCCGCATCGCAAATTCGCAGAGCAGCAAGACGCATCTCCGCTGGCGCAATGGCATGGGACTTGCTCAAATCGCACATCAATTCGTCGCTTGCGGAGACCATCGAATGCTTGAGGGAGCCGAAGTCCGGCTGGCCGTCGATATCGGCGGAACGTTCACCGACATCGTTCTCGACATCGGCCAGGAGCGCCGGACGCGCAAGCTTCTGACCACGCCGACGCAGCCCGAACAGGCCGTGCTCGACGGCGTCAGGCTCATTTTGGCCGATGCCAAGGCCCACATCTCCGACGTCGACGTCTTCATCCACGGCACGACGCTCGCGACCAACGCGATCATTGAGCGGCGCGGCGCCAGGACCGCGCTGATCGCCACGTCGGGCTTCCGCGATGTTCTGGATATTGGAACTGAGAGCCGCTACGACCAGTACGATCTCGCGATCGACAAGCCGAAGCCGCTGGTGCCGCGCAGCCTGCGCTTTACCGTGCCCGAGCGCGTCGATGCCCATGGCGAGGTCAGGCTGCCGCTGGACGAAGCGGCGATGCGCGCGCTCGCGCCGCAACTGCGCGCGCTCGACGTCGCCAGCATCGCCGTCGCCTTCCTGCACGCCTACGCCAATCCCGCGCATGAGCGGCGTGCCGCCGAGATCCTGGCCGAGGAGCTGCCCGGCGTCTCGATCACACTGTCGTCCGCCGTGTGTCCCGAAATCCGGGAATACGAGCGCACCTCCACCGCCGTCGCCAATGCCTATGTGCAGCCGCTGATGGACAGCTATCTCGCCCGCATGGATCAGGCGCTGCGCATCGAGCAGTTCCGCGGCACGATCTATCTGGTCACCTCGGGCGGCGGCGTCACCTCGATCGACACCGCGCGCCGCTTCCCGGTGCGCCTGGTCGAATCCGGCCCCGCCGGCGGCGCAATCTTTGCCGGCCAAATTGCCGCGCGACTCGGTGAGCGCAAGGTGCTGTCGTTCGACATGGGCGGCACGACAGCAAAAATCTGCCTGATCGAGAATTTCGAGCCGGAGAGTTCGCGCGTGTTCGAGGTCGATCGCGCTGCACGCTTCCTCAAAGGCTCGGGGCTGCCGGTGCGCATTCCCGTCATCGAGATGGTCGAGATCGGCGCCGGCGGCGGCTCGATCGCGCGGATCGATGCGATGAAGCGCGTCACCGTCGGCCCCGAGAGCGCCTCGTCCGAACCGGGCCCGGCGTGCTACGGCCGCGGCGGTCGGCGTCCGGCCGTCACAGATTCCGACGTCGCGCTCGGCATGATCGACCCCGATGCGTTCGCCGGCGGCACCATCAAGCTCGATCCCGAACTGTCCAAGCAGGCCCTGCTCCACGACGTCGGTACCCCGCTCGGCCTCGATGCGGAGACCGCGGCCTATGCTGTGCACGAGGTCGTCTGCGAGAACATGGCGAGCGCGGCGCGCGTCCATGCCGTCGAACGCGGTGCCGTGATTGGCCAGCACACGCTGATCGCGTTCGGCGGCGCCGCACCGCTGCATGCCGCCCGCGTTGCCGAGAAGATCGGCGTCGCCAGGGTGGTCGTGCCGTCCAATGCCGGCGTCGGCTCCGCGGTCGGCTTCCTCGCCGCGCCGATCGCCTATGAGCTGGTGCGCAGCCGCCATGCGCGGCTGGATGATTTCGACACGGCGCTCGTCTCGACTCTGTTGCAGGAGATGGCCGATGAAGCCCGCGCTCTCGTCGAGCCGGGCGCAGCCGGTGCTCCGGTGCGCGAGCGCCGCGCGGCCTTCATGCGCTATGTCGGCCAGGGCCACGAGATCAGTGTCGAGCTGCCGAACCGGGCACTGACCACCGAAGACCTTCCTGCGCTGCGCAAGACCTTCGAGGCTGGCTATGCCGCGCTGTTCGAGCGCGCCATCCCAGGCGCTGCGATCGAGGTGCTGAGTTGGTCGGTGCTGGCGACGACCGACGCCCGCCAGCCCGAAGGGATCGCCGAGGTCATCCGCAAGCCGGCAGGCGCGGCCTCCGGTCATCGCAAATTCTTCGATGGCCGCGCCGGCCGCTTCGTCGAGATCCCGCTGTATCGCCGCGAGCAAATGACGCCGGGCGCGGTGATCGCAGGACCTGCAGTGATCGCCGAGGACGAGACCTCGACCTTCATCTCCAACAGCTTCGACGCGCATATCGACGGTGCGGGCAGCATCGTCATGGAACGGAAGGCGGCCTGACCATGAGCGCGTCACAAACCAGCCTGATCGACCTGCAGATCATGTGGCACCGGCTGATCGCCGTGGTCGAGGAGCAGGCCCAGGTGCTGCTGCGCACCGCCTTCAGCCCGATCGTGCGCGAATGCGGCGACCTCTCCGCCGGCGTGTTCGATCTGAAGGGCCGCATGCTGGCGCAAGCCGTCACCGGAACGCCGGGTCACGTCAATTCGATGGCCGAGTCGGTGAAGCACTTCATCGCCCACTTCCCGCTTCACACGATGAAGCCTGGTGATGCCTACATCACCAACGATCCCTGGATGGGCACCGGTCATCTCAACGATTTCGTCGTCACCACGCCCTGCTTCAAGGACGGCCAGCCGGTCGCGTTGTTTTCCTGCACCAGCCATCTGATGGACATCGGCGGCATCGGCTTCGGCCCCGATGGCACCGACGTGTTCATGGAGGGCTTGTACATTCCGATGCTGAAGCTGATCGACCAGGGCGTCGTCAACGAGACGCTCATGGCGATGATCCGGGCGAACACGCGGCTGCCGGTCGATACCGAAGGCGACACCTATTCGCTCGCCGCCTGCAACGATGTCGGCTGTCAGCGCCTGGTCGAGATGATGACCGAGTTCGGCATCTCTTCGCTCGATGAGCTCGGTGACTACGTCTGCGACCGCTCGCGCGAGGCTGTTCTCGCCGAAATCGCCAAGCTGCCGAAAGGCACCTGGCGCAACGAGATGGTGGTCGATGGCTATGATGCGCCGGTGACCTTGAAGGCGGCGCTGACGATCTCGGATGAGGGAATCCATGTCGACTTCGACGGCACGTCGAAAGCCTCGAAGTTCGGCATCAACGTGCCTTTGTCCTACACCACGGCCTACACCGTGTTCGGCCTCGGCTGCGTCGTGGCGTCCGCGATCCCCAACAATGCCGGCTCGCTGTCGCCGCTGACGGTGTCGGCGCCGTCGGGCGCGATCCTCAATGCGCCAAAACCCGCGCCGGTCGCCTCGCGCCATGTCATCGGCCAGATGCTGCCCGACGTCGTGTTCGGCTGCCTGCGCCAGATCATCCCGGAGCGTGTGCCAGCCGAAGGCACGTCGTGCCTGTGGAATCTGAACGTCCGCGGCCAGACCCGCTCCGGCGCCGGCGGCAATTACGGGTTCTCGATGGCGGTGACCTCGAACGGCGGCACCGGCGCGCGCTTCGACAAGGACGGACTGTCGGCCACCGCCTACCCTAGCGGCGTGCGCGGCACGCCGGTCGAGATCGCCGAGACGCAGACGCCGCTGATCTTCTGGCGCAAGGAGCTGCGGCCGGACTCCGGCGGAGCCGGGCGCACCCGCGGCGGCCTTGGCCAGATCATCGAGGTCGGCAGCGGCGTCGATGCGCCATTCGACATCCTCGCCGCCTTCGACCGCATCGACCACCCGCCCCGCGGCCGCGACGGCGGCCATAATGGCGAGGCCGGCTATGTCGGCCTCGCATCGGGCCAGAAGCTGCGCGGCAAGGGTTTTCAGACCGTGCCGCCGGACGATCGGCTGGTGGTGCTGACGCCGGGCGGTGCGGGCATTGGTGATCCCCGGGAACGTGCGACCGAGCTGGTGCAGAGCGACGTCGAGAGCGGGCTGGTGTCGGCGGACAATGCGGCAAAGCTCTACGGACAGGCGCGGTGATGATGCTCCTCTCTGTTGCGGATGCTCGATTGAGTCCACATCGCGCGGCACTCCCCGCCTGCGGGGAGAGGCCGGATTGCATCGCAGATGCAATCTGGGTGAGGGGCTCTCTCCGCGAGTCTGGTGGGCGTGGCTGCCCCTCACCCCAACCCTCTCCCCGTATGAACGGGGAGAGGGAGCGCACTGCCTTCGCGACGCCAGCCGGGATCCAACTAACAGGCGTGAATTTTCCCCCTCGCATCACAACCAACCGGAGACACCGATGATCACACGACGGACGTTCACGGCAGGGGCAGCCACCCTGCTCGCCGGCACCCAGCTCTCGACCGGAGCGCGGGCCGCCACGACCAACTGGGACATGTCGACGGTCTGGCCGGAGGGCAACTTCCATACCCAGAACGCGATGGCCTTTGCCGAGGAGGTGAAGAAGCAGACGGGCGGCGCCGTCAACATCACCGTGAAGGCCGGCGGCCAGCTCGGCTTCAAGGGCCCCGAGCATCTGCGCGCCATTCGCGATGGCCTGGTGCCGCTGGCGGACGTGCTCAACATCCAGCAGGTCGGCGACGAGCCGTTCATGGGCGTCGAGAGCATTCCGTTCCTCGCCGGCTCGATCGACGAGGTCAAGGCTCTGCACAAATACGTCCGGCCCGAATACGACAAGATCGCCGCACGCAACAACCAGAAGATCCTCTACATCGTGCCGTGGCCGACGCAGTACCTGCATCTGAAGGTCAAGACATCGGACGTCGCGGGCTTGAAGAACATCAAGATCCGCGTGCCCGACAAGAACGCGGTCGACATGCTCAACGCGATCGGCATGGCCGCGGTGATGATCCCCTGGGGCGAGACGATCCCGGCGCTGGCCTCTGGCGCGGTCGCCGGCGTCTCGACCTCGTCGGTTTCGGGTGTCGACGGCAAGTTCTGGGAGTTCCTCAAATACGTCTACCCGACCAACCATGTGTGGTCGTCGCAGATGCTCAACGTCAACCTCGACTCCTGGAAAGCGCTGACGCCCGAGCAGCAGAAGATCATCGCCGACATCGCCGCCAAGATGGAGCCGACCTTCTGGGCCAACTCGGTCAAGGCCGACGTCGACAGCCTCAACCGGCTGAAGGAAGGCGGCATGGAGGTGGTGCCGGTCTCGGATGCGATGATGACGGAAATCCGTGCCAAGACCGCGCCGCAGATGGAGGCCTTCCTGAAGCGCGTGCCGGCTGCCGAAGCTCCGGTGAAGGCGTATCTCGCCGAGATGAAGCGTGGCTGAGGGCGTGATGGAGCCGTCGCCGGGCGATCGGGCGAGCCTCAACGCAGCGGCGCCCGCGCCGCTGCGCATCCTGCTCGACGTCATCGACCGGCTCGGCCGGCTCGATGGCTGGATCGGCGGCGGCTGTCTGCTCACGCTGACAGCGCTGATGCTGGCGGAGGTCATCACGCGGGCGCTGTCGAACGTGCTGCCGTTCTTCCCGCCGACGATCTCGATCGCCTGGGAATACTCGTCCTATCTGATGGCCGCCTCGTTCACCTTCGGCGCCGCCATGACGTTGCGGGTCGGCGGCCACATCCGCGTCGTGCTGCTGTTGAAGAACGTGCCGGCGCCGCTGCAGCGCGCGCTGGAGGTGCTGGCCGCCGCGGCAGGCTTCGCCTTCATGGCGTTCCTCACCTCGGCGATGACGAAGTTCGCGTGGGGATCGTTCATCCGCGGCCAGGTATCGACCTCGAGCGACACGCCGCTGTGGTTTCCGCAAGCCGTCGTCACCTTCGGCATGCTGCTGCTGACCCTGCAATTCCTGGCACGCGCGATCCAGGCTGCGCTGGGCCTGCCGCTGGAGGATCACCGCATGAAGGCGTCGCCGGTCGAATGAGGAAGCAATCTCATTCCAGGTCCGTGATCTCGCACCGAAGGCGGTGCGCTCCCTCTCCCCGTTCTTCACGGGGAGAGGGTTGGGGTGAGGGGCAGACGCACCGGAAGTGTACGTGGAAAGAGCTGTACCCCCTCACCCGGATTGCATCTGACGATGCAATCCGAGCTCTCAGCGCGAGCGAAGCTCGTCGCGGCCCCGCAAGCGGGGCGAGGTTACAGCGCCTACGCCGCACCATCATCGCGCATCACGGCGACGCCGTTCGCGACGCTCGTCGCCGTCTGGCATGCGCAGCACCTTTCCCGCCCGCTCCCCTCACCGCGGACACCCTCGCCCCATGACCATCGAAGTCATCGCCCTGTTCGCCATCCTGTTCGCGCTGCTCGCCGGCGGCCTGTGGATCGGGCTCACGCTCGCCTTCACCGCAACTCTGCTGCTGGCGATGTTCCGCTCGATCCCGCTCGACAAGCTGCTTCCGCAATATGCCTGGAACATCCTGACCACGCAGGAGCTGCTGGCGCTGCCGCTGTTCATCCTGATGGGCGAGCTGTTGTTTCGGACGCGCTTGTCGCGTTCGCTCTTTCAGGGGCTCGCGCCCTGGGCCGGCCTGCTGCCGGGCCGTCTGCTCCACGTCAACGTCATCGGCTGTACCATCTTTGCTGCGATCTCCGGCTCGTCGGCAGCGACCACCCAGGTGATCGGCCGGATGTCGCTGAATGAGCTGCTGCGGCGTGGCTACTCGCGCGACATCGCGATCGGCTCTCTCGCCGGCGCCGGCACGCTCGGCTTCCTGATCCCGCCGTCCAACATCATGATCATCTACGGCGTGCTCGGCGACGTCTCGATCCTGAAGCTGTTCACCGCCGGCGTGCTCCCAGGGCTGCTGCTGGCCGCGACCTTCATGGGCTGGGTGATGCTGCACACCACGCTGAAGCCCGCGATGGTGCCGAAAGCGGAGGCGCAGCTGTCACAGGTGCCATGGGCCGAGCGCTTCGCGGCGCTGAAGGACCTCGCCCCTGCCCTGTTCCTGATCGCCTGCGTGCTCGGCTCGATGTATGGCGGCCTCGCCACGCCCTCGGAAGCCGCCGCAGTCGGCGTGCTCGGCGCGGCGCTGGTGGCCTATTTCCAGGGTGCGATGTCGCAGCAGGTGGTGCGCGACGTGATGATCGGCTCGGTGATCACCTGCTCGATGATCGCGCTGATCGTGCTCGGCGCCTCGATCCTTGGCAATGCCGCAGCCTTCCTCGGTATTCCGCAGATGGTCGCGAGCTTTGTGAAGGGCCTCGGCCTGTCGCCCTTCATGCTGATCTCAGCCCTGATCGTGTTCTACCTGATCCTGGGCTGCTTCCTGGACGGCTTCTCGATGATCGTGATGACCCTGCCGATCGTGCTGCCGATCGTGAAGGGCGCCGGCTTCGACGAGGTCTGGTTCGGAATCTTCCTGGTGCTCGCGGTCGAGATGGCCCAGATCACGCCGCCGGTCGGTTTCAACCTGTTCGTGATCCAGGGCCTGACGGAGGACGGTCTCGGCTACATCGCCCGCGTGACCGCCCCCTATCTCATCATCATGATCGCCTTCGTGCTGCTGCTCACGCTGTTCCCGGGCATCGTGACGATCCTGCCACGATTGCTGTACGGGTGATCCATGTGACGTCGACGAGCCCTCCCCACGCCGTCATTCCGGGGCATTCGCGCGCAAAACGGCGCAGCCGTTTTGAAGCCGCGCGAATGAGCCCGGAATCCATAGCCACGAGCGGTCGTGGCTTGGCGAGATGCTCGTGGCATCGTTCTTCAACACGATTGCCGGTCGTGGTTATGGATTCCGGGCTCGCGCTTCGGGCGCCCCGGAATCACGAAGCAGCACGGACCCGGATGACCAGCGCCATCGGGGCGGCCGCATCAGGCGGCGCGCATTCCGTCGAGGAACTTCTGCACCTCGGCCTTCAACCGCAAGCTCTCGCTCGACAGCGCCTGGGCGGACGCAAACATCCGGTTGGAGCTTTCGCCGGTCTCACCCGCCCCGCGCGCCGCGCTGCGGATGTTGATGACGACTTCAGCGGTGCCGCTCGCCGCCGAGCGAACGCTCTGGGTGATGTTCTGGGTGGCGGCGCGCTGCTGCTCGACCGCGGCCGAGATCGAGGCCGCGATTCCGTTGATGCGCTCGATGGTCGAGCCGATCGCCTTGATGGCATCGACCGATTCCTGCGTCACCGTCTGCATGTTGGCGATCTGGCTGGAGATCTCCTCGGTCGCCTTGGCGGTCTGGCCGGCCAGCGTCTTGACCTCCTGGGCGACGACCGCAAAGCCGCGGCCGGCATCGCCGGCGCGGGCGGCCTCGATGGTGGCGTTCAGCGCCAGCAGGTTGGTCTGCTCGGCGATCGAGGTGATCAGCTTGACGACGTCGCCGATGCGGTTGCCGGCGTCGGACAGTTCCTTGATGCGCTGGTCGGTCGCGGTGGCCTGATTGACCGCCTCGGCTGCGATGGCGTTCGACTCCTGCACCCGACGGATGATCTCGGTGATCGAGCCGGACAGTTCGTCCGAGGCGACCGCTGCGGTGCGGACGTGCTCGGAGGCGGTCTCCGAGGCGCCGGCCGAATGGCCGGAGAGGTCGGCGGTGGTGCGTGCGGTCTGCGTCAGCTGGCGCGCCTCACGCTCGAACTCGCTCGACGAGCTCAGCACGTTCTCGATGATGCCGCCGATGCTGGACTGGAACGAATCCACGAAGCGCTGCATTTCGGCCTTGCGCTGCTCGATGGCCGCCGTTGCATTCGCGACCTGCTCCTCGCGCATCCGCCGCCGCTCACCGGCAGCACTGCGGAACACGACCAGGCTGCGGGCGATCTCGCCGATCTCGTCGCCGCGCTCGTCGGCCGGGATCTCGACATTTTCCCCGCCTTGCGCGATCGCTGTCACCGCCTGCGTCACGTCGCTCAGGGGTTTTGTGACGCGCCGAACCGCCAGCATCGTCAGGGCGAGCACGAGGAGCGCGGCAATCGCGGCCGCAACGATCATGGTCTGCATCACCTGCGCGAGCATGGCGTCGAGCTCGGCCATGGGCACGCCGACATAGAGGATGCCGATCACCTTGCCCGCCAAGTTCGTCACCGGGAAATAGGCGGTCATGAACGGTTTGCCGAACAGCGTCGCCGGCCCCTTATAGGCCTCGCCTCGTCGCAGCAACGCCTGCGCCGGATGGTCGGCCGCAAGCTGGGTGCCGACGGCGCGGTCCCCGTTCTCCTTCTTGACGTTGGTCGACCGGCGCACGAACTGGCCGTTGTCGTCGACCATGAACAAGGTGGCGCTGCCGCCGACATAGGAGACCGCGCGATCGACGAGCGCATGGTCCTTGATGTCGGGGATCGTGGAAATCTCGATGCGGGTGACGGCGCCGTTCTGCACACCGACCTTGGCATCCTTGAACGTCTCGGCGAATGTCAGCGCGAAGGTGCGCAGATTGCCTTCGATGTCGCGCTTGGCCCGCTCACCGAAATCGGAGGTGAGCGACCAGTAGGCCGCGCCAACCACGAGAGCCGTGTTGACGGCAATCACGACCGCGGCGCCGATCAGCGCCTTGGTGCCGAGCTTCAGTTTGATGGCCACGTCGTAAAACCTTCCAGGGAGTGCAACTGATTCTCAAACTGCCCGTACTTGGTTTCCAACCGATTATTTTCCTGTGCGGAAAATACGGGCACCCCCATGAAAAACGGCAACAAGATACCTAAGCATGGCACCAAGCCCTATCATCGTATGGTTTCGCGAGAGCCTGCGGCTTTCTGACCACCCCGCGTTGCATACCGCTGCGGCACGTGGCGGTCCCGTTGTGTTTAGCTACGTCCTCGATCAGGAGAGCTCTGGGGTGCGCCCGCTCGGCGGCGCGACGCGGTGGTGGCTGGCGCAATCGCTGCGTGCACTTCAGGCCGAGCTGCACAGCCGCGGCGCCGAGTTGGTGATCCGCCAGGGGCCGGCGGCCAAGGTGCTCGGGGAACTGGCGCGTCAGACCAAGGCGAGCGCGGTGTATTGGAACGATGTCGCGCAGGCGGGACCCCGCGCCGTGGCGGCGGACGTTGAGGCGGCGCTCGGCGAGATCGGCGTCACGTCACGCATTTTTCCCGATGACCTGCTGGTCGATCCGGCCGAGTTGCGCGGCAAGGACGGACGCGGCCCACGCGTGTTCACACCGTTCTGGAAGCGCGTGCTCGCCCTGGGCCACCCGCCGAAGCCGCTGCCGGCGCCTTCCAGGCTGTCATCACCGCCGGCCGTTTCGAGCCTAACCATCGATGAGCTCGCCCTGGAGCCGACCAGGCCCGACTGGGCGGGCGGCCTGCGCACGACATGGCGGGCCGGCGAGCGCGCAGCCCAGCAGCGGCTCGCGCAGTTTCTCGAGGCGGCCGTGCGGACCTATGCCGCGGACCGTGACCGGCCGGACATCGACGCCACGTCGCGCCTGTCGCCACATCTGCGGTTCGGCGAAATCAGCCCGCGCCAGATCTGGCACGCGGCGCGCTTCGCCGCCGAGGAGAGCCCGGCGTCGGCGCCGGGGATCGACAAGTTTCTGAGCGAGCTCGGCTGGCGCGAGTTCAGCCGTCACCTGCTCTACAACAACCCGGATCTCGCGACCCGCAACCTGCAGCCGTCCTTCGATGCGTTCCCCTGGGCTCACGACGAGACGGCGCTGCGGGCCTGGCAGCGCGGGCAGACCGGCTACCCGATCGTCGATGCCGGCATGCGCGAGCTATGGCACACCGGCAGCATGCACAACCGCGTCCGCATGGTCGCCGCCTCGCTGCTGGTCAAGCATCTCCTGATCGACTGGCGCTGTGGCGAGCAATGGTTCTGGGACACTTTGGTCGACGCGGATGCCGGCAGCAATCCGGCCAGCTGGCAATGGGTGGCGGGCTCGGGCGCCGACGCAGCCCCTTATTTCCGCGTCTTCAATCCGGTGCTGCAGGGCGAAAAGTTCGATTGCAGCGGGGCCTATGTGCGGCGCTGGGTGCCGGAACTGGCGCGCCTGCCCGCCGGGCTGATCCACCAGCCCTGGGCGGCCAAGCCGCTCGAACTCGCGGAGGCCGGCGTCGCACTCGGCCGCTCCTACCCGGCGCCGATGATCGAACACCGGCAGGGTCGCGAGCGCGCGCTTGCGGCCTATGCGAGCTTGCGCACAAGTGATTAGTTGGGGTGCGCTTTGACAGCAGAGAGAATCCAGCTATCGTCGCAGGGTTTCCAACAAATCGGGGGACCGATATGGACGACACACCTCTCTCTGACCCGACCATGACCGAGACGAGCATGCCCGCCGAGGCGCCGAAGGATCCGGTGGCCACGACGGCACCGAAGGCCAGGCGCGCCGCCAAGAAGACGTCGAAGAAGACCTCGAAAAAGGCCGCACCGAAGCGGTCCGCCGCCAAGGCCAAGAAGGTCGCGACCAAGAAGTCGGCCAAGAAGACCGTGAAGAAGGCCGCCAAGAAGACTGCGAAGAAGGCGGCCAAGAAGGCCACCAAGAAAGCGGCCAAGAAGACGAAGAAGGCCAAGCGCTGAGCCTGACTGGTTCGGGACCGAAGGCAACTGAGCTGCCTTGTTGAAGGTCTCGGCGAAACAATCCAGTGCCCGGTAGTGGGGACGATCTGGCGCTGGATTGTTTCGTGATTTGTCGTCCGGCTGTGAAGGCGGACAGGACGGCCCCCGCGCACGGATGGAGCGCCTGCTCTGCCCGTCGTCGTGGAACATATTTGCTGCTGGTGCCTTAGCTTATTCCGAAGGCTTATTTCGAAACGAGGGAGACAGAAGCCGAGCCGTGATCACACCATGACCGGATCAGGCTCACCACGCATCGGGACAGGGATCGACGATCTTCCAGAGCTCGATGCCGTTCTTGATCCGCTTCATCTCGGTGGTGAGACCGCCATTGCGGCGGATCCAATCCTTCACCGTATCCGGATAATAGGACATCAGCTCCGAGGTCCCCTCCATGCTCGTGACCTTGATGCCGAAGGTGAAGGCCTTGTCGTAATAGGCCTGGTGAAAGCCGAGGCTCGCCTTTGGCGTGACGCAGATCTTGTTCATCGGCACGATGCCGAACACCAGCGTGCAGGCCGAGTTGCAGATGCCGTCGATGATCACGCGCTGGCGCGTGTCCCGGATGTGCTGGTATTTCGCTTTGTATTCTTCGATGTAGCCGCCATGATCGCGGGTGATGTGCAAGTCGGCGCGCGCCGGTGCGGCGGCCATCAGCAGGAGCACGACCAATGGGATCAGGCGGTTCATGAACTGGACGGGAAACCCGGTGTGATCTGGGCGACGTCGCGGCAAGACGAACAAGGTCGATGCACGGCGCATTGCGTCGACCTTGTCATCAATTCGTTAAGCATGCGGAAAAAGCCGAAAATTTGGCAAACCACGGCGCTTTTCCGCCTCCCCGCCGTCCTTTCGGGGTTAGATTACCGTACAACTGGCTGGTCTTAGCGCCTTCTTCGGAGAAAAGACATGAGCAAGCTCGCATCATTCGCTGCCGCCCTGATCGTGGCCGCGGCCGCCCTGGTTCCGGTCTCGTCGGAGGCGCGCCACCACCATCGGCACCATAGGCACCACCATCACCACGGGCTGCCCTATGCGATCAGCTTTTTGCACAATTACGGCCCCGGCCCGCTGCCCGGCACGTTCGCGTTCTACGATGGTCCGTCGACCAACCACTGCTATCAGAGTGCCGCCGCCTATCTCGGCCAGGACCGCCGCCGCCATCCCTGCTTCTGACGGATTCAGTGCCGGCCTGCCCCAGGCTGGCCTGAACAAGGCTTGGCTGACCAAGGCTGGCCTTGCCGGTCCGAGTCTGCTATCCCGACACCGTCGGGACTGGTCCCGCCGACAAGCGCTCGTAGCTCAGCTGGATAGAGCATCGGATTTCGATTCCGAGGGTCGGAGGTTCGAATCCTTCCGAGCGCGCCAGGCCCGTCTTCGCCCCCCTTCATCCGCCATCGCCGATCATCACCGAAGCGCACGATAAGTGCTTGTCAGATCGTGATTTTTCGCGCTTTCGGTGACTGCAGCGTACCATCGGCGGTCGTCGGCGAGCTCCGCCAGACCGTCCATTTGGCCATCCCTCGATCTGAGTTAGAATCCCCCTCACCTGAAACGCTGCATTTTTCAGCGAGGGACAGGAGTTCGAATCTCCCATGCAGTTTCTAACTCAGAAGCCCGAGATCACCGCCAAGAACTATCTCTCCGTCGGGCCCGGCGAATACCCGTGCGGCAACAACCTCTATTTGATCGTCACCCCAAGCGGCGGCCGCCGCTGGGCGTTCCGCTACCAGCGCAACGGCATCGTCAAGAAGATGGGTTTTGGTTCGGCCAAGGAAACCGGCCTGAAGCTGTGCGAGGCCAGGGACAAGGCGATTGACGCTCTGCGGCTGCTGGCCAAGGGGACCGATCCGCGAGAGCACCGTGACGTAGAGAAACGCCGCACCCAGGGATCGCGCCAGTTCGGCGAATTCGCAGAGGAATGGCGGCGCACCTACGAGACCGGCATGAGGCACAAGGCCGCCAAAGCAAAGCTAAAGCGCATCGTGCAAGTCATCTGCCGCCCGCTCCACAAGCACTGGGTCCACGAGATCGAAACTGCCCATGTCGTCAACGTGCTCATGCCGATCTGGCAGCAGCCTGAGACCTCCCGCTCCGCACGCCAGATCATCAAGAAGATTCTTGACGCGGCGATCGCCCACAACCTGCGACCGAAAGACAACCCCGCTGATTGGGCCAGCCGACTGCAACCGATCATGCCCAGGCAGCGGCGGCGTGGCACGATACGGGGCGGCCACAAGGCGATGGACTACCAGGACCTGCCGGCGTTCATGCACAAGCTCAGCGCCATCTCGACGCAAAGCGCGCGGGCGCTCGAGGTCATCATCCTGACCCTGGGACGAACCGCCGAAGTTCAGACCATGCGCTGGGCGCAACTCGATCTCGATAACGGAATCTGGGATCTTGGCTTTCTCGGCACCAAGAACGAGCGGCTGAAGCGCACGCCGTTGCCCCGGCAGACGCTGACCTATTTGCGCGAGGCTTATGAGAGCCGCGTCAATGACGAATTCGTGTTTCCCGGCCGCAGTCTGAAGCGACCGATGAGCAACATGACGATGCTCAAATATCTCAAGGAGCTCACCGGAGACGACTCCCTGACTGTGCACGGCTTCCGCACGACGTTTCGAACCTGGGCGCAGGAGCAGACCCACTTCGAGGAGGAAATCGTCGAGCATTGCCTGCACCACATCACGGGCGATGATGCCGAAAAGGCCTATAAGCGCGGCGAGGCCCTGAAGAAGCGACTGCATGTGATGCAGACATTCGCGGACTTCGCGACGCAACCACCAAAGAGCAATGTGCACCCGATGAAGGTCGCCTGAAGTTCAAGCTATCTCCTGCCCCGACGAGGATGTCACCGCTCGGGCTGCTTGGTCGCCTCGGGCAGGCTCTCCAAGAAGGATGCCAGATCTGCGCGCGTGATGATCGTCCGCGTGCCATACTTTCGGATTCGCAGCCGCCCTTCTTTGATGGCCTTGTAAAGGGACGTTTGGCCGAGCGAAGATAGTACCGCAGCCTCAGGAACGGTGAGGCAGAGCTTGTCCGCAGCGTTTCGAAGCATCGGTTCGCGCTTTGGCATCTCGGGGTGGTCTCGCTTCATTTGATTGCCGCGACGACATAGCAGGCACGCAGATCCGACGGATGAAGGCTAGGCGTATGCTTGGCAACGTCCGAAGTCCCTCAGGCGGAGTTTCGGACGCTATGTCGTACAATTGGGTTAGTTGAGAATCCTGACTGAACTGAACTGGCAGCGAAGCGCGGATGCCACGACCGAGAAAAGGGCAGCCGCAGTGTCAACATCGTGTGGCGACTGCTGCCCCCCTTTTGCTGCGCTTTCGGTTCCACAGCTCTCCAAATCCTTCCGGACGCCTTTGGAGTGCCTCAAAGGAGATCGCTGCAAAAGAGTGGCCGATCCATTTGCGTCTGTCTCCTGCGCCCGCTCTGGGCCTTGCAGCGCATGTTCAGGAGGAGCCAGAGATCAGGAAGATGCACGGCATAGCTTCCGGTTTGGCAGCCTGGACCGCCCCGCCGGCTCCCACAACGGTTTGGAGCTTCGTCACGTCACTGCACCCAGCACAATCTGGGCGCCCCGCGACAGCCCGATTGCTTACCTGCCTTTCGGCCGACCGCCACCGAGCAAATGTCGGTATCGGATCCGGAGCTCCATGATCGCAAACCGGTCGAGCTCGCCCCGCCGGTAGCGTTGACGCAAGTCGTCCCGTGCTGGGTCCGGAAGCGCGGCGATCAATTCCCAACCTTCAGCAACGTCGTCAAAGAGCGCGACAATTCCCGGATCAAGGCGGGCGTCATCCTGGAGATCGACCATCTCATCGTGAGTCACGCCGACGACACCCGGCCGACCATCAACAGCGCGGGATCCCAGCAGATCAGATCTGTTTTTACATAGTTCTTTATAGGCAGGTCCCTCAGGGCCCCGCGGTGAGTCTTTATACGCAGGTCCCTTTTGGACCCGCGGAGCCGCAAGTCCCTTTCGACCCCGCGGACGCGCCGACTTATCCACAGGCGCCGGCACGTCACGGACGACGTAATCAATCTCACCGAACCGATGTCCGTCGACAATTCGTTGCGCTTCGCGGGTGACGTAGCCGGCGGCGATCAACTCTCGGAAGATGCGCTGCAGCTTCTTGCGGCCGACGAGGAGGGTTCGCCCGATATGATCGAGGCGGACGTGCCACTTGTGAGGACGCGACAATAGATAGCCGAGAACGCCCTTGGCCTCGACAGAGAGGCGGGTATCCGCGAAGACCGCGTTCGGGACGATGGTGAATTGCACCCTGTGCACGCGACGGACGATGGTCACGGGCGGGTGACCGTCCGGATGAACTCATGCAGATCGGCGCGAACTTGAGCCGCACGACGGCTCCCTGCCCCTATGGAACGGCGTGCGAAGCTCACGGGAGGATACGCCCCGTTCAGGAGCTTGCAGGACCTCGCATTGGTCGGAGCGCGCAATTCACTCGGGCAACGGCCGCACGGCGACATAGGTCGATTGTGCCACAGCAACTCCGGACTCGCATATCGCCGAGTCTTCGCTGTGCTACGCCGCCATGCGATCGACAGGTCGCGGATGTCTATGCAACGCGAGAGACGTCAACCACGATGAGCGTTGCCAGTGCGAGGCTTGCCATGGACCGCATGCTGTCCCCCAAACCGGCCGCCCCTGCTCAGCCGACTGTCGCTCAGAGAGACCGGCTCCCCTTTTCTTCCAGGTCTTCTCCCACCCAATCAGTGCCGATTGTGATGTGATAGGACAGGCTCCAGGCCGCGTTCTGGATCGCTAGAGCTCACAATGCGGGACCCGCCGCCCTCGGCCGCCTGGGCCGCCTTGACGAGACGCCTGACCTGCCGTGCCGTGCCGGCCAGGGCGCGTCCCTGGATCTCCCGCAGCTCCTCGTCAGTAGCCGCAATGACGTCATCGCTGAGCGCCTGGAGCAGGCGCGCGAGTTCGAGACGGGGGTGCCAACGTGTCATGGCGTGCTCCAATTTCGTTGGTGCCGGAGCAGCGCGCGCCGCATTCGCCGCCGCGCAGTATCGTAATCGATAGCCGAGATGCCATACGCCCGGCAGATGTCCCTGGCCGTGAGGCCGTTGGCCAGCCCGTCGATGATCTGCAACACGACCGGATCTCCTGCAAACAGCCGAAACACCTCGGCGAGCCCTACGACCGCCACAGCCACGCGTTCGGGATCGGCCAGTTCGTCAACGGGATCGCTCGCGACGCCGTGCTGGCCGGGATCATCGCGGCTGACCAGTAGCCGTTGCTCGCTCCGAACGCGCCGCCAATAGTCGTCGCAGAGGCTGCGCATGACGCCGGACAAGAAAGCCAGGATCGGCACACCCAGCGGCCAGACCCGCGATCCGTCGAGAACGCGGAGGATGGCCTCATGCAGCACGTCGGTCCAGCCGATCCCTCCGGGCAGCCCGCGGCTCCACAATTGCGCCAGAGCTTTCAGCCGCACCAGATCGGTCTCAGACAAAGCCTCGATCGCCGCCGCCGCATCGGCGACGGTGCGACCAGCGTTCGAGCCAACTCCAGGGGTGCCAATCGATCGTTCCATCACCCCTATTATGCGGCCGAGCAGATCCGTTGCGGACAGCCTCGGGAAAAATTTTGCGCCGTGTCCGCGCGACCGATCCGAGATCCGCATCCTCTTCATGCTGAGAGGAGAGGACTGTGGATCAGATCGCAAAAGCACGCCGCTGGTATGCCGACGACCTACGCTGCAAAACGCCTATTCTGCGCAACCCACATATCGTCGAAGCCTTCAGCGCCGTCCCGCGAGAGGCGTTCCTCGGCCCAGGTCCCTGGTGGATCATCCCATACCCATACCGGGAGCCGTTCATCACCCCGGACGACGATCCGAGTTGGCTCTATCACGACGTCCTTGTCTCGATCGACCTGAGCCGGAAGCTCAACAATGGGATGCCGAGCTTTTGGGCGCGCAATTTCGAGCACCTCGATATCGCCCGTGGTGAGCGCGTGCTGCAGATCGGAGCGGGCAGCGGCTACTACTCAGCCGTGCTCGCCGAAATCGTCGGGCCCTCCGGGCGGGTGACGGCGGTGGAAGTCGACCCGGCTCTCGCCGCCCGAGCCCGCACCAACCTGAAGGGCTGGCCGCAGGTCCAGGTGATCTCGGGCGACGGCCGGGATGTCCATGCCGACGCGAGCGACCATGACGTCGTTATCGTGTTCGCAGGCTGCACGCACCCCGCTCCGCAATGGCTGGATGGCCTCGCCGAGAACGGGCGGCTGCTGCTCCCGCTGACCAGCGAAGATTGGTCCGGATTCCTGCTGCGCGTGGTCCGCCGCGGTGCCTCCTTCGAGGCCTCGTCGATCGGCGGGGTCAGCATCTATCCCTGCACAAACGGCCGCGATGAGGACGCCAGCCGCCAGCCGAAGAGCGCCCTCGCGAACTCGCCGATGATGAATATTCCGATCCAAGCACTCCACCGCAGCATTCCATCATCCGCAGAGTCCGAGCGGGTCTGGTATCAGGCACCTGGCTTCTGGCTGGAGCGGCGAGGATCGGAGGTCGATGCGACCAAGCAGCAGGCCGAAGTCGGCAACAACGACACCACCTAACGCGAGATCCGAGGCATCGGATAAGACGGCTCACGCGCCTGCTCCGGGCGGAATGCGTCAGCATAGAACCTCAGGCAACGGCCGCGATAGGGCTTCATCCGCCAGCGCAAACAGCGTAGCGGATTCTGAGGTGGGCGCGGAATGATCCGAGGCTTTCGCCAGAGTTCGCTACAGCACGATCAGTGCCGAAATGATCTTTGACTTTGCTGGCAAAAATCTCAACAGCGGCACGCCCTCCGACCGACCGGCACGGCTGAACACAAGCCATGTCAATGGCTTGGTGTTCAACCGGCGAGCCGCTTTTATCTTGCCCTAGACCGTCTCCCCGTAGCCGTCCGGTCTCTGCACACCTTCCCCCTCGTGTCTTGTCGTTCCATTTCGGGCTCTCTGCTGCTGTGGAGAATCTCCGGTGGGATCCAAACATTTCGAGAACAGAGCGCGCCGCGAATGGTGGTCGCTGCACATCGAAGCGTGGCGTCGGAGCGGCCTCGGGATCCGCAAATACTGCCAGCAACAACGTCTGACCGAGAACACTCTGCGGCGCTGGCTGAAGCGGCTGGCCGGCAATGAGACTGCGCTTAAGCTCGAGAAATATCAGACGGAATTGCGCCGCGAGCGCGCCCGGGACGAGCGGGAAAAGGCGCTACGAAAGCAGAAGCAGCGCAGGTTCACGGTCACCTCGGATGTCCGCAATCGGGCGTCCCAGGCATTCTGGGCGATGCATGTCGAGGCACTGAACTGGAGCGGAATGGAGCTCCGCGCCTACGCCTCGGCGATGCAGCTGTCGCCGCATTCGCTGCGCAAATGGCGCGACCAACTGGCCGCCGGCGCGGTCACTATCGACTTGCGTGCCCATCTTCATCCCTCCGCCCGTCCCGCCGTTAGCACTAGTGCTAGGAACTCACAGTCCGAACGCCGCTTGACAGCCGCCGAAATCGGCGATCCGGCGGGTACGCATTCGGCGAAGACCACAGGCGGCGTAGCCCGCGCGGATGCACGTTGATCGGGGCGATCAAGCAGCGGCAGGGATGGCGGGGTGCTTCCAGTTCCAGGGCAGCAGGTCTGCGAGCCTGTTGGCCGGATAATCTGGCAGCCGGGCGAGCACGTCGGCGAGCCATGCTTGCGGATCGATGCCGTTGAGCTTGGCGGTCTGGATCAGGGTGTAGATGGCGGCGGCACGGCGGCCGCCATCGTCGGAGCCAGCGAAGGTCCAGTTCTTGCGGCCGAGGGCCACGGCGCGCAGTTCGCGTTCGGCAGCATTGTTGGTCATGCACAGTCGGCCGTCGTCGATGAAGCGCGTGAACACCTCCCAGCGCTTGAGGCTGTAGTCGATCGCCTTGGCGGTCTCGCTCTTGCCGGAGAGCTTGGCGCGGCGCACGTGCAGGAAGGTATGAAGCTCATCGACCAGCGGGCGGCTGCGTGCGTCGCGCAGGGCTTTGCGCTCGTGGGCCGGCAGGCCGTTGATCTCGCGCTCGATCGCAAACAGAGCGTCGATCTTCGCGATCGCTTCGATCGCGATCGGCGCCTTCTTCAGCCGTGCGATCTCGAAGAACTTGCGCCGTGCATGCGCCCAACAGCCGACCTCGATGATCGGGCTCGGCTTGCGCGATGGATCGTAGAGCCTGTTGAAGCCGGCATAGGCATCCGCCTGCATCGGTCCGGCATAGGTCGCAAGATGCGCCTCTGGATGGGTGCCGGAGCGGTCGGGCGAGTAGAAGAACAGGGCGGCCGGCGGCGCGTGGCCGGCGAAGGGACGATCGTCGCGGACATAGGTCCATACGCGCCCCGTGCGCGTCTTGCCCTTGGCAAGAACCGGCACCGTGGTGTCGTCGGCATGGATGCGCTCGGCAGCGAGGACATGCGCCTTGATCGCCTCGACCAGCGGCATCAATGTCGCCGCCGTCGCGCCGACCCAATCGGCCAGCGTGGAGACGTCCAGCATCACACCTTCATGCGCATACGTCGTGCTCTGCCGGTTGAGGGGCAGGTGCAAGCCGTATTTGGCGAACAGGATGTGCGCGAGCAGACGCGGTCCAGCGCGCCCGCGCGAGATCGGATGGAACGGCGCAGGCGGCTGGCTGATCGCCTCGCAGGCGCGGCAGGAGAACTTCTCACGGATATGCTGGATCACCTTCCACTGCCGCGGCACGAGCTCCAGCGTCTCGGTCACGTCCTCGCCGATCTTGCGCAGCCTGTCGCCGCCGCAACACGGCAATGGGCCGGTGCAGGATGCACGATGCGCTCCCGCGGCAGATCCTCGGGCAGCGGCCGCCGCGCCGGACGCCGCCGCTCGAATGGCCGCACATCTATCTTCGCGGCCTTGGCGCGTTCGGCTGCCAGCTGCGCATCGGCTTCGGCCTCCGATGCATCCTCCTCGAGGTCGGCGAGTTCGAGCTCGAGCTGCTCGAGCACCGAGGCGCGCTCGGAGGATTGACCGTGCTGTTCGTGCTTGAGCTTGGCGATCGTAAACTTCATCTGCTCGATCAGCAGCGTGCGGGCGCGGACCTCGGCTTCGAGATTGCGTGCCTTGGATTCCGCTGCGAGCTGCGCCGCCTGGCCGGCGAGCACCAGCGCCTTCAGCGTCGCGACATCATCAGGGAGCGAATCGGCTGTGATCATCGCCAAGGATGGAATCACAGCTCCGCCCGGCACGCATCAGTGCCGTTACGTTCAATCGCTCAACCAACAGCTTCCGGGCGCCACGTCCGCTGCGGATGCCGCCAGTCGATGCCTTCGAGCAGATAGCCGAGCTGTGCCGGCGTGATCCTCACCGCTCCGTCCACAGCCTGTGGCCAGATGAAGCGGCCGCGCTCCAGCCGCTTGGCGAACAGGCACATGCCCTGGCCGTCGTGCCACAGCACCTTGATCAGACCGCCGCTTCTGCCACGGAACACGAACAAATGGCCGCCATGCGGATCGCGCTTCAGCGTCTCCTGGACCAGCAGCGCCAGACCATCGAAGCCCTTGCGCATATCAGTATGGCCCGGTCGCCAGCCAGACCTGGGTGCCGGAGGGAATCGGGATCGTCATCGCGAGCCCGCCCGGAGTGCAGCGATCAACGCCGTCACTACCGCGGCATCCACCGAGCCGCTGATCCGGATCTTCGTCTCCGCCGCGATCTCGACCTCGATCAGCCCTTGCGTGCGGGCTGTTGCCACGTGCGGATCGGCGGCGATCGTGACCGCGGCAAAGCCGAGCGGCGGCGCCTCCTTCCCACACAGCTGCTGGCGCCAGCGGAACACCTGACTGGAATGCACCCCGAACGCACGCGCCACACCCAGGATCGTCGCGCCTGGCTGCAACGCTGCAGCGACGACGCGCTCCTTGTCCGCCCGTGACCAATGCCGCCGTCGCCGCTCCGATGTGATCACTTCCACTTCCGCTTTGGCCATAGGACTAGCTCCAGGACTAGTCCTATGGCTTCGCGAAGCCTCACTGCCGACGCAAGGCGGCCGTCACCGGGGGCTTACTCCGGCGGCGCCGCCGGCACCGGTTCGCCGCTTCTTCAGCGACAAGGAAAAGCTCGCGATCACCAAGGAAACCGAGCTGCCGGGCGCCAAGGTCTCTGCCGTTGCCCGCAAGCATGGGATCGCCACCGGGCTGCTGTTCCGCTGGCGCGCACAGTTCGGCATTGCGCAAAGGAAGCGCTACAGGCTCGCCCGTGTCGTGCTGCGCGACGACATACCCGCCCCGCACACGCCCTGCGTGATCTGGTGCGTCCACCAGAGGGCATGATGGCTGTCGACCTCGCTGACGGACGGCGTGTCTTCGCTCCCGCCGACAGCGATCCGGATACGGTGCGGGCGCAGATCAAAAGAGGGGAGACAGCATCATGATGTTCGTTCCTGCAGGCGTGAAGGTGCGCCTCGCGCTCGGTTACACCGACATGCGCAAAGGCATGGATGGGCTCGCAATGCAGGCGCAGGACACGCTGAAGAAGGATCCGTTCTCCGGCCATCTGTTTGCATTCCGCGGCAAAAAGGAATCGATCCTGAAGGTCCTGTTCTGGGACGGAAACAGGCTCTGCCTGTTCACCAACGAATTGACCGAGGTGGCTTCGTATGGCTGCGTGTCAGCGGCGCGGGAGGCATCCTGGCGCAGTCTCTCGCGCAACTCGTAATGTTGATTGAAGGCATCAACTGGCGCACACCGGAGCGCATCTGGAAGCCAGCAATTGAAGGATAGTCTGCAAAATCTGGTGTTGAACTGAGTTGCGATCCTTCTACGATTCAGCGTGTTCGAGTACCATTGGATGCACCTCAATCTCGCCAATCTCCCGTCCGATCCTGAGCTTTTGCAGCGTCTGGTGCGCGACATCTCGGCAGCCATCGATCACCGCGAGACTGAGATCCAACGGCTCAAGTCCATCATCAAACGTTGCGCCAAATGCAATTCGGGGCAGCTCCCGAGCACATCGATCCCGATCAGCAGTCTTGAGGATCTCGACAGCGACATCGGCCACGTCGAGGAAACGCGACAAGGTTACTCCAGAAGCAAAATCTTCGCCGAGAACTCGTACGCTGCCCCATCATCTACCGCGCGAACACGTTCTGCTCGACGTGCAAGACAGAGTTTGTGGCTGCTGTGGTGGTGCTATTCGGCTGATCCACGAGATCGTCAGCGAGGCGCTGTATTGGGGTCCCCGCGTGGCTGGCCGCGAAATCTCGAGGAGGAACTGCCGATCTCTCGCAATGAGGACACTGCGACGCCGGTCAGTGGCAGCCTTCGCTATCGCGCGCTCAGAACAGATCGGCGATCTCGCCCTTCGCGGTCATGCGCGGTGGGCAGAATCCGACGGTCGGCGAGCGCACGCGCGATCAATCCACGCTGCTGCGCCAGTTCACCGATCCGCAGGGCGACACCCACGTCGGACGAACATCAGAAGACGCCAATCGACGAAGCTGCGGGCGTACGTTGGCAGCGAGGATAGACATAGCGCCTGGATGACTCACGAGAAAATACGTCCAGCTCGACGCCAACGCCCGCGTTTGCAGCGACGGCGGCGGTGTCATAGCACGCCGTCGGACCGCACGCCCGGCACGGCGATGAAGCCTCATCGGATCGCCTGACCTGGACTTCCGGCATCGCATGCATCGAGGCTGGCAGGCCGCAGTGGCCCGTTGGCTGTCCTTTTTGCTTTTCGGACAGGGGGATACTGCGATAGATTCAAGCTAATGATTGTCCGTCCGACGCACCTCGATTTGAGTTCCTTTTACATTCCAACGACCAAGACGGATTGAAGACAACATGAGTTTTGACACCGCGATCGCTTTTTTGCAGCATATGAAGCTCGGAAACATCCTGCTCGTGCAGGCAAGTCTGATCATATTGATCCCCTATTTGTTGTGGCGCACCTTGAGGTTAGGCAAGTGGTTTCCTCTGGGTGTTGTGCAGATTTTTGCCGGCGTATTGCTCGGACCATCGATTTTCGGCGCTCTCGCACCCGAATTGTTCAAAAGCCTGTTTGGTGTCGTGACGCTGGGCGCCGACAAGATCAATCGCGCAGATCCCATTCTGGCACTGGCGACGATCGCAGTTTGCCTCTTCGGCTTCCTGGCGGGCGCCGACGCCGACAAGGAGGTCATCGGAAAGTCAGGCAAGACGATCGCCTCGATTGGGGTCATCGGAATGATCGTTGGTTGGACGCTCGGCGCCTTGGCCGGCGCGGCGCTCTATTATGTCGTCCCGGCCGCGGTCGCGACACCGGGGGCCACCGACGCCTATTCTAAACCATCGCCCCTGATCTTCGCGATTGCATACGGACTGATCACGGCGGTATCCGCACTCCCCATCCTTGCCGTGATCCTTCGAGAACTAGCGTTTACCCAACATCGTATCGGCGCCATCGCGCTTGCAAGCGCCGGAATTGCGGACACGATGATGTGGCTGGGACTTGCCGTGATCGTTGCTCTCTCCGGCTCCGGGACTCTCGGCCAAGCGCTTGCGATCGCGCTTGCGGGCGGGGCTCTCAGCTTCCTCTTTGTCAGATTTGTTGCATCACCCGTTCTCAATCGTCTGATCGCCAGCGAGGCGCCCGAGAGCGCGCTGATGACCGTGGCTGCGCTTTCGATTTTTGTCGCCTCTGCGATCACCTCGCTCGCTGATTTGCATCCGGTTCTCGGCGCATTCGTCGCAGGTGTCTTTCTTCCGGATAAGATTCGCGAGATGGCAGCCCACAGATTGGATCAGCCGACGACCCTAATTCTTATGCCATTCTTCTTTCTCAACACGGGTCTTCGCACGACATTTACGTTCAACGATCCGGATATCTGGATCCTCTTCGGAGTAAGCACGTTGCTATGCATTGTAGGGAAGACCCTTGGGCACGGCCTCGCTGCGCGCGCGGGGGGCGAGACCTGGCCGTTTTCCATCGGAGCTGGTGTGCTGTTACAGACGAAAGGACTGATGGGCATCATCGTCTTGCTCGTCTTCACTGATCGTCACTTGATTTCCGGACTGATGTTTTCTGCAGGCGTCTTGATGTGCATCGCATCCACAGGACTGTCAGCTCCGGTGATGCGTGGGTTGGTCAAGCTGTTTGGCAACAGCCTGCTTGATGGCAACAGGTCAATTCCATTGATGGTGAGGGTCGAGGAGCCGCCGGTGACTGTCGCCCCTGGAACGGCGCGGCCTTTGGCGATGCTCGATTTCACCGATGGCCGCGGAACATTTCTCGTGCGCAGCCCGAACCTCCTGATTGGCCGTCACAGCCAAGATGACATCCGCATCAACGATATCAGCGTATCGCGGCATCATGCGCGGCTGCTCCAGGGCGCCGAAGGTCGATTCGAGCTCTACAATCTCACGGCCGATCGCTCGGAGGCGAACCCCATCACGGTGAATGGAGTGAGGAGAGAGCACGCCGTGCTGGCTGACGGGGACAAGGTGGGGATCGGCACGACCGAGTTCACGTTTCGTTCGGACGTGACATCCAAGATCGTTGAGGCGAACAGAGATAGCTGATTATCGATGTCGACCCGCACCACGCTGCTGCGCAACGTCCAGCTTCTGATCAGCACCTCTTCTGCCAAGCAAGGGAGCCTCGACGTTGTGGGACTTCTCCGCCGAACATGATCCGTGATCCGGAAAGACAGATTCTCCCACAACAATGTAGTTCACCGACCGCCAGACGCCTTCGATATCTCGGGCATGTTACTGCTCCGGCGCAGACGTCTGCTGAAAGCCTGTCATCGCTCACGGCTCCAGATCGTCACTGGTGCTTCTGGCCGCTGAGTGGCGTGAAAATTCCTACCGCCCGTCTTGCGAGCCGTGCGAGCATCTCGGTCAGGCAGCCACCTTGAAACGGAGCTTGACGCCTCCGATCGAGATCTCGTCGCCATCAAACAATTCTGCTCTCTCCCGTTGCTGCCCGTTGACGAGCAGTGGATTTGGCTCCGAGCGCAGCGCAGTCAGGTTGTGGATCTCGTACATGCCTTTGTCGCTCGTCAGCCGCGCGTGGTGTCGTGAGACTCGCACGTCGGGAATTCGGATATCGTCCTGCGAATGGCGACCGATGACGGCGTCGGCTTTCGTAATCGGAACTATTCCTCCGCCTTCGATGAAGACGAGACGCGGGCTCGGGCCAGTGGACGCCGGCGCTGCACCCATATCGAGTGCGGCGCTCCAGGCCGATGCCGTCGCTGCATTCCCCCATTGTCGGGCGCAGAGCCGCGCTAACGGGACGGTGGTCGCCGTCGATATCAGGGCGATCATGATCAGAGCCGAAAAAGTCGCCTGCCCGAACACACCCTTCTGATACAGGATCGTCACGACGACTATTTCCATCAGACCCTTGCACTGCATCAGGGTCCCGAGCGTGATCGAAAAGGCCCAACTCTCGCCGGTCAGCCGGGTCGGTATCGCTATGCCAAGGAACTTGGCGCCGATCCCTCCGATCATGGCCAGCGCGGCGACCGACCACAGCGCACCGTTGGAGAAGTTGAAATCAGTATGGAGCCCGGTCGATAGAAACAGGAACGGAAGAAGCAACAGCGTAACCGGCGCGTCAAATCGGTCCTGGCAGAGATGTCGTACCTTATCAGGCAATAGCAGCCCAGTGAGGAAGGCGCCGATGGCGGAATGCAGCTGGGTTGCCTCGTTAAGAGCTGCAAATGCGAATAGAACGATGATGGCAGATGACACGAGCATTCGCTCAGGTGCGTCGCGCTCAATGATGCGCTGCAGAGCGGGCGCAATGACGAGCGACAGAAGCAAGATCGTTGTTACCGCGCCCGCCGCCGCGACAAGAAAGGACTGCAGCGCTGTGCCGGTTGTGCCCGCGGCAAATGGAAGGAGGATGGTCAACGAACTCCAGAGCAGGGCATCGTCTACGCCTCCGACCGCGAGCGCAACGGTACCTATCGGCTTTTCATTGAAGCCCAACTCACGCAGGATGACGACCAGAACCGGAAGCGCGGTCACCGCCATGCAAAGTCCGAAGGCGACGGAGAATAGCCATGGGCTGACGGACGCTCCGAGAATGTCGGGCCCATTCAAACTCGTAAGCATCAGCCACGCCGCGGCTGTGCCGGCAAGCCATGGCACCATGACGCCAGCCAAGCCGACCGACAGAACCTTACCTGCAGCTGCCCGCAGAATCTGGCGGTCGAGTTCGCATCCCGCAAGAAAGACGAACAGTACCAACGCCATGCTGGAAAGAGTATCGATGCCGGCCAAAACATCCCCGCGAAAGAGAAACTTGAAAGCTTCAGGGGCAACCAACCCGAAGGCCGACGGCCCGAGAGCCATGCCGGCTAGGATCTGCACGATGGGAAGCGGAAACAGTCGCCCCAATCGAAGGGGCCCCCATATCACGAGTGGCAAGCCCACTACGACGACGACCTGAAGAAATAGGATCACTTTCGGATCGAAATGTAGCACTCCTGCCCTCGCCTCAGACGACGCGCCCGGCTGCGCGCCCGCAGTCAGCCCGACGCTAGCTGACCCGGCCTGCGTGATGGCCCAAGACTTACTCGCCCCGACCTATCAGACCACGACCCGAGCGTTCACGCCAGAGACGTTGAGGACGTCGTCCCCATCCTACACCCCACCGCGGTCGCCCCGTCTGTCCGGCAAGAACCAAGCGATTGGACCGGCGGTACAGCCACTCCGTGTGTGGCTAGACAGCTACGCAATCGATCGACATGCGCTTGGCGCGGTCGCACAGAGGCAAGTGACGAAATGGGCGCTGAGTTCAAGCTCTCATGACGGTGCAGCACTCAGCGCCATCCAGTTCGTCGGGCGAGGCCGCCGACCAGAGAAACTTCCTCCGGCTGACAATCAGCAACGGCGCCCGCCCCCGATACCAGCGCAACACAATGGCCTAGGGCCAGCAACGACGTTGTCAGCCACGCCAGAATAAAACAGCGGATTGGCTCCGTCAGAGACTTAGCCATTGCTGGCATCACGTCTGGCTTGCTAAGTTCATCGTCAATCTTGGGTAGCGGCGAGGGTCAGCTTGGCCGGCATTTTGCGGTCGCTTCCCGCAGGATTTATTGCCGTGAGTGATGATATTTGCTATGCGGTCTTATTCAACAGAGCCATTGCAGGTCGGCGATACGCTCGCCGGCTACAGGATCGTTAGGGAAATCGGGCACGGCGGCTTCGGCATTGTCTATGAAGCCCTGAACCCGGTGACTGAGGATCGCGTTGCCATCAAGCAATTTATGCCGCGCGGACTGGGGACTTGGCGCCAGGGCACGATGGTCATCCAGGACGAGGACAATTGGATCATCCATCAAAAGATTCTTGAACGTTTCGAGCAGGAAGCGCGGCTTCAAGCGAAGTTCAATCATCCGAACATTCTGAAGGTGAAGAACTTTATTCGACACGAAAATACTGGATATATGTTCGCCGATTACATCGAAGGCGGCACTCTCGTTCAGTTCCTGAAGCAATATGGCAAGGTGTTTCCCAGCGAGGACATGCTGCGCAGACTGATGGCCCCCATCGCGGAGGCCATCGGCTACGCCCATGAGCAACTGACGTTGCATCGAGATATTTCGCCCGACAACATCATGATCGACGCCACCATGAAGCCGATTCTAGTCGACTTCGGCGCAGCCAAACGCGACCTGCGGCTCAACCCACGCTATTCCAGCATCATTCCGTATCGCGAACTCTATGCGCCGGTCGAGCAGCGGCAGCCTGCAGCCGAGCGGCCGGAAGGCCGCTACACCGACATTTTCGCATTCGCCGGCACGATGTATCACATGCTCTCCGGCGAGCCTCCAATCGGTCCGCTCGACCGCGCGCTGGCGCAAAAGGACCCTTATATCCCACTGGCACAGGTCGCCAAGACCAAGTGCTCTCAGGCTGTCTGTCGCGCCATCGACCAGGGGCTCGCCCTCGCACCGGCGGCCCGTCCGCAGACCATCGAGAGCTTCGCCGAATTGCTGGGCTGGCGCGGCCAGCGGCCGCCGCCACCACCCCCACCGCCTCCACCACCTGACCCTCCGGTCGAACGGACACGTACGGTGGCCTATCTCGCGGTTGCCGCTCTCGTCGGGGCCGTGGCCGCTGGGCTGTACTTTTCAAATTCCGAGCCCTCGGCTCCGATCGGCATCCCGAATGGGGCAGTGGCCTCGACAACGCCGACCGCGCTCCCGACTTCGCCCGCGCCCACACCGACCCAGTCGTCCACCCCTCGCGCTCTACCGACCTACACCCCCACACCGGTGTTTCCGCCCGTGATCGCGCCGCCCCGGGCGCCGCCACCGCCGAGCTATGTCACCTATGAGAATTTTGACATCGAGGGTGGCGATCTACCGGGAACTCTGCCGCACTTCCGTGACGTGGATCAGTCGTATTGCGAGAGCGAGTGCTCCGGCAATGGCCAGTGCGTCGGCTATTCATACGGCAAATGGGACAGGGCCTGCTATCTTAAGGGAACCCTGCCGAACCTTCGCTTCGAGCCGAACTCCACCAGCCTGATCCGCTCCAACCAGCCGCGGCCGCCGGACTACATCGGGGCCCGCAGGATCGAGGCCACGAAGCGCAACTATGTCGGTAACCGGTACAGCACGTCATCCGCGCCGTCTCGCAAGGCGTGCGAGGAATTGTGCCTGCGGGAGACGGCTTGCCTCGGATACCAGTATGTCGCCACCGCGTGTTGGCGTTACGATCGGCTTGACTTCGCCACCAAGGATGATTCTGCCCAGGCCGGCGTCAAGCGACAGCCGGCCCGTTGAAAATCGATGATGGTTGCCATGGAGGAGATACATCGCAAGCCGCTCAGCCCCGGTCACATCGTCGCGGGGTATGCCATCATCAGAGAGATCGGGCGTGGTGGCTTCGGAATCGTTTACGAAGCCCTCAATCCCGTTACCCAGGATCGGGTGGCGATCAAGCAGTTCTATCCACAGGCTATCGCGTCCTGGCTGGAAGGAACGATTGTCGTCAAGAAGACTGATGATCAGGAATTGGTCGAGCGCATCCTCGTTCGTTTCGAGGCCGAGGCCAAACTCCAGTTCAAGTTCGACCACCCGAACATTCTGAAGGTGAAGAATTTTGTCCGCGCCGACAATACCGGCTATTTGATCACGGAATACATCGAAGGCGGCTCGCTGGCCGATTTTCTGAGGCCGTATGGAGGCATCTTCCCCGATGGAGATACTTTTCGCCGCATCATGCAGCCGGTCTGCGCTGCCCTGCGCTATGTTCATGAGCACGGCTCGCTCCACCGCGATATCTCACCCGACAACATCCTGATCGACAACGCCGGGCGGCCCGTGCTCGTCGATTTCGGCGCGGCGAAAGTGGATCTCCGCCGCAATCCGTCGGCCTCGAGCATTGTGCCCTACAAGGAGGCCTATGCGCCGGTCGAGCAGCAAGTACCTGCAGCCGAGCGACCGGAGGGCGAATACACCGACATCTATGCTCTCGCCGGCACCATGTACTGTACGCTGGCGGGCCAACCTCCAGCGCGCGCCGTCGATCGCGCGCTGTCGAGCAAGGATCCCTACGTCCAGATCGGTCAGGCCACAAAGGTCCAATGCCCGGACGCCGTCTATAAAGCCATCGATCACGGTCTGATGCTGGCAACGACCAGCCGTCCGCAGACAGTCGCAAGCTTCATGCGCGGTTTCGGTTGGCTTGACGACCCGGCACCGGTCTCACCCGTTCGAAGCGTAGACGTCTTGCCGCGGGCCGCGCAGCCGGCCCAGCCGGCGTTGGTCGACGGCAACAGGAGGAGCCGCCGTTGGTTACAATACGCCATCGTGGTGCTGCTGATCGCAACGATCATGGGACTCCTGTTCCTGTTTTCCAGTAGCAACAATGGGGCGTCGATCGAGCCGCAAGGAACAGCGCCCAGTGCGGTTGCCTCGGCAGAGCCGACGCGCAAACAGGACCGTGCGCAGTCGACGACGCGACCCGGCTTGGCGACACCCACACCGTCTCTGACCCCCACTTCGACGCCCCTGCCGACGGCCACTCCGACCTTCATCCCGATGCCGGCACCTTCGCCAACCGCAACATCGGAGCCGCTCCCCCGCGACAACGGGTTTTACCAGGCTGCGCTCAATTGCATCCGCAGCGAGGCGCCGAGCTCCTGCAACATCGATCATTGCCTGACGCCCTATCGGGTCAATATTGGGTTCGGCGATCGATATCCGGCCTTGCGCGCCGAGCTTCTCAGGTTGACTGAACGCTGTAGCACGCCTTCACCGACGCCAACGATCACCTTCACGCCCAGTCCGACTCCTGCGCCGGATCCGTCGGTCAATGAGAGCAACTACTATCAGGGTGCCCTGAACTGTCTGAACAGCGCAGTCAAATCCACTTGCGACATCGACTACTGTCTGACGCCTTACCGAAGCAACATCGGGTTCGGTCAGCGCTACCCCACTCTTCGCGAAGAGCGGCTCAGGCTATCCCAGCAATGTAGCACGCCGGCCCCCTCAACCTCCCCTACACCGGCTGCAACCTTTACGCCGACCCCAACACCCACTCCGACGGCGACACCGACCCCGACCGCGACGCCCACCCCGACACCCTCCTTGGTGCCGTTCCCCGCACCGATTCCGACGCCAACCCCCACGCCGTCTCCCCGATACTCATACATCTCGTTCGAGAACCACGACATGGATGGCGGCGATCTCCCCGGTAAGCCCCCCCATTTGGCCGACGTTGACGAAGCCGCATGCGAAACGGCCTGCGACCAGTCGACGGGATGCGTGGGTTACTCCTACGGCAAATGGGATCGCGCGTGCTACTTGAAGGGAAGCCTGCCGAACCTGCGCTTCGAGCCGAATTCCACCAGCGTCATACGCTCCAATCAGGCGCGACCGCCGGAAATTTTGGGCGCCAGGAAAGTTGAGTCCACGAGACGAAGCTTTACCGGCACCCGTTACAGCACGTCGTCTGCAAGCTCGCGTCAAGTCTGCGCCAATCTGTGTGCGACGGAAGACGCATGCCTTGCCTATCAATATGTCGGCACCTCTTGCTGGCGGTTTGACCGGGTCGATTTTGCAACCAAGGACAACAATGCCCAGGCTGGGGTCAAGCGCCAGCCGGCTCCCTAGATCATGATGCGTTTCGGCAGAAACGACACGATATTAGGCCGGATCGAGACGCAGCATGGTGACGCCGATCTTCACCTTGTCGCCGATCCCAATCGATCGCCTGCCTTGCAGCTTCTCGTCGTTGACGTAGACGGGGTTGGTCTTGCCACCGTGCTCGAGCACGAACTGCCCCGGTTGGGCATGGAGCCAGGCATGACCTTCGCGATGCATGCCATCGTCCCCGAAGGTCAATGCGATCCGGTTCTGCGGACCCCGTCCGATCGCGTTATCGCCCTTGTAGACCGGATGGCTGGTTCCGGCACCGGGACCATCCACGATGCGGAATACGGCGAGCAGGTCGCCGCGCCGGACCTGGGTCTGCCGGTCGTCGAGATCGACTTCCTTAGTCGCCTCCGAACTGGATCGCGTGACGATCGTCTGATCACGTTCACGTTTGGTATTGCTCATATGTGACTCCTTCGATGTCCTGCCCTCGCCGATCCAGATCTGCGCATCGAGGCTCGCGACGACTCACTCTCAAATAGCGGGGTCCCGCAAAGGCTTTCAGCTGTCACTTTGCAAAAAACGATCCACTTCTCACATCGGGAGCCGGTGTGGTACCATTGATGCTGGAAAACAGATCACAGCGGCCGGCTGCCCCATTCCAAGTATACCCCTGGCATCCGCGTATCTTCAGACATTCCAATGCACATTTTCCCGAACTTCTCGCAGGATTGGCAGGAGCAGCGGAGATCCTGTCTCCCTGCCAAGATCGGTCGACCCATTCCCTGATACTGCTCTGGGCGTCCTTGCTAAGATCTCTTCCAGTTATCTCACTGAACAGGTGACACTGCTTGTCTTGAGGCTCACGGGAGGAAAACGCGACGCAACGCGGATCGCGAACGCAAGCCGCATAACAGCCTCCGTTGCCCGGCGTCGCGTCCAGCCGTTGACCTTTCCAGGCAAAGCCATTGAACTCCTGATATGGAGTCAGCTCGGCTTTCGGGCCTTGACCTTGTAGATCACCTGCCCTGGGCAATGTGGTCGGCTGAGCTGCTGCCTGCACCTGTGCGTCCGAAGAACCAGCAGCCGGAGCCTCTGCGGTGGACTGATCCGCTTGGCCCTGGCCAGGCCCAGCGCCCTGCTGTTGCTGCAGACTGGATGACGGCACACGGGCCGCCGCTTGGGCAGAGGGCGTGGGTGCTGGGGCGACGGCCAGCGTCTGCGGCGCGCTGGCTCCTGCCCCGGCAATCTCCGGACTGCCTGCGTCGCTGCGCTGCTCCGGCATCGGCTTGGCAGGAGCAGTATCAGTTGTAGGCACGCGACCCGGCGGGGGATTCTGGACCCGGGCGCCATCGCCTGAACCACCCCCTCCGGTCGCGAGATAGGCAAGCAGCAGGACAACGGCCAGGATCGCGACACCAGCCAAGATCCTCGTGTCGCGCAAATGCCGCCAGGCTGAAAGTAAACCCGCAAATCGCCCCTGTTGCGCGCCGCTGGCGAGAGTGTCTTCCTTTCTGGATGTCATCGCGACCCGGGTCAAACCAGCACTGGACGAGGCCCCGACAACGACGATCGTCGTGTTGTCCTGATAGCTCCGGTTTTGGCCAATGCCGTCGACGGCCCCGATCAACCCGGCGGCGATGCCCGGGATCCCGCTCGGACGCAGCTGCATGACGAAGTTTTGCAATTGCACCAGTTCCAAAGTCTCGATCCCGTCCGACGCTACGATGATGATGTCGTCAGCCAGCATCGGACGGGTGGCCACCTGCGGCGTATGACCGTACTCGTTGTTGCGGAGATTGCCGCCTGTCAGTGCCAGGGTGAGCGAGCCGCGTTGACGCGCGTCAGCCATCGCAATCGACCATCGGCTCGGATCGTTGGATCCAAGGACTTTGCGGTCGAGGTAATCAAAATATGAGTGATCCAAGTTGACGCGATGAATCTCGTCGTCCCGCGATCGGAGCAGCAACGAGTCTCCTACACTGACGAACGTCATCCGGTCCTGGCCGAAATGGGCGGCGATCAACGTGCAGCCCATATCCTGCAGCGAGGCGTTCCGTCGCTTCTCATCTGCAATCGCCATGTTGGCGACGTCGAGCGCGTGCGTGAGCCTGTCCGCTACCGCGCCCTCGTGGCGGAAAAAAGCGCCGGCGAAAGCATCGCAGGCGACGCGGCTCGCTATTTCTCCGCCCTCGTATCCGCCGATGCCGTCGGAAACGACCACGAGCGTTCCATCGCCGGTCGCGACCGATCCGCTTTGCGCTCTCTCGCTGACATCCTCGCCGCGGGTATTGAAGACACGCCACGAATCTTGCTGCGGCTTCTTGCTGCCGCTTCCGACGATTGCTCGCCCGGAGATTTCCAGCCGCATCAGGCCTCGTCCCAGCTGAAGTTTGGACCGCACAGGGGCACGAAGCGAAGCTTTGTCTTACCGACTTCGATCTCGCATCCTTCGTTCAGCACCTTGGAATCCAGCACGACATCACCGTCCAAATAGACCAGGTTGGCCTTGTCGCCGATGCTGATGTGGAAGAACCGCTTCTTTGGCTCATAGGTGATGAAGAAGTGCTTTTCTCGCGAAATCTCGGTATCGCCGAAATCCAGCGGAATCCGTTGCTCCGCGTCGCGACCCACCGAATTCCGCCCTTCGAAGATCGGTCTCGCCTTGCCCTTTCCCGGACCGGCCACCGCGACGAGCCAGCCTGTCACCGGCTGAAAGGCCTCCGGTCCTCCCGCAGGGTGATCGTGCGACTGAGGGCGATGGAATGTCGTATGGGGAATTGAACTGGAATTGATCACCGTCGGTCCCAGACCGCCGCTTTCCGCTCCCTTGCCCGAGCTCGATGGCGGTCTGCCGGCGATCCGCGTCGGAGCCGCCTGATGGCCACCGCTTTGTTGCGGAGCGCCTGGATCGATCTCGCGCCGCCGTGTCGGCTCGTCGTTCTCAGCCATGGTCAATCTCCCTTCGAAAAAAACGCGCAGATCAACGAACTTCAACGAATATGAAACCGTAGCTCCCGGTGCCGAGCCTGACGCGATCGCCGTTGGCCAGTTCGGCGTGCTCAATTTCCTTGTCGTTGATCCAAATCGGATTAGGTGTATGGCGGTATTCGCGGGATCGGTTCGAAATCTGAAAGCGACCATCGGTATTGACCGAGATCGCGACGTGATGGCGTGACACGGTATCCTCGTTCGGATCTGTCACGATATCGTTGTCGACTTCCCGTCCGATCGTAACATGTTTTTTGCGAAGGGCGACGCGTCCGGGCGTCGAATTAAACTCGAGCCACGCGAGAGGAGGACCTTGCGGCGCAGCGGGGCTGGGCGGAGGCGGTTCGGGAAGATGCTCGGGCTTCGGCGGTGCAGGCACGAGGGGGGCGGGCGACGACGCCAGCGAGGGCGGCGCCGCTTCGGGCAAGCCCGCCTGAGCGCTCAGATTCTTGCGCACCTCATCCACACTGGCGAGCGGAACGGATTTCGGCTCCTTTCTACTGCTGATCCGCTTCGCGAGCAGAGCTGCTAGGGCGGCAACGAGAATGAGCAACGCGACGATCGCGATGGACATCTGATAGGACAGCGACCTCAGCCACACCTGGATACCCTCAAGCACGCCGGCCGACGGCGGCGGTGCAGCGGCAGCTGCGTCTGCCGCCCCCTCCGCCAGTGCGACGGAAAAGCTCGAAGCCAGATTTCCGGGATGCCGCAGAGTGACGTCCAAGGAGGCCGCGACCTTGCGGGACGGCGCGGTCGCCTCCAAGATTCCGCCACCGCTGAATCGGGTGAGGATGGCGTTTCGGATATCCTGCGGCAGCGACTTCTTGAGGTCCGAACGAAAATAGAGCCCCCCGGTCGAATTGCTCATGCGTTCGAGCAGCTGGAGGTTCGGTGAATCCGCGGTCTGCTCGACGTAGCCCAACCCGACAATCCGCACGCTCGCCGCTTGCGCGAGCTTGATAACCTCGTCGAGATTGTAGGCCGTGTCGTCCGACTTCCCCGACGAGGCGATCACGAGCACCTTACGCGGCGCCGATACCGACTGCAGCTGCCGCACAGCCTCGAGCGTATGCCGCAACAGCTCGGATGCGGTCCCTCCTTGACTGATGCGGCCGAACGCGTTGGTCACCGCCGACCGGTCGGTCGTGAATGGCTGAAGCCGGGTCAACTCGTTGGCGAACATCGCAACGGCAACCTGCTGTTTGCCGCGCGCCTTGGCGAAAATGTCCGACAAGTCCCGCATTTCGGCCTGCCTTGCCGACCTACGATCGATCAGGACAAAGAAAGCGGTATCGTCCTCCGTCGGATCGAACGGACGAAACACAGACGTCCACTCGAGACTTCTGTCTGCGGCATCGGTGACCGTCGTCCGCGTCACGTCGACCGGCGTCTCGAACCGTATCGTGCAACGGAGAGACGCGCGATCATCATTCCGTTCGCCGCGGCAGCTCACCTGACTTTGCGGAACACCCTGCGCCGGCGGCCGTGGAGTGACCGTAACCTGGATCTCGCGCGGCGCCGAACCCGGCGTTTGAGCCAGCACGGGTGAGCTGGAGACCACAACCACGCCAAGCAGGCCCGCGGTCAGACCATATCTGACCGATTCAGATGTCCACGAGGACTCCGACCATGTGCAAAAGCTGCGAAGGCCCCTCATAGCTTCCCCCATTCCCCGCCCTTGTAGCGCCAACGTACCATGAAAATCTGCACCAGCCCGAGCAAACTTGCGAACGACATGATGAACACCAGACCAAAATGCAAAAACAGGTAGAAGTAGTCGTCCGGGCGGATCCAGCTCGCAGGCAGGAAGGACAACATGTTCATCCTGATGGCTCCGAGAACGACAAAGAACTCGAAGATCATGGATACGAACTGGAACACGAACGGCCAATCGCGCTCCCAGCGCAGCTTCTGCAATCCGATGTAAATGACATCGAGAACGACGCCGACAATGAACAGCAAGCAGATGATCTGTATCGGCCTGACATCGTAGGGGATTGCACCTAGCGACCTCAGCCAGGGCCGCACTGGAAACGCCGGCGCAAAACTGCTCAGCCAAACCGCGTACCCCACCGAGATCGGAAACCCGATCCAGAGAAACAAGAGAATTCTTGTTTGCCATCGACCCAGAAGCGTTGGAAGCATACCGGAACCCATTTCTGACGGATGACTTGAAATGATGCTGGCTGCCTTATGGGCTCCGATTGAAGCACCAGCGCAACCACTGCGAAAGGGACTTGAAGGCACCGAAACCGGACACGTAAGGCGCGCGCTGTGCGTGGAGATGATCGACGGAGCGCAACGCCGCGTATTGAAGCCCGAGGAAGCTGTCGACCGCGGCATACGGGCCATGAGCCGTAATCTGACCAGCGGCATAGACGCGCCCCCCGCCGGTCTGCCGTAGTCCCGTCACTTCGAAATCGGGACTGACGGCAAGTCCGCCCTGGACATTGCCTTGCTGCTTGTAGTCCCGGTTTCGCGGCAACTGATAGGTCCGGCCGAGATCGCCGAGGAACTCAGAGTTGGCGATGTCGCCGATGAGGCCAATGCAGTCGATGACGTAATCCGCCTTGATATGCCGCGGTATGGATGCATCGTTGCCACTGTATTCGAGCAAGACACGACCGGCTGGCCCCGTCTCGGAAAGATCCTTGATCTCCATCTTTCCGATTGCAACCTTGTACCAGCCGTCACGAAGCCCGTGCTTGATGATACGGATCCAGTCCCGACGCCTCGCGGTGGTCGTTCCGCCCAAGGCACCGTAAATCTGCGAACGCGCTTCCGGAGACGAACTCTCGATCAACGCACGCAACTCGCCGCCCCAGCAGGATTTCGGCCAGTTGAAGGGTTGCAGTTCGGTGTTGTTGAAAACGGGCCGACGTGCGAAGCCGAAGCGCGAGCCGTCACGCCGTCCGACGGCGGTCCGAATCTGGTGAAAGACCTGGATCTGGTCGTTGTGTGCTCTGGCGGAATGCAGTCGCTGCAGAATGCGTGACGCGACGATGCCCCTGCCGCGAACCACCACGACCGCCGACGCACGTTTCTGTTCGAGCGCCTCATAGACAGCATCGTGAGGATCGTAGGCCTTGAATACCCGCCCTTCGTTCAGATAGCGGCCGTTGAACTTGAACACATCGTCCTCGGTACGATAGGCCGGATAGCCCGTCGCCAGATGAACGAACTTTCCGATCACCACACGATCACGATTACTGCCGAGCGCGTGCCGCTTGTCCAGTCGGATGGCAACAGCATACCGGCCGTCGCTGGTCTTGCGCATCGCAATGATCCTCGAGGTGAGGCAAACCCGCTTCCAGCCGATCCGCGCCGCCTCACGATCGATCGACTTGAACACGTCGTCCGAACGCGGCGTATAGCTTTCCAGCAAGGCAGGCTCGCCGAACACACGCAGCACATGGCGCAGTCCACCGAGCCGCAGACGCTTCAGGTCTCGCCACGTCTCGCGACTCGCATAGCCGGGAAAGCCCCATATGTTGTCCGGCGCTGATATCGAATTTGACCGCAGCCTCTCGTGGTTTGGAATCTGCGAATACTGGCATAGCCGCCGGTAGTTGCCATACGGGCGCGGGTAGTCGGACGGGTCTTCCGAGTTCCAATCATGACTTCCGAGCACGCAGATCGACTCGGCCGGCACTCCGAAGATACGAAGATGATCGACCCAGGTGAAGCTGCCGAGGCCGCCGCCGATCGCAAGGTAGTCATACTCGCCGTGGATGTAGCCGCCTGCCCGAATGGCGCCGACGTCGACGACTTCGCTTTTGAACACGGAGGCCGGAAACGTCTCCGGTGGCGGTGGTGGTGGCGGAGGCGGAGGCGGAGGACCGGGAGATGGCCGGCCTTCGGACTGCTCCACCATCCTGATCTCGAAAGGATCTATCCGCAGATGGCCATCGATCCATTGCGTCCTGCCCTTGACCCGCTCGCCGTTGACATAGGTACCGTGGGTGCTGTCCTGATCGACGATTTCGAGACCGTTGGTGTCGACGACTAGAAGCGCATGGCTTCGTGAGACATGCGGACGGTCAAGAACGATGTGCCGATCCGGCAGGCGCCCGATCGTGTAGGTTGCCGGTCTGGTCAATGAGATCTGATCATGAAGCCTGCTGTTGCCGTTCTCATCCCGAATATAAATGTCGAGCAACAAAGGAAAGCTGACCATTGATCAGCACCTACCTCTTATCTGTGGGTGGTACCGCGCGGGTTACACCGCCGATCAGCCCGAACGAACAGAATCTGCAATTGGCGTTTAGTGTATATGGATTGAGCAGCTCGCAGGAGAGATTCGAGCACTTCAAGCTGCTCTCGCCCGGTGGATAAAGCTCTATCCGCACGTTTTCGATCTCGATGACGTCTCTGGGATGGAGATCGACTTTGGTCGATTGAACCGGCTGTTTGTTCACGAGAATCGGTGGGCGCTCAGCAATCGGACGCGTGGCCAGAAATCCGCCGCCTTGAAGACCGACGATGGCGGCCATGGCATGCTCGTCTTCGATGCGGTGCGACGATAAGATGGTATCCAGATCCGCCTTGACCGGCGCTTGATCAAAAATGTAACCGGTCTTTTTCTTGAAGCAGAGCAGCAGCATCTCGCCGACCTGGAATGGCGCCCCCGTCTTGTATCCGTCGATCAGCACCTGCGCTTCGAATATGATGGGTGCATTCGGATCCCGCTTCGACTTCGCGACATCGATCGTAAACTCAAATATTTCGAAGAAGTCCTTGGGCTTGAGGTCAATTGAGCTGCCCTGCTTCATGCGCACACCACGGTAGATCGTGCCGTTGGAGCTTTTGTCGAGCAGCCGAAAACCTTGGCCAGCTCGCTGAACGACTGCATGAGTTCTGGAAATCGTCTTGTCCTGCGGATCGTGCCCGATCCGGACCGGGTTATGCTCGCCGCGACCGATGCTCAGTGGCATCTTGTAGCAACCCTGCGAAACTTCCTTTCCTCGCCGACTGACCGTGACGTCGACGAAATCGTCAATCTCGCTCATTGTAAGCCCAAATTAATTGCCAACAAGCACGGAATCTGAGACGACTTTAGCGTGCACAGACTGAAACGATTGCTCATTATTATAGATGCGGATTACCGGCGACAAGGGCTCTCCAGGCAGGAAGGTCGGACTTTCAAGGTCGTCGACCTGCGTGACGGTGATATTTCTGCTGTTGTTTGGCGGGGCCGCAGGTGCCGGCGACTTCGACCGATGGCGAGAGCAACTCTGGAGCGACGCCGAAAAGCGCGGTATCAAACGGCAGCTATTTGACGAGGCGACCAATGTACCGCTCGACTTGACTCTGCCGGACCTGGCTCTACCGAACCGACCAACCAACGAGCAGGCCGAGTTTGGGAGATTGCCAGCCGACTACATCTCCCGGCAGCAGATCAGCGCTTTGGCTGCAAAAGGACGACAATATCTGTCAACCTATCGTCGGGTGCTCGCCGAAACCGAAGCGAAGTACGGCGTGCCAGGTCACGTCATCATCGCGATCTGGGGACGCGAGACCGACTACGGATCTGAACGGGAACGCCATTACGTCATCCCATCCCTGTTAACCCTGGCCTATCACGGCAAGCGGAAGGACCAGTTTCGGGAAGAGTTGCTGATCGCGCTCGAACTCGTCCAGGAAGGCAAGATGCGCCGGGATGCAGTCGGATCGTGGACGGGGGCGATGGGGCACACACAGTTCGAACCCTCGGATATCCGCAAGTTCGCGGTCGACGGCGACGGTGACGGCAAGATCGACCTCATCAACTCCATTCCCGACGCGCTCGCGTCGGCCGGTAAACAGCTCCATGATTATGGCTGGAGGCGAGCACGCAAATGGGCCATAGAAGTGCGGCTGTCGCCGAATGTGAGCTGTGTGGAGAGTTCGTCGACCGTTGAACGGACCCTCGCCGAATGGCTCGATCTCGGCGCTTTCCCGGCTTCCCGCATGGGCGTTTCGATCGACATGCTCGACGAGCCGGCGATCCTGCTGATGCCTGCGGGAATCTATGGACCGGCGTTCCTGGCGTTCGAGAACTTCAAGGTTTTTCGTCGATACAACCAATCGGACAATTACGCGATTTTTGTAGGACACCTCGCGGACCGGATTGCGGGCGGTTCTGATTTCGAGACGCCTTGGACCAAGCTCCCCCTGATCAACACCCGCGAGGTCCTGGACATTCAGCAGATGCTGCAAGGCAGCGGCGACTACACGGGCGCCATCGACGGACGACTCGGATCGGCCACACGGCGCGCCATCGGCATGTTCCAGCAGCGGCTCGGCCTGAAAGTCGACTGCTGGGTCTCGAGTGCTCTCCTGAATAGCGGCCGCGGAAAAACGACTGCCCCCGGCACGTCCCCCGCCGGAGCCGCCTCTCGATGAGTCAACCAATGCCGCGCCGCGCACGCCAGGTACTCAGTCCTTCCCCGCCCACCGGAGATCAATCACGCCGGCCACAGTCTTCTAAGGGCGCCCCCTGATCGGAGCAGCGTTCAACTCCCACAAGCATCCTCAAACCCGCTATTTTGACGAATGCCGTCGCCCGCTGCATCCATCCGCACATCCAATACTCCCCGGGTTTCGCCTCCCCCCCCCGTGACGTTGTTGTGCGCTCGTGTTCAGTTTTCGTCCTCAGATTCGCTGCACGAGAGATCGCACCGCATACTCCTAATTTCGTTTGTCAGGCGTCCGCTAGCTCAGACCAGCGTCGCGCTCGTCGGAGGCCATCCGAGTGCGGGCTCGGATCCAGGTGGAAGCGAAATCGAATGCGCGCTGGTCGCTGGACTTTGTCTCCGACCAGTTTGCCGATGGCCGGCGCTTCCGCATCCTCAACATCATCGATGATGTCACTGGGGGTGTCTGAGCGCGATCCGGGACACCTCGATCTCGGGCCGGCGGGTGGCACGAGAGCTCACGGCCATCGTCGCCTGGCGCGGGAAACTGGCATCGATCGTGTCCGAAAACGGCACCGCGTTCACCTGCAACGCGATGCTGGCCTGGCTGCGCAAACCCGACCAGCTCCGCCAATCGCCCGTTCCTCCACCCGCGCCAACCGTCTGCGGCCGGTCCGGTGTCTGGTCATTCAATGTCAACAAAAAGCTCGGCGTGTAGCCCCAAGCAACAGATCATTGACATCTCGCGCAATCTTGAGATCTTTATCGCTCTCGCGCGGTCAAAACGCGCTTGGCATATCAGCCGGGTTCTTAAGACGCGCGATGTTGTGGGCGTAGGTTAGTACGTTTCTTGCTAGGTCGTCGAAACTCCCATTTCCTAGCAACTGTATGATATCTGCACTTCGAGCCAGAGTCGGCTCGCCAGCGGTCTCGCGTTCATTCAATGCCCCCAAGATTATTTTGTAAGACGCCTTCTGTTGCCCCTTTTGTCTCTCGGTCATTTCCTGAGGCCTCGCCCATTCGTCCTCATGGCGAAATCCATTGGCTGCGGCGATCACAATCCGGCCCACCGAGCATCCACCGAATGATGGAGCCGCCAAATTCCAATGATCGCGCGGGTCGATGTCTTTCTTGAAACGGGAGAGCGCATTGCTGAGGGAGATCAGCAAGCAACCGGCCGCGTTGTGCGCGCCAAGATTGCAATTGCTTCCTTCTCATGCGACTCTCGGATTGCTCTCGCAAACGCAGCAAATTCCGGACCGAACGGATCTCCTGACATCGTCGCGTACCGCTGGTCGCCGGCAGCATTAAGGTCATCCCATATGCCAGATTGCCATTGGAGCATCTGTTGCACGGTATTGAACATGCTCTGCATGTTGAGTTCGGTAAAACCCCATAGCTCGACCAGCCGGTGCATTGCATTGTAAGCAGTCGACCCCACCTTAATGTCACCATCCGCGGTCGTGGCGAGGTCGCCATTCTCAATCGACCAATCAGCCGGCTCTTTCAAGAGTTCGAGCTTGTAAGCCTCAATGAGATCATCTGCCGGACGTACGTGGACAGGGTCGGCGGTCATTTTGCACCTAGTCGCACTTTGACGGAGCCTACCCGACCGCAAGTCGCAATCCAGGTCAACATCCAGGTCTTCCAGGCAATGATCTAGCGTCAGCCATAGGACGCTGGACGCGCTGCCGAGGCCTCTCTGAGTGGGCCCACCCCTGATCGAACTTGGGTGGAAGGCCCTGCCCTCTGGCAGTCAAACCCGAGCCGAGTTCAAGCACATTTGCGGGCGCACCAGTTTCGCAGCGCGCCAGCCTTGCAAGAAGCTTGTTGATAACTGCAAGATAGAAAGACCTGTCCCTTGATTTGTCCCTCGAACCGCGACCTTGCGAAATAATGCATAGAAATCAATTCATCAGGAGCTCAATTCGAATCTCTCCGAGCGCGCCAGGCCCGTTCTTGATGCCGGTTAGGCTCTCCCCCATCGGTTCAGCAGGCCTCCCACGCCCCCTCGACGGCCGCCGTACACGGTATTGAGCTACTTTCTCGCGAATGGCCGATGTCGGGACGTTGCGGCGTTCTCCAAGGCTCCCATCATCGGATGATGCAGGCCTTTGCCTGTCTGCTCCACTTGAAGAAGGACCCGCACGGCGGCCTGGGGCGGGCGCCCGCCGGGCACTCGTTCCACACCGGCGCGCCCGCCTCCCAGCCATCGACCACGCAGCCTCCGTTCGGCGCGACGTGGCATCCGGGTCCACAGGACTCGCCCGCATGAGAAGACCCACCGACCAGGCCCAGCACCAGTATTGCGAGACACAAGACTCTCATCGCTCTGCTCTCCCGAGACGAGACGGCTGACAACAATGCACGGCAACGAGAACAATACCGGCTACATTCCGTTCCCGAAGGGCAGCTTGCGTTCCTGACGCTCGTTGATCATGCCTCGAGCCCCCGTTCGTCATTCTCCACGAGCAGCATGGCGCCGGCGCGGCGGATGATCAGCCCCTCCCGACGCATCCGGCAGTCAAGCGACATCGAGCACAATCGGGCGCAGCGGCGCCGCGCGCGTACACCGCACGACTTGCTACTGCTTGACCGGTGCTGACGGCTCGTTTCGCACCCCGAAGATGCCCTTGAAAAATTCAAGGGTCTTGTTCGACGAGTCGGACGCGTCCGAGGTCGACGTCTGCGTCGTCGAACGCGCGATCTCGGCCTGAGCTTGCCTGCTTTTCCGTCGTGCATGCGCGGCGCTCCGCCGGCGCGATCCGGAGTCGTCGCCGACGACGATCGTGATCTTCTGCGACACCACAGGAGGATCGAAGTTGAAATGCTCGCCATCGCCGAGCACGAGCTGCAGCGTATGTTTTCCCGGCGGCAGCTCGATCCGGACCTCGGTCTCGCCGCCGCCATAGTGCAGATGCTTCCTGTCCTGCGGGATCGGTTCGCCCGCGCTGATCGGCTCATTGGAATCGATCAGCAGATGATGATGGCCGCTGTTGGCGAAACTGTCGCCGGCATGCGTGACCCCCATGTTGCGGAGGCCGAAGCGGCACCAGAATGCGCCCTTCACGGTGTCCCCATCGGTGGGCGTGATGAAATAGAGATGCGCATCCTTGGGTGCGGTCCTGCCCTGCCCCGACGCAAGCGCCGGCAACAGCGCGAACGCAGTGGCCAATCCCATCGCTGCAAGCGTCACGTGCCGACGCAGGCCAGGTCGTCGAGAACATTTCAGATCAGTCAACGCCGCCGAAGGCGCAGATGTGACGCTACTCATAACGCTCCAACCCGCAAACATATTGCACAACAGATATTGTCAACTTCGAAACAATGGCCGCCGTGTCGACGGTTCGCGCCCCGGGGCGCGTCCTGCTCAACGGTGCCGCTAACTCGGTCTGCTCGTCATCCTCCTCCGCACCAGCCCGCACTAGAGCGACTGAGCGACGCGGAAGCCATGCGTCGGATATCTTATCCGCCCATCGTAGCGGTCGCGGCTTCCGCTGCGCACGTAGCTTGGATCATTCTTCCACGATCCCGAGCGGATGACGTGGACGAAGCTCTGCTCGTCGACCCATGCCGAGCCGTTGGATGGCGCCCCCTGATAGTTCTTGTGCCAGCTGTCGGCGACCCACTGATCGACGGAGCCACCCATATCGAACAGGCCGAAAGGATTGGCCTGGAAGCTCCCCACCTTCATGAGGCGCGCGGGCTCGCCCGTCCCGTTGCATCCGTCGCAATTGGCCATTCCCGGGCGCATCTGATCGCCCCACCAGAATTTCGTGGCTGCACCTCCGCGCGCGGCATATTCCCATTCCGCCTCGCTCGGCAGCCGAAACGGCTTGCCGGCGGTGCGCGAGAGCCACGCCAGGTAGTCCTTGGCGTCGTAGTAGCTGACATTGGTGACGGGATTGTCCTCCGGACCTGTCGCCAAGTCCGCGCACGCCTTGTCGGTCACGCATGCGTTCCACTCGCCGACCGTGACGGGATATTTGCCGAGTGCGAACGGCGCGATCGTGACGCGGTGGACGGGAAGCTCCGCGCTTTCGAGGCCTCCCATTGCGAACGTATTGCCGGGGATCATGACCAGATCGGGCACGCGGTTCGTTGAACGCTTCGACGGCTCAGCAGCCATATCCGAATCCGTCAGCGAGGGTGCGGCCTTGGGCGGCGAAACGACCGCCGCAGCCTGCAACTCTGGCGCCGGACTTTGCATCGTCTCCACGGGGCTCGAACGCGCCGCGTCGTCCGGAAGCCCGCCTTGCGGCAGCGCTGGCGATGGCTCTGGCGTCGGCGCGACGGGCTGCGGCGGAGCCGGGCTCTCCGAAACGGCGATGCTTGCGCGGCTCGCAGCCGGCTCGAATGACTGGACCGCCTGCTGCTGCGGAGCCGGCTCGGGGAGCGGCGAGCCGGGACCACGGGCCAGCATGAGCCAGCCTGCGATGGCGATCAGAACAAAGGCGGCGAGAGTAGCCGCGGCGCGGAGCGAGATCAGCGACCCACGTTCGGCGCGCGAAGCGGCCGAGCGAAGCTTCGAGGCCAGATCGTCCTGTCCATGCGTCTGCCAGATCTCGGCAACGTTGCGAGCTTCCGCCGCAGAATACTGCTCTGTCGACACGCCGGGAATGCTGCAGACGATCCTTCCAGCCGCACCGCCATCGGACGCCGCCTCGACGCTGGCGGTGGCGCATCGGGACTCGAGGGAGTGCTGCAACGGCGGACACATCATCAGCAACAGGCCGCCGTCATCCGTGTTGCGGCGCTGCTGGATCTCCGGGCACTCGATCTGCTCATCGACACGCTGGAAGCTGGGCGGGCGCAGCGCGTTCAACGTCACCCGCACCGTCCGGCCGCACCGTTCGCACGGAACGGTCTGGGTGACCGAGACCATCGCCAACTCGCTCGCCGTTGAGCCCGCCGCGTGCCTCATCTCGTCGATCCCGATCATCTTCGTCTGGGACGCGCCCCGCATTGGCCCTGCTGGATCACTGCCCCCAGGCAGCAAACGCGTCCTTGAATGCGCGCTCACCGTCTGCTCCCTTTTCAATCGCCAGAACCGCCCGGCTGCCGCCGCTGTACACGATCGGGATGTCGATCCACTCCTTGCCCTTGAGCAGCAGCACGTTCCGCTTGGTGTCGACATCGCCGGCCGACAGCGCGATCATGAAGAACGTCGGCGTCACCTTTGCCGTGAGAGCGGACAACGGAGCGCCGCGCCCCGATTCCCTGGCCTTCATGCTCACGCCCCGCAAGGTATCGACGCCGGTGCGAGAGGCGTCCTCGGGCAGGTTGAACTTGACCTCCATGATGTGGCTTGCGGGCATTTCGTTTTCGACGTTGGGACGCAGCAACAGGGTGGCCGTCATGCGCTGATCGATCTCGATGTCGCCTTTGATGGATGCCGGCACCGCCCCGGCGCCCGGCTCGACGCGCCACGTCACCTTTCCCATGAATCGCTTGCCGCGAGGATCCGACGGATCCTCCTGGTACAGCACGGCGTGCGACACGAGCAGCTCGGCAGCGCTTGTCGCACCATCACTCGTCGCACCCTTGCCGTCCGGCGAAATCCGGTCCGCAATCACTTTGCGCGGCTCTGTACCGGCCGGCAGCGCGACCGCCGTCGAGCCTCCAGTCCAGAAAGCCGGCAGTTGACTGAAGACCCCTTGCCACGAGGTCGTCATTCGGTTCGTGGCCGACAGCCAATAGGCCGAAGCGCCGACCATCATGACCGCGACGGCTGCCGCAGCGACCATGAGGCGCCGGGCGCGCCATCGCCTCACTGTGCCAATCGAGCGCGAGCGGCGGCTCTCCGCCTGCGGCGGCAGGTCGGCGAGATCGCGCAACGCGTCGCGCCGCCGCGCGTCGGCCGGCGCCGCGCGGTCGAACGTCTCTGCCTCGGGCACACGCGGGTTCGATGAAGCCGCGGGGGACACCGTGCGCAACGGCAGCACGGTCGCGGTGGCCGGCGGTTCGGCCAGATGGAGAGAGTCGCTGTTGGTAAGTGATCCGGCAGCTTCCGACGATGTCGAGACCAGCGGCACTGGCGCGCCGGGCGAGTCCGGACCGCCCCAGTTCTCAGCTGCTCCACCATGTGCTGATTCCTGCGCTTCCCCGCTCCGCGCGCTGACGCGCGAGCGCGGGCTCAGCCAGGATGGCGGCGCGACGTGAATCACGCTGCTCTGTTGCGGCTCCCGCTCTGCCGAGAGCCGGGCGAGCGCCAGACCTTCGGCCACCGTGGCGATCTCATCCTCGATCGAACTCGCCGGGCGGGTAACCGACGGCTCGGCGTCCACGCTCGCACCAGCCGGTACCGGCGACTGTGCCGAAGTCGCAACGGTTGCCGGCGGCTCGGACTCCAGAAGCGGCAGGGGCGACGCCGTCATCGGCAGCACGACCGAATCGAGCCGGCGCGTCTGTCCTCGAAGCCGGATGATCCGATCGGGAAACAGCGACTTGACGAGATCGTAAAGTCCCGCGCCGGGCAGCAAGAGCTGGCGGATCGCGACGGGGCCGCTGCGTGCGGGAACATGATCGGCACGTCCGACGCCGTGATCGCCCGGCTCGAGAACATCGAGCGTCGGCCGACCCTGATCCGAGAGGACCACGACCTTGCGCCCCCGGAGAACCGCATTCAGTTCGCGCAGATCAGACGACGAGGCGTCGTCAACGATCACCAGATCGAACACCCCGAGGCGCGACGGAAGTTGCTCGGCGACACGCCAGGTCGGCATCAGCTGGCACGGAATTCCGTCATGGCATCCTTCCAGCGCCTCGCGCGCGATCTCGCGCAGCCGGGACGCCGTCAGGCCCGAGCAGGTCGCAGCCAGCTTGCGCAGCGTGGTCGTGAAGACGGTGAACGCGTGCATCACATCGCTGTCGATGTTCTGCGCCAGACTGAGGGCCGTCCGTGACACGACCACTTCCTCGAACAGCTCGCGCAAACGCACCTCGAGCGCGGCACGCGCGTCGGACAGATCGCGGAGCCGTTGCAACTGACCGACGACTTCGGTCTGTCGCGTCAAGACCGCCCAATTCCAGGCCATGACCCAATCTGCGACGAGCACCGGATCGCCGCCGTCCCGGTCTGCCGGCTCGGTCCTGATACGGCGGGCGAAGGCGCCTGCCCCAGCCGCGGTCATCGCTTGGCACACCTCATCGAGCAGTTCGACATCCTCGCGCCGCTCGTGCAGCGCCCGCAGTCTCGTGCGCACGGCGATCCAACGCCGCTCGATCTCGCGCGGACCGATATCATCGCGGCCGACCTGCGAGAGCACGTCTTCGCGAACCAGCGCTTCGATCGCACCGCAGCCGCGGAACAGCCGTTTCAGCCGGGCCAACTCCGTCCGCTGATCAGCGACGCGGCGAGCCGCGGTCCTGACGGCCGCCGCGAGCGCAGCAAGTCTCTGGCCATCGCCGAGCAGATCGGCGATGTCGACGTCCCGCATCGAGAGCTTTGCGGCATTGCTCGACACGTTGCGCTTGGCCAGGGCGGCCGTCACGACCGCGATCTCGACGCTCCTCGCGATGCGCTCGTGCCCCTGGAGCGGGTGCGATGCTTCCAGCGCAGGCGCACCGACGGCCGGCGCCAGAGAACGCCATCTCGCGTCGAGCGAATGCTGGTGGCGCCGCCACGTCAGGTGATCGCGGACAACACTCCAATCGGCAGCCGTCTTCGGCGCGAAGCCCGCCAGCTTGATCGCGTCCACGGTCTGCTTCAGCGCACGACCGGACGGCGACAACCGCGCCAACAGCTTGGTACTGCCGCCGGCAGCCAATCGCTCCACGGCCGCAACGAGATCGTGGTCGATGAAATTATCGTCCGGCAGTTCCACCGGCCGCGCCAGCACGTCGGCACGCCGCGCCAAAAGGGCCGAGGCATCGCGTGCGAAGTCGATCACCATGGCCGCTTCGCGCGGTCTTTCGCCGCCACGCGCACCGATCGGCGACAACGCGGCGAGCCAGGGCTGTTCGGCGATGATCCGATGCGCTGCTGCCAGTGCATCGAGATCACTGGCAAATTTGTCGGCCTCGTCTGGTCCAAGCGCCGCGGCGGCAGCCCGGCCGAGCCGGTCGTCCCGAACCTCCGCACTGCCCTGCGCCGTCGCTTGCAGATCCTTGTGCAGGCGCACCAAGGTCGCGGCGTCCGGCAGCGTCGCCATCTTGGGAAGCTCGTCATCGACATATTTGAGATCGGCGCCCAGCCGCAGCCGCGCTGCGCGCGCCTGATCGGCGGCGGCGATCAACAGATCGGTCTCGGCCAGAAACCGTTCCGGGCGATCGGTGAACCAGGCATAGTCGTCTCGCTCGGCGATCAACGACGTCAGACCGTCGACCGGCAGGTCGGAGACGCCCTGTGACCTCAACGTGCTCCGGTCGACGATCTCGGCCGCCTCGTCATCGAGACGCGAGATCTCCTGACTGGTCGCGACGATGTCGCGTTCCAAGCGGTTGACCGCTTCAGCCTGCTCGTGCAGGTCCATCCTCTCGACGATGGAGAGAAGACGGCCCACGACCAGCTCCGCTTCCCGCAACGCGCCCTTGTCCGACGCCGTCAGATTGAGGGTGAGATCACGCACGGCGCCGGGCAGCGCACCGGACAGATTAGCGAGCGCCGCCTCGTCGCGCGAGACCACGAGCACGCGCAGCCCCAGAGCGAGATGATGACAGACCAGATTGACGATCGCGGAACAGCGATCGGTACCGACGGCGCCTTGGACGACCACGCCGTCCGATCGTCTGAGCTGGCGTACGATCTCCATCTGGTCGGAGTTGGTCGGCAGGGGAAAGAACAGGTCGCCCTGGTCGTCAGCGGCTTGCGCGGCGGGTGCGACGTCGATCGGATGACCGATCACGCCGGAGGGCCGCTGGCGCAGCATGTCCCGGGCGTCGTGGTCCGGAGCCCCGAGCAGAACATTGAGCGGCGTGGTCAGGCAGCAGGCGCTCTTCGGTCCATACTCGATCGCTCGCCTCAGACGCTCGAGATCGCGCAGCAGCGTCTCGTCCGAGCGCTGCCGGGCGAACATCACCCAGCGATCTGAGACCATCAGCCGCTCGCCTGCTTCCGGCAGCGGATGCGCCGGGCCCGGCGCGCCCGGACAATAGCGGGCTTGCGGATCGAGGTGGGAGCTGATCGCGGTGAGCACCGGCTCGAAACCCGCGGGTTGGAACGGCGATATCTCGCTGCCTCGGCCGAGAGCCTGCAGGAGCGCTTCGGCGTGATCACCTGCCGATGCCGCCGAGGGCGTCATCGGCTCGAAGGCGCCGAGGCGGACCACCGCGCCGGCCATCCGGGGGCGAACCCTGATTTCCGCCTCTGCACTTTCGACGACCTCGATCTCGACGAGACGCTCGAGCACCGGCAGATCCAGGTCACGTCCCTGTCGTCGCCAGCGGCTGACGCCCAGTCCCCAGACGATCTCGCAATCGCCCCGACCGGCCACGTTAGCCAGTTCGCGCAGCCGTCGGTGCAGGTCGATGGTACGACGGATCGGCCGTTCGGCCGCGGCCCACGTGGCCCACGAACCCGCGAGATATCGCTCCAGGCGCTCGACGATGTCAGGGCGCTGCTCCAGACGCAGACGTACGCTCCAGAGTCCCCCGGCGGCATCGCCCGACTCCGCCTGCGAGCAGTGCTCCGCATGCGCCTGCCCGAGCGCGACCAGGCGATCCTTCTCGGTCTCGTCTACCGTGATCGTGGCGCGCTGCCGGACCAGTGGACGTCGGTTCGGATCATCGGACACGCCGATCCACAGGACCAGATCCGAATCCACAGCCGGCGGCTGGGTGGCAACGAGGCCTTCGACGCAGAGCCACACCGGGCCGTCCGCATCGAACGTGTCGCGGGTGACGCCGGGCAGGTCCTCAAGCTCGTGCTGATGAAGCACGAAACGGGTGCCGTCCGACAACTGATAGTCCGACACGCGCTGAACCGCCTCGCGCCCATGCGAGACTATATCGCTGAGATGACCGAGGATGGTCTGCAGCGGTCCGATCGCTGGCTGCAACCGATGGACAACATTCATGGTGTCTTTCCGATCCGAGCCGATGCGCGCCACGACCCGCGCCGCACCTGGTGATAGGCATGATGATCAAAGCAAGCAGACTTGAACATTTTCAATCTTGGTAAGGTTCGCGTCTCCCGCCGCACCGCGATTGCACTGGTCGAGATTTCGCGGCGTTCAACGGACGACAGGACTAACTGGCCAATAGGGTCACGCAATGCGGCGTAATGATGGGTGCCTCGCCACACGGGCTGCAAAACCGCCAAGATGAGCCAACTGATTTGTAGGCCTTCCAAAAACTTCGGATCTGACGAGCCGCGGCTACTTTAGAATTCGTTTAAGTGCCGCGACTTTCCGCACGCTCGGCTGCCTTGATTGCGTGCGGCAGGCGGTCGCACGATCCCGAGAGCCGCCGAACCAGAAAACCCGCACGTCATCCTGCCGCAATCCGAGCAGAGCCCGCGTCCGTTTTCCCGTGTGATTTGAATGGGCGCTCCAGACAATGCCATCGCGTCAACGCAATTTGTCGCACAACGCCTCGATCGCTGACGAAGTGTGGCCTCGCTCACGAACTCGCGCTGCGGCGGCTCGGCTTCAATCGATGATGCGTATCATGTCATTGCGCCCGCGATGATTGTCGCGCGCCGTAATCGGCAGGAATTCGCGGAACTTAGCCGATAGCGGCATGCCTGGCAGCGCCCGCCCGCGCGTCTGCCGCACAACCTCGTCCGCCGTTGCGCGCATCGCTCTGCCCAAGTGCCGTCACGTCAACATCGCCCGCGAGCCCAAGTATCGACATTGCGGGCTTCTAGCGGCGAAGGACTTGCATTTGCACACACGGTCAGTGCTCAGGCGGCGCGGGTGAGGGTTGGACGTCCGCACGTCATTGATGGGGAGGTTGGACTGATGGATTTGGTTAGCTGCAATGTGAGACCTGGAGGACGCGCGCTTACGCACGTCGTTGCATCGGGTCTCAGCAATGGTTCTCGAGCGGCGCGCGGCCGGGGCAGGCTCCTGCCCTCGCTCCTGGCTGCCGTTTCAACGCTGGCGCTGGGCGCCGTGACGGCGAAGGCGGCGGAAAATGCGCCGTCGCGTGCGACGGACGGGCCGGCGGTCAAGGCGCTGATGGCGAAGCTCGAGTCCATGGAGCAGCGCATCAACAGCCTCCAGGTCGAACTCAAGGACGCGAAGGCGAAGAAAGCTGCCAGCGTCGGACAGTCCGCATCGCTCGCATCGAGGCGACCGGCGGACAAGGTGGCGCTCACCGACAGCAAGGACCAGCGCGGCAGCGCGTCGAAAGCCTCACTCAACGCCGCATCGGCGTCCACTTCCAATGCCATGGCGTTCGCCGATCCGAAAAGCTCCAAGACGGGCGAGCAGGCCCCGGAGCGCGCGGAGTCGCCGACTCCGGCGTCACGCCTGGCCGCGGCATTTGCAGATTCGGAGCCGAAGCCCCGCTTTCAGCCGGCTGCCGATCTCAAGGGACCCCCGCCGTCGCCCGGAAGAGATCTGTTCGGCGCTGCGCCGACTCCCGTGTCCGGCATGAAGATAGGCATGTACGGCGAGATCAAATTCGGCTCGATGCAGAACCCCGACGCCAACGGCCAGTGGCAGAACGGCTTCGACGCGCACCGCTTGGTGCTGCTGCCGACCTACCAGGTCAACGACTACATCACCTTCAATGCAGAGCTGGAATGGGAGCACGGCGGCATCGCGTTCGACAATGACGACAAACTGCACGGCGCGGTCGAGGTCGAACAAGCCTTCTTCGACATCAAGTTCAACGACTATTTCACCTTGCGCTCTCCGGGCGTCGACCTGATCCCGATCTCCTTTACCAATCTCTACCACGAGCCGACGCTGTTCTACAGCGTGCGGCGGCCGGAGCTCGCCAACGGCTTGATTCCGACCACATGGTATGCACCCGCGGCCGGATTCTACGGCAAGATCGTCGACGGCTTGAACTACCAGTTCCAGGTCAGCCAGAGCGCCGAGGACTTCGGTGACAGCTTCGATCGTCGCGGGGACAATGGCCACATCACGCCCGGCGGCTATGAGGGCGGCATCAATGGTCTGGAGGCGCTTCAGCTTTCTCGTCCGCCGATCGGCGACAATCGTCAGTTGAGCAACCAGCTGGCCTATACGTTCCGATTGAGCTACACGCCGTCGTTCCTCCCCGGCTTTGCCGGCAGCTCGGCGATCTACTACTCGCCGAACGTTACGCCGCGCGGCGCCTACGCCACCGATCCCAACGGCAACGAGCTTCAGCTCGGCAAGAACGCGATGACGATCTTCAATACCGAGGCTCGCTATCGCGTTCCGAACACGGGGCTCGAGCTGCGGGGCGAATACGCCTTCGTGAACTTCTCCAACCCGGAGAATCTGCGTGCCAACAACGACCTTGTTGACGACAACAACGTTGGCAAGAACATGTGGGGCTACTCGGGCGAAATCGCCTATCACTTCCGGGCGCCCAACGATTACGACATCGTGCCGTTCTACCGTTACACCCGGCAGAATTTCCAGACCTCCGGCATGCTCGGCTCTGACCTGACGAACGGAATCAACAATATCACAGGTCACGGCGACATGACGTTCCACGACGTCGGCCTCGCCATCTTCCCGAATCCGAGCCTCGTCTACAAGCTGAACTACACCAAGGTGATCGACCACAGCGCCGCTGGCGCGATGTCCGATCGCATTCTCGCCGGTGTCGGCTGGCTCTGGTAGCCGACCGGACAACGGAGAACCCGCTTGACGCACGACAATCTGTCTGGCGCAGGCGGGCGGCAACAAGCTGGGGACGGAAGGCCGCTGCTTTCCGTCCCGGGCATCTCCTCGACAAGCATGCGTACTCATCAGAGCGGGCGGGCGGGCAAGTGGTTTGGAATGCTGATGTGAGCTCCGGCAGGCTGAGATACGGCACGGTCTCGGCTGCTCTGATCGTCGTCGCGCTCGGGCTTGCTGCGTGCAACCCGGCCACGCTCAACAGCGATGATCGCGGTGACGACGTGATGGGCAAGGTCGGCCGGCTCGACCTATCACCCCGCTATCCCCGGCAGGTGCTTCCCGAGCAATCGCCGGCAGCCCGTCGCGCGCGCGCAGAAATCTATTCCGGTGCCGACGATGCGAGAAGCGCACGTAATGCCCGCGCGGAAGCACCGTCGTCGGACTCGCTCCCGGTCGAGCAGGTGGCTGCGCATTCGCAGCCGGTCGGCAACGGATTCGAGCTGAATTTCGAGAACACGCCGATCGCAACCGTTGCCAAGGTCGTGCTCGGCGACGTCCTCGGCGCCGGCTACACCATCGACCCGCGAATTCAGGGGACCGTTACACTCTCATCGGTGCGACCGGTTCCGAAGTCCGATGTCGCCTACGTCTTGGAAAACGCGCTTCGCCTCGCCGGCACCGCGCTGGTCCGCGACAATTCGGGCTACCGCCTGATTCCGCTCGGCGACGCCGTCGGGGCGGGCAATGTCGACCGTGGAAGCTCGACAGAGCCCGGGTACGGCATTTCGGTGCTGCCGCTGCAATATGTGTCAGCGTCGACATTGCTCAAGCTGCTCGACAGCTTTGCGCTCAAGCCCGGCACCGTGCGTGCCGACCCCGGCCGCAACGTGTTGCTGATCCAGGGGACCGGCGCCGAACGCCGGACCGCGATCGACGCGGCACTCAGCTTCGATGCCGACTGGATGCGCGGTCAATCAGTCGGGATCTTCCCGATCGCGAACGGCAATCCCGAGCCGATCGTCGCCGAACTCGAAAAGATCATGGACGCCGGCGACAGCGGTCTCGGCCAGAACATGGTCAAGTTCCAGACCGTCAGCCGAATGAACGCCGTGATGGTCATCAGTCGCAAGCCGGCGCTGCTGCACACTGCGGAAACGTGGATCAAGCGGCTGGACAGCGGCAACACGCTGCGCAACAGCGTGCACGTCTACCGCGTCAAGTATGGCGAGGCTCGCCAGATGGCGCGGGTGCTCAACGACATGTTCACGGTCTCCGCCGGCGCTGCAGAGGCAGCTTCGAACGACCTCGCGCCTGGAACGGGTGCATCGACCAACTCGAGCATCGAGCGGCTCTCGGCCGCCGGCACGACGGGGTCTGGCCAGCCATCGGGCTCCAACGGGCTCGTCGCCAACCGGGGCTTTGGCGGGACGCCGCCGCCGACCCAGGCCGGCTTCGACGCGGGATCGGACTCGCGCGCGTCTCCTGCCGGCAGCAAACCGCTGATGGACGGCGTGCGCATTACGCCCGACGTCGTCAACAACACGCTTCTGATCTATGCCGACAAGGAAAACTATCGGGTGATCGAAGCCACCCTGCGGCAATGCGATCGTCCGCAGCTGCAGGTCGCGATCGACGCGACGATCGCCGAGGTCACGCTGAACGACTCGCTGAACTATGGCGTGCAGGCCTATCTGACCAGCAAGAATCTCGGCCTGAGGCCCGATCAGGGATCGGCGCTCAACACCACCTCGACCTCGGCGCCGACGGCCGTCGCCTCGGCGGCGGGATCGATCACCAATGCCTTTCTCAGCCGCGCGTTTCCGGGATTCAATTTCCTGATCGGATCGGAATCACAGCCGAGCGCGATCCTGAGCGCGCTCCATACCGTCACGGACGTGAAGGTGTTGTCCAACCCGTCGCTGGTGGTGATCGACAACCAGGCCGCGACATTGCAGGTCGGTGACCAGGTGCCGGTCTCGACCGGCAGCGCCACCGTGCTGACCACCAACAACACGGTCGTCAACACGATCGACTATCGCAACACCGGAATCATCCTGCGGGTCGCTCCGCGGGTCAACGAGAACGGCAATGTCAGGCTGGAGATCGAGCAGGAGATCAGCAACGTCTCGCCGCAGACCGCCAACAGCCTGACGCCGACGGTCGCGCAGCGCAAGGTGAAGAGCTCGGTTGCCGTAGCCAGCGGCCAGACTGTCTTGCTGGCCGGTCTCATCAGCGAAACCCACCAGGGCACGCGCAACGGCATCCCCGGCATCGACCAGATCCCCGGCCTCGGCGACCTCTTCAGTCACAACGACCGCAGCCGCGGACGGACGGAGCTGATCATCTTCATCCGTCCGCAGATCATCCGCGACGGCACCGATGCCCACTATGTCGCCGAGGAACTGCGGTCCAAGCTGCGCGGCACGATCCGCCCCGTGTCCACCACTGCACTTGAATCGTCCCGGAGCAACCGATGACCCGGCGTGCGAAGGCCGCAATTGCATGGCTGTCGTTTGCGCTCGGCATCGCGGCCGCGGCGCCGGCGGCCGAGGCCCGGTCGTCAGGAGCGGCGTGGGCGGCATTCGCCCGCGGCGACTACGTCAGGGCTGCAACCTTGCTGGCGCCGATGGCGCAGCACGGGCATCCACGCGCCATGACCAGGCTCGGCTACATGTACGAGAACGGACTAGGTGTTCCACAATCCTATGAGACGGCGGTCGATCTCTACGCCAGAGCCGCCGAACGTGGCGATCCGACCGCGCAGCATCTGTTTGGCCTCGCCTACGACAAAGGGCACGGCGTGCCAACGGATCCGGTGCTGGCCTACAAATGGCTGAGCCTTGCAGCCGGCGCCGCGTCGGCTCGCGAGCGCGGGCCCTATTTGCGGATACGCGACGCCGTCGCGTCCAAGATGTCGTCAGATCAGATCGTCGACGGCCAGCGTCTCGCGGTTCAATGGCAGCAGGGACTGCGCGACCAGGCCATCGTGGATGGGCACCATGCCGATTTATCGGTCTTCTAAATCGCAATTCTCAAAAGGATCATCTTCCGTACCGACAACGACGTGCTTCGCATGCCTGCCTTCGGCAATGAGGTGACCGACAACGATCCGTCACGGAACGCGCCATGAACCCGACTCCCCCTCCTCTTCGACTGGCCGAGCAGCTGCGCGGTGGCGGCCGGCTGGCCTCGTCCGGCGCCCGGCCGGCGGACGCTGCAGTGGCCGGTGGACGATCGTCGGAGGCGATGGAGATCACGGCCGCCGAACGCGCCGACGACATCGCCGGGCGGCTCGGATTGACTCGGATCACTTTGGCCGAGCTGCTGGCATCGAAGTCGCTGGCTGAGCATTTTTCCCGGCGTTTTCTTCGGGAGACGATGGTCTTCCCGTTTCAATCCGATGAACACAAGCCGTGCCTTGCGGTGGCCGATCCCGGCGATACCGCGGCCGCGCGCGCAGCCGAGCTGGTTTTCGGTGGTCCGGTCGAATTGGTGGTCGCATCGTCCGAGGACATTGCCACCGCGCTGAACCGGCTGGCCGGCGACGACGAGATGCCGGCGCGCGAAGCCGCCGAGCAGCCGCAGCGGCAGGACGAGGACATCGAAAGCCTGCGCGACCTCGCCACCGGCGCCCCGGTGGTGCGCGCCGTCAACGATCTGTTCGAGCTGGCGGTCGAACTGCGCGCCAGCGACATACACGTCGAGGCCACGCGGAACGGACTGTCGTTGCGGATGCGTGTCGACGGTCTGTTGAAGCCCGTTCCCGAGCCCGTAGGTGTTCTGCCCCAAGCCGTCATCTCGCGGATCAAGATCGTCGCCGGGCTGAACATCGCCGAGCGCCGGCTGCCTCAGGATGGCGCTGCGCGGCTTCGCGTCGGCCGTTTCGAGCTCGACGTCCGCGTCGCTGTGATGCCGACGCACCATGGCGAGTCGGCCGTGATCCGGCTTCTCCCGAAAGACCGCGGATTGCTGTCCATCGAGAAGCTCGGCTTCGCTGCCCACGACGATCGATCGCTGCGCCGCCTGCTCGCTCTGCCTCACGGCATGATCGTGATCTGCGGGCCGACGGGCAGCGGCAAGACCACGACGCTCGCGACGGCGTTGTCGATCCTCAATGAGCCGACACGGAAGATTCTCACCATCGAGGATCCGGTCGAGTATGAGCTTCCCGGCATCAACCAGTCGCAGGTGAAGCCGGCCATCGGACTGACCTTCGCGGCCGCCCTGCGCTCCTTCGTGCGACAGGATCCCGACGTCATCATGGTCGGCGAGGTCCGCGACGGCGAGACCGCCCATGTCGCGGTTCACGCCGCGCTGACCGGGCACCTCGTGCTGACGACGTTGCACACCGAGAGCGCCGCGGCCGCCATCCCGCGGCTGCTCGACCTCGGTGTCGAGGACTTCCTGCTGCGCTCGACCTTGCGCGCTGTGATCGCGCAACGGCTGGTGCGCAGGCTTTGCGAGCGCTGCAGATCCCGGAAGGTTCTCTGCACCGACGATCTCGCCGCCGACCCGCGCTACGTCGCGGCAGGGTTTGCGGCTGGCGAAGCAGTCTACGAGCCGTCCGGATGCGAGAGCTGCGGCGGCACCGGCTATCGCGGGCGGCTCGGAATCTTCGAGGTGCTCGAACTGAACCAGGAGGTCCGCTCGCTGATCCAGGGCGCAACCGATGCGACGGTCATCGATCGCAGCGCCATTCGGAACGGGATGACCACGATGCTCGACGACGGCGTCGCGAAATGCCGGGCCGGAGCGACCTCGGTCGCCGAAGTCCTCCGCGTCACAACGTTGCGGTGAGCCCGTGAGCAAGTTCCGCTATCGCGCCCTGACTCAGAACGGCGACATCGTCCACGGGACGATCTCGGCTGCGTCACTCAAGGAGGTGACCGAGCGGATCGAGTATCTGCAGCTGCTGCCGATCGAGACCGTCGAGGAGAAGGCCGCCCGCTCGGCATCGCGCGAGACGCTGGCGCTGTTTGGTGCTCCGACCGCAAGCGACGTTACCACTTTCACCCACGATCTGGCGCTGCTGTTGAAGGCGGGCGCGACGCTGGAAGACTCGCTCGAGCTGCTGGCGAGCGATGCCGACATCGGCCGTCTGCGCGCGACCGTCCGCCGCCTGCGCTCCAGCATTCTTGCCGGCGAGAGCTTCGCGGAGGCGCTGGCGCATCACTCGCTGCAGTTTCCCGCCATGTACGTGGCGCTGGTGCGGGTGGGCGAAATGTCGGGCACCCTCGATCACGTCCTCGACGTGCTCGGCACCGAGCGCGCGCGCGCGGCGGCGATGCGGCGCAAGCTCACGGATGCCATACAGTACCCGGTCTTCGTGTTGGTCGCGGCGTGCCTGGTGATGCTGTTCTTTTTCGTCGCCGTGCTCCCGCAGTTTTCGGCCGTGCTGCGCGATTTCGGCGCCAAGACCGACGCCACGATCAACGTCTTCCTCGGCATGTCCGATTTCGTGCGGGACAACGGCGTGGCGCTCGCTCTGTCGGCAGCCGCGGCTATTGCCTGCAGCCTGCTGCTTCTCGGCCGCCCACGCTTCCGTGCGGCGGCGGTGTCGCAGCTCTGCCGGCTGCCGGGCCTTTCGGCCGCGTTCGGCTCGTATCGCACCAGCCTGTTCTGTCGCAACCTTGCGATCCTGCTCGGCAGCGGCCTGACGCTGACCGCGGCGCTGCGCATCCTGATCGACATCATGTCCGTCACCGGCAATGGCGCGGTGTGGATCGCCGCGGCTGACCGTGTTCGCCAAGGCGGCAAACTGTCCGAAGCGCTGGCGGCGACCAGCGGCCTGCCGGCGATGGCCACACGCATGATCCGTCTCGGCGAGGAGACCGGACAGCTGCCGGTGCTCGCCGGCCGCGTGGCCGAGTTCTACGAGGCGAAGCTGCAGCGAAGCCTCGATCGCATGGTGGGCATCGTCGGTCCCGCCGCGATCATCCTGATCAGCACCGTCGTGGGCGGCCTCATCGTATCGGTGATGACCGCACTCCTGTCGGTGACGCAACTTGTTGGTGATTAGAAGATGGACCGAGGGATGACACGATCGGAGACCGGCCACACGCGGCGGCAGACTGCAGCACGCGATGGCCGCCAGGACGGCTTTACGCTGGTGGAAATGCTGGTGGTCATTGCCATCATCGGCATGGTGATGGGACTGATCGGGCCGCGCGTGCTGTCTTACCTGAACGACTCGCGGGTCAAGACCGCGCGCATCCAGATCCAGAGCCTCGCCAGCTCGCTCGATCTGTTCTTTCTCGACACCGGACGCTATCCGACGACGTCCGAAGGCTTGGCTGCGCTGGTTCGGCCAGCCGCCAACATTCCCGGCTGGTCCGGCCCCTATCTCAAGGGTGGCAACGTGCCCAGCGATCCCTGGAGCCATCCCTACGCCTACCGCTCGCCCGGACAGCGTGCGCCGTATGACATCGTATCGTTCGGATCGGACGGACAGGAAGGCGGCACCGATCTCGCGGCCGACATCTCGTCGTCGGCCGCAGCCGGCGCCAAATAGCCATGCGCGCGCGCGAGCACATCGAAGCCGGCTTCACCCTGCTCGAGGTCGTTTGTGCGCTCGCAATCATCGCGTTGCTGGCGGGCGTGCTGCTGCCGGCGATGCCCAAGCAGACCTCGCAGCCGCGGCTTGAAGCCTATGCGATCGAGCTTGCCGCACTGTTGAAAGCCGACCGGAGTGCCGCAATCAAACGTGGATCAGAGATTTCGACGCACATCGACACGCACAGCCGCTCGATCAGCTCCGGCGTCAACGGGCAGGCGATCCGTATTCCCGACGATGTCAAGCTGGAGACCGTGTTGCCGCGGACGTGCAACGACCGGCCCGCGTTCGAGACGATCAGCTTTTTCGGTTCGGGTTTGTCTTGCGGAGGCATCATTGCGCTCAAGCGCACCCATTCGGGTTACGAAATTCGTGTCAACTGGCTGACTGGAAGGATCGAACTTGTCCCGACCGCCGATGTCTCCGGGCAGTGAAGCGACCGCCGGATTTACGCTGATCGAGGCGCTGGTCGCGCTTGCGATCGTGGCGGTGTCGCTCGTTGCCATCGGTGCACTGATGGGAACGTCCGTGCGTGGGACGAAGAAGCTGGAACAGCACGTCGCGTTGGTGCAGGCCGCCTACAACGGGCTTTGGCTTGCCTTTCCGTCCCGCTCCTCGCCTGCCTCTGCGACGCAGTCCGGCGAGTCGATGGCCCATTCGTGGCGCGCGCGGACGCAGCCGTTTGCCATCGACAATGCCGCGCCCGATAGCTCATCAGCCTGGATGCCGCAGAAGGTCACGCTCCAGGTGCGCTCTCCATCGGGCGAGACGATCGAGTTGGAGACGGTGCGATTGTTCCGGAGGCGGGCCGAGTGATGTCGACACCAGCCGGTCATTCAGAAGCAGGCTTCACGCTGATCGAGTCCCTCGCGGCGATGACGCTGCTCGGCCTGCTCATCTCGGCACTGCTCGCGATCACTTCGCAATGGCTGCCGAATTGGGATCGCGGCCTGCGCCGCATCCAGCACAGCGAGTCCGTGAGCCTCGCACTCGATCGCCTCAGCGCCGACATCGCCGCCTCCGAGTTCATCCGGGCCGACGGCCAGACCAAGTCGGTGCTGTTCGACGGATCGGAGACGTCGGTGACGCTGGCCCGCAGCGCGCTTGGACCGAATGGCAGCCGAGGTCTGGACGTCATCCACATCGCGGAGACGCCCGATCGCGACGGCGTTGCCCTGGCGCGATCCCGCGCGACATTTGCGCCCGCAAACCCGATCCCCCGCAGCTTCGTCGATCCCGTCGTGCTGCTGCGATCGCCGGTGCGCGTCTCGTTTGCCTATGCGGGGGCCGACCGGGTTTGGCAGCCCGCCTGGCATGATGCCGATCGGCTGCCGACGGCGGTCTCGTTGACGGTGCGCGACGCGGGAGGCCGTGGCGAACGGCCGATCACCCGTATCATTGCCATTCATGTCTCCGCGCCGCCGGACAGCGTATGCCGACTCGGCACCACTCAATGCAACGACGCGCCCGTGCTGACCGACCCCGCAACCGGGCGCTTGCCCGTGCCGTCGGAGTGATGATCATGAAGAGCTCCGCTCGCGCCGACCACGGGGAAAGCGGCTTCATTGCCGTCGCCGTGCTGTGGATGCTGAGCTCGCTGGCTGGATTGGCCGTCATCCTGTCGGTCTTTCTGATCAACACCAGCCGGGGACTGGCGCTCGACGACGATCGCCTGCGATCAGCGGCGTTGGTCTCGGCTGGCGTGGAGCTTGCGGCATACAAGCTCTCATCGTCGGCGAAGTCGCTGCGTGCTCCCGCCGGCTCGTTTACGTTCCGCCTCGATCGCGCTCAGGTGTCGGTGGCGTTCCGGTCGGAAGCCGCGCGGATCGACCTCAACCATGCATCGAAGGACATGCTTGCCAACCTGTTCGGCGTACTTGGCGCGCGCGCCGACATGGCGGACGCCTATGCCAGACGGATCATCGGCTGGCGCACGCCGTCCGCCGAGACCGCGGTCGACGCCGAACGGACGCTCTATCGCGCAGCCGGCACCGACCGCCTGCCGCGCGCAGCGCCGTTCGCAAGCGTCGACGAGCTTCGGCTGGTGCTCGATCTGCCGCCCGCGCTGGTCGACAAGGCGATGCCGTTCGTGACCGTCTTCAGCGGCCGGCGCGAGATCGACGCGCTCGAAGCTGCGCCCGATGTGGTCGCAGCCCTGCCAGGAATGACCCAGGATCATCTGAAGAGCTTCCTTGCCCAGCGTGCCGGTCTGCGCCGTGACAACAGATCACTGGCGGCGCTCGGGCCGGCTCGCGCGGGAGCCACCCTGGAGGTCGCCGACGCCATGCGCTTGTCGATCGTCGTCGCGTTCGACAGCGGTCGGCGGACCGCAACCGAGGCCGTCATTCTTCTGGACAAGGGTGAGGACCCCTATCGCATCCTCGCGTGGCGCGAGGACATCGATGCGCTCACGAAACTCCGCAAAGCTGCAAAGGCATTGTGATGACGATGATAGCAGAACTGCGCCGCCAGTTCGCAGATTGGATCGGCACCGTCGCCGAGACGATCGTGCGGACCTTTGCCAGGCTCGACATCAAGCCGCCCATTCAACTGATCGAAACCGAACGAAATCTCTTCGTCGTGCGAACGGCCGCGAGGTCCGGACGGTCGGCTGCACCCGATTGCCAGGTTCGCCTGACCGGCGATGCACCTGGGGTCGCTCCGCTTCACGAGCATTGGCAGGCGGCGATGCGCGGCAGCCGGGTCGAGCTCATGCTGCTGCCGGACCGTTTCCTGACCAGGCCGCTGGACCTGCCCAGGCGTGCCGTCGAGTTCCTCGATGCGATGATCCGCTCCCAGGTCGATCGCTTGACGCCGTGGGCAGCAGATGACGCCGTGTTCGGCTACACGTCACCCGCCGAGACCTCCGGTGACCGCATCTCCACCACGGTGATCGCAACGCCAAAGACGACGCTCGAGCCTCTGATCCGCATGGTCGAGTCCTGGCGCGCCGGATCGATCGTCTTATTCGCGTCCCGCGAACCGGCGCTGCCTCCCGCAAACGGACAACTCGCTTCGGACGGCGTCACGAAACTGATGGAACGGCACTTTCGCGGCTCGCTCGACGCGGCTCGCGTCAGTCGCGTGCTGACCGCAGTCCTGCTGGCCGCAGCAGCCATGGCTGCGCTGTCCATGACGACGATGAGCATGATCGGCGGCGGGCTGGAGGAGCAAGAGCGCCAATTGACTCAAAAAATCTCCGAACGTCGCGCAGCCCTGCGCCTCGAAGGCGGCGACACCACCGCCCTCACCGGCCTCGTCCGGCGCAAGCAACAAGACGCCGCGAGCGTCGTTCTGCTGGAGGCACTATCCCGGATCCTGCCTGACAACACCTACGTCACCGAGCTGCGCATCGACAACGACAAGCTGCACATGGTCGGAATGACGCAGGACGCTCCCGCACTCATCAAGGTTCTGGAGCAGTCGCCGCACTTCACACACGCGACGTTCTTTGCACCGACGACCCGATCGGCTGATCAGGCCGGCGAACGATTCCATATCGAAGCAGCGATCAAACCTCATTCCGGACTTGGCATATGAGCATGGCAACGTTCTTGAAACGCTCTCCCGCTGCGCCTGCGATCGCGACCTCGGTCTATGGCGGCCTGCTGCTCCTGCTCATGGCAGCGACCGTCATGCCAATCAAGGCGGTCATCGACCAGCGCATGACGGCGGAGACGCTCAAGGATACCCTGCATCTGCTGGACGCTCACGTCTCGGCGGACCAGCATCCGGATGGCAACAAGACGGCAGACGTCGCCGCGACTGCCTTTCTCGAAGGATCCACCGTCACGGTGGCAGGTGCAGCCCTGTTGCAGCGTCTGGCTGATGCGATCACCGCCCATGGCGGCGTCGTGTCGTCGTCGCAGCTCGACATGCAGAGCGCTCACGCGAAGGATGGTCGCATCGGTGCCATCGCGAGCTTCGAGGTCGGGCAGTCCGACCTGCAGCAGATCCTCTACGACCTGGAGGCCGGAATGCCGTTCCTGTTTGTCGACGATCTGGTCGTCGAGACGAGCTCAGCCGCCGCGACTGCAGGCGAACGATTTCGCGTTCTGATGACGCTCTCAGGACAATGGCAGGGCGCGCGATGAGCCGGACCGTCAAACTCGTTACCGTTCGCTCTTGCTGCGTTCTCGCTACAGTCGTTGCGCTGAACGGCGCTAATCCTTTAGGTCTTGGTGTCTCGATCGCAGCCGAGCAGCTCACGGACCGCGGACAGGCACCGAATGGCAATCCGGTGCAGGACGTTCCCCTCGCCTCGCTCTCTGCAACGCGCGACCGGCCGATCTTTTCGCCGTCGCGTCGCGCCGCGCCGGCCGAGGCGCCGCAAGCCGTGGTCGCTGCTCCGGTGGCTCAGGAGCCATCACCGCCGGAAGCGCCGCAACTGACGCTGCTCGGCACCATCGTCAATGGCGCCGACGGCTTGGCGATCCTGCTCGATCCGGGCAGCACGGCGCCGTTGCGGATCAGAGCCGGGACGGCGTACCAGGGCTGGACGCTGCGCCGGGTCGAGGCGAGATCGGTGACGCTGCAGAGGGGCCAGGACATGATGGAGCTCTCGTTGCAGCCATCGTCGGGCCAGCCGAAGATACCGCCCGGCACCAGCCTCGTGCAGGTGCCGTCCACGACGATATCACCGATGCCGGCCCAAGCCGGACCACCATTCCTGTCGCCGGAATCCAGGTTGCTCAAGCTGCATCATCGCCAACGCTCGGGGCGCCGACAATTGTGAGCGCGGCAGAGCCAGCCGCAACGCAGCTAGCGCTTGCACAACCCGCTCGTCAGGACCCATCCGTTCTCGGTGAGGAGCGCGGAGACGATGTCGAAATAGAGACGTTTGTCGGGATCGTCCTCGGAGACGAAGGAGACCTGGCACAGAAAGCGCTTGCTTTCGTCGCCTTTGTCGCATGTCGCCTCGACGATCTTCAGCCCCTTGTCATGGCGGACGCCGGATGACGGCGCTTCCTGCTCATAGGCTTTCTGAATGATCTCGGCGTTGGGCGCCGTGCAGGAGATGCCGGTCACGTTGCACATCCATGCGAGGGCGACGGCAAGCAGCATTCTTGGCTTCCTCGGTATTGGAGAAACGACGGCAAGGGCCAGAAGCGTTCTCGTACTGACACCCTGGACGATCGGTCAGGCGAACTACGCAAAGCGCGTTGTCGTTTTTGTGTCGTACTCGTTCGCTGCGAGCCCAACAAACAGGATCTGCTGCTTAGTTAGATCGATTCTTAAGAGCCCGACTGCATTCCTCAGAAAGCGAACGAAACGGTCACAAAGCAGACATTCGACATTCTTACCGACTTGGTGAGCAAGGGGAGCGACCGCACGGATAGCCGAGAAAACGGACGTATCGATCGATTTCGATGTCCGTATCGGTTGTGTTGCGGTGGCACACACATCTCGAGCCAGATGGGGATCAGGCATGTTAGTCGGGCGTCTGCACAAGAAGAAACTGCGATCATTGACATCTGCAGCCGCGCTACTCCTGGGCGTCGCATGCGCGGCGACGACGGCAAGCGCGCATGATCTGCCCGAGCCGACGGTGTTCAGGAGCAGGCACGGGGTGCTCGACATCCTGATGATCGCCAAGGCCAAGCCGATCTCGACCATCGCCTACGCCCCGCCCGGCGGCGCCGCCATGAACCCGACGGGCTGGGTCTACGAGATCTGCCCCCGGCCGTGGTCCGGCAACAAGTGTCCGGCGGGCTCCGCTGTGGCGGACTATGGCGGCGTGAGGCTGGCGCTGCAGAAGGGTGACACGCTGAAGATCAGGCTGGTGAACCAGCTGCCGCAGCTCGATGCCGCCAAGGTCAACCACAACACCGATCCAGGCCAGGCCAACCTGTTTCGCAATCCGACCAACCTGCACACGCATGGACTGATTGTCGAGCCGCGCGCACCGACCCTGGCCGACCAGACGTTCGGCGACTACGTCTTCGTCCAGATCTTTAATTCCGCGAACGGCATGCCGGTGCCGCAGACGACCCATCAGCACGGCTCCAACAAGATGGACTATGCGGACTACCGGATCGAGATCCCGAAGAATCACCCATCGGGGCAGTTCTGGTTTCATCCGCACATCCACGGCATCTCGCTCAATCAGGTGTCGCAGGGCTTGGCCGGCATCATCTCGGTGGGCGAGGTCTCCGACTATGCGCATGGTGACGCCAGGGATACGCCCTTCCCCGACGCCAGCGTCCGCCATCTGATCCTGAAGGACATGCAGGTCGCGCCCGGTGGCACCGTGCAGTTCGACAGCGGCCCGGTGACCGTGCAGCCCGGCGAAGTGATCAACCAGCAGGACCCTGGTTTTTGCGCGCAATTCCCGGCGGACAGCTCCGAGGTGCGTCAGGGATCGTGCCCGGGCGTTGACAATTCCGCAGACGAGGGCTCCAATTTTACAGGCGGCAATTGGTTCTTCACCGTCAATGGCCAGACCTTCCCGACCATCAAGATGACCGACCCGGACGGCGAGGTCTGGCGGCTTACCAATGCCTCGGGCAGTTTGTCCTACAATCTGCAGCTGACCGACGATGAAGCGCAGAAGCCGATGGTGATGCAGCTCATTTCGGTCGACGGCGTCAGCGTGAACCTGCCGCAGGACACCACGATGGACACCATGGTCCGGCTCGGCGGCGCCCGCTTCCGGGTCGTGCCCTGTCCACCGTTGCCGAACGCGCGGTTCCACTCGAAGCCGGTCTGCGTCACGCAGATCGTGATGATGCCTAGCTCACGGACCGAGGTGTTCGTGAACTACCGCGATCCGGCAACCGGTGCGATTGCCTCACCCGGGCGGTCGGCGTCGGCGACGTTCAAGATGGTCGGCCTGACCATGGGTAGCGGCGATGAATGGCCGGCGGTGGATCTTGCCAAGGTACGCTTCCACCAGCATGGCTGGCGCAACCACATCACGCATGCCATCGACATCAGGGGCGACGCGTTGGCGACCATGCAACCCTCAGGCATCCTCGACGCCAAGGTGCCGTATGCGAACGCAGCGCCGCTGCGCGACGGTTGCCGCCCCCTGCCTCCAGGACACCGGCGCCGCATCTTCTTCGGTATTGCTGATCTCAACGACGAAGGGACCTTCGGTCTCGGCTATGAGGAGGTCGACCAGAACGGCAACCCCGTCCCCGGCACCCAGCTCCCCGTGAGCCAGTTCGATCCGTCGCAAAGCATCGTCTGCTTGCCGCTCGCCGCAGGGCAGCGTCCGGTGCACGAGACGTGGGAGCTGATCCAACTGTCGACCGAGAACCACAACTTCCATGTTCACCAGACCCGGTTCAGGACGGTCGATAGCCGCTCAGCGGACAACACCCCTCTTTCGATGTCACTGAACCGGAACATTGGTGGCGGCATGCTGCAGGACAATGTCCCGCTCGGCGTTGCCACTCCGAACGTCCCGGAAGTGATGGATGCTCAGAATGGAGTTTGTACCATTGAGCAGTGGCGCAGCGGGCAGTGCACGTCGAAACCGGTCGTGGTGGACATCCCGTTCTCGCAGGTCGGCGAGTTCGTCTATCACTGCCATATCCTCGAGCACGAGGACGGAGGCATGATGGCTAAGATCAAGGTCGTGCCCTCGCCCTATGGCGGCTCGGCCCGGGAAGCTCTCAACCATATGCCGTGGTAGCATCGACAGACCAGTGCCACGGTCCCGCTTCAGTCGGCGTCGCGATCGCGACGCCGACAACATGTTTGAACGGCCGGGATTTCGCGAGCTGATCGTTGGACGGATGCGGGTAAACGCTGGCGCCAACGCCGCGTGCATGTGCCCCACTCACATTGGAATGGCTCTAATTCGTTCGATGGCGTTTCGACTGATCGGGCACCGGTTGTTCGGCAGCGGGTCCGCACGACACCTGTCGCAGATGCTCTCCGCGCATACCGTCGCAAGCACAATGGTGGCGGAACACCCCGCGCGGTTCGCAACGACGTGGTGTTGACCCATTCGGTCCGCCGGCAACATCGTTATTCCCCGGCTGCTCCGGCAAATCGCCAACATCAACGCGGTAAATCGCCGCAATCGGACCGCTATCATTTCTGCTCCTGATGCTCGTTGCGATTTGCAACAAGCGAGCGCGCTGGGAAGGGAGAACGCGATGGGGTCGAGGATCTTTTCCGACATTTTGGCACACGCATTCGCGCGAGACTGACCATCAAATAGCAAATCCAAATCGTCACGTTGAAGCACACTTGAGAGGAAGAAGATGAGCGACTGGCTGAAATGGGCGGCTCCTGTTGCGGCCGTCATGTCGATCGCCGCACCGGCCCATGCCATCCAATATCTGAGCGTCGAGGAGGCACAGAAGGCCGCCTTTCCGGGAGCGAGCTTCGCTGAGGTTCAAGCCGGTCGGGTCTGGAAAGCGAGCAATGGCGGCTATTTCTACTACGATCATGTCGTCGGAAAGCACCTCCTGATCGACTATACGGTCGCGATCGGCCCCGACGGACGGGTGCGTCGCGTGGACATCCTGAACTACCGTGAGTCCTATGGCGGCGAGGTGCATGATCCGAACTGGCTCGGCCAATTCGTCGGCAAGGGCAGCCAGAACGAGCTGCGCATCAACTCCGATATTCGCAACATCTCCGGCGCCACCCTGTCGTCGACGCATTTGACCGAGGGCGTCAAGAAGGTGCTGACATATCATGCCAGCCACTTCCGCTAGCCTTCGCCGTGCCCAGGCTCTCCTGGGCACGTTCGTCGAGATCGATGCGACTGGCACGACGAGACACGACACCGAGCGTGCCGTCGAGGCGGCCTTCGCTGCGATCGCCGACGTGCACCGGCTGATGAGCTTCCACGATCCGGACAGCGACCTGTCGCGGTTGAATCGCGACGCGTCGCATGGCCCGGTCAGGGTGCATCCCTGGACCTACACCGTGCTGGAGGCGGCTCTGGACATGGCGCGGCATTCAGATGGCGCATTCGACATCTGCATTGCCGGAACGAGACCGTCGCCTTCCGACTCTCCGGCGGTCTCCGCCTTCGAATTGCTGGCTGACCATCACGTCCGCTTCCCGCATGCCGGCGTGAAGCTCGACCTCGGCGGAATCGCCAAGGGGTTCGCCGTCGACCGCGCAATCGACGTCCTGCAAGATCAGGGCGTGCAGTCTGCACTGGTCAACGCCGGCGGCGATCTCGCCGCCTTCGGCGCCGTCCCGCGCTTCGTCGCGCTTCGAGACCCGCGATTTCCTGACCGGATCCTGGGCCAGATCGAGTTGAGCAATGAAGCGCTGGCTTCCTCGGCACGCCGCTTCAATCCGTTCGAATCGAAGGAAACGTCGGATACAGCGGTCGTTGATCCCGCCACGCAGCTGCCGGCCCATGGAGCTCACGGCGCGACTGTTCGCGCCCCCACCTGCATGGTCGCCGACGCGCTGACGAAGGTTGTGATGGTCTCGGGCGAGAAGGCCTCGGCGCAACTGATCCGCCACAAGGCGAGCGCGATGTTCCTGTCGACGCGCGGCGACATTCACGCAACATCGGACTGGCAAGGAGTTCTCCATCATGCGGCTTAAAGGCGCGTTTCGGTTCGCCCTCTATGGCACTCTCGCGCTCCTGTTCATCAGTGGTGCTTTTTGGCTCGTTGCCGATCAGCTGAAGACCCACTCGGAGGACAGCGAGATGTGGCAGCAGGCCGCGGCGTTCCTGCTGAGCATGCATGGCGGCGCGGCGATGGTGACGCTGATGCTGCTCGGTGCGCTTGGTCCGATGCACGTCCAGCGCGCCTGGCGGGCCAAGAAGAACCGGGCGACCGGCACCGCAAGCATGGCAGTTTATGGCCTGCTCGTCCTGACAGCGTTCGGGCTCTATTACGCTGGCTCCGAAGCGCTCCGGTCGTGGGTCAGCATCGTCCACATCGCCTTCGGGCTCGGGGTGCCGGCCGTCATCACGGCCCATATCAAGGTTGGCCGCTCGAGCGTCGCCTTCGTGGCTCCGCCGGTTCGGGCTCAGCATGCTCCGGCGGTCACCCTGGTGCCTGCCGACGCACCTTCGGATGCGGATCTGGTCAACGCCATGAGCAAAGTCGGCTGACAACGGTCACGCGGGCCGGCTTTCCCTGAAGGGCGGCCGGCCCGCCTTCATCCGTTCAAGAGTCCGAGCGACGGTGTCCACTCAGTTCAGAAGTTGCTTCTCGATCTCGTAGACCGGCAGCTTCACGAGGTCCTTGTGGATCTCGCCGTGCAACACCTTGCGCACCGCATCCGAGTAATCGGCGCGGATCATGCCGAGAGCGCGGGGCGATGCGACCATGGTCAACCCTTTGGTCTCCCCGGCCTGAACTGCATGGTGAAGCCTGTCTGCGAGTTGTTTGAGGAAAGCGCGTTCGGCCAGATCATGCCAGTCGGTCTGCTCCACCGAACTCCGTGCATGGCCGCTCGATTGCTGCACCGATCCCGGGGCGTCAGTGCCCTGGGCGGCAGTTCGCTCACTGACATGCTCATGAACCTCCTTGGTGTGCAGGTTCGGGAACATGCTGTCGCCGATGTTCTCGAGGATCAGCGCCTTGCGGCCGTCGCAGACCACCACCCATTCACCGGTCCCGACTTTCATCTTGTCCATTGAGCTACTCCATCGTCGCGCCGCACCTTGCAGCGGCGCTTTGGTGTCCGTCTCCAGCCTCTTGCCGCGGAAGCGGCCGGCGTCATGAGGCCGAAGACGAGAAGGCGAGAGAAGCGCTGCATTTCAGCGCGGCCGTTCGTAAAGTCTCGATGAAGAATGTCGTGACAATCCGATCGGACGCGCGAAGCCGCCGCGTCAGAGGCTTTCCTCGAAATCCTCCAGGGACAGGCCGAACTCCGACAGTGCCTCTTCCAGATAGTCGCCGAGCATCGGCGTCTCGGTCAGATAGGTTGCCGTCCGATTGTTGTGTGATTGCGCTGCCTGGGCGCGCAGCTCGTCCCAGTTCTCCAATGAGCCATCGCCGCGGCCCAGCCACATCAACGCAACCAGATCGATCTGCTCGTCGACATTCAGACCCTTGATGAAGCTGACGATGACGGATCGATCCGTGTTGACTCCGCGACCCGCCGTTCCGGGCGCTGAATCGTCATCCGTCAGATCCGCCAGCAGCTCGGGTTCGGCTGCCTCCATCTCGTATTGATGAGCCTTCATCACGATGAAGGCGACCTTCTCCGGCGAGATCGAGAGGTTGGGCGTCGAGGTCGTCATGCAGCGTCTCCGTGGGTCCGAAGGGCAACGCGCCCGGGTCCCATGGCAAGGACGCTAGGCGCTCCGGCGGGAGCGCACTTTGCGCAAGATCAAGGCAGTCTGGCGGCGTGGACATGCGCGTGGTCAACCACGCGCACCATGGCCCGCTCCAATAGGCTGCACACAGAACGAACGGGACGCGCGCAGAGGAACTACCAGGTCGATTCGAACTGGCCGTAATGTGGCTGCTGCGCCACCAGAATCATCGGCCGGCCGGGATGAGCCTTCGCCACCTTCCGCTTCTTGGCTTCTGCGGACCTGAACGCGCTCTCCGAAGTCGTGGACGCCTGCGGCTTCTCGACGGGTTTCACTGCGACGGCCTGCGGCTTGGCGTCCGCGGCGCTCATCTGCGCAAAAGCATCGCGTGTGCTGGTCTTGGCCGGCTCGGCGGCCGCAACCTTCGCAGGCTGCTCGACCTTTGCGATCTGTGCAGGAGCCGGCATCGCGACGGACGTGTCCATCACGATCCGCTCCGGCCACTGCCGCGCGGACTTGATGCGCACCGCCGGAAGATCCGACGCGGAGGCCAAATTCGCCGGCAACGGCACGCTTGGCAGAACGGCGTCGGCGAGGACGAGCAATGCAAGCAAGGTTCCGCCGACGAAAAGAAAGTAACGCAAGATAGGCATAATTTACCGCTCCGTCGGCACGCCTGCGCCGACCATCCACCTAACGGAGGATCATGGAAGTATGTTCCCGAGCCGACCCATCCGGTTCAACGACCCGCGGAAACTAGCGCGACATAATTAGATTTTCGTCGCTGCAACCAGCGCGCATTTTGCCGTGCTGACATTAACGTTGACAAATCCGACATGGACCGACCCGAAGGTCTTGCGGCTCCTCGGCCTTACCTCGCCGGGCACCACCCGCCGGCGCTCCGTGACCTGACTACCGTCCCGGCGGCTGAAGGCACAGTTGATCTCGACATCCTTGATCGCGAAGGCGTGGGTGTTGCTGATCGTGAAGGTTACCAGCGCCCTCGATCCGAGACCACCGCGCCGCCAGGATTGGGAACTGATCCGCAGACCGGACAGAGCGACCGGATCCAGCGCCGAGGACGACCTCGATGACTGGACAGGAGCGAGACTCGCATTCGCATCCATCGGGTTGCCACCCGATGCGACCGGAGGCGATGCCAGTCCGACGTCGGCGCCCCACCTGCTGCCGGCCATGCCCGGGACCATCGACGCAAAGCCTCGCGACGGCTCGCTGCCGTCCTCGTCGCCCTCGTACTGACTGCCCGGCCTGTCCAAGGTGAGCTTGGCCAGAACGGGATCGGCCGGCTCGCCCTCGTCCACGGCCATGATCACCCCGGCCACGGCGCCGAACATGACGAGCGCGAGCGCCGTGAGGCCGAGCAGCGCCGACCCCAGCGGAATATCCACGCGCCTGGCCTTGCGACCCTGCAAGCGAGAGAGACCCGCGCTCATGTCTGCACCATCGGATGCCCGGACAACTGGAACCTCAATTGACGAACGTCGACAGCGTTGCATCCAAAGCCGACAATAGCAGGGCAGGCCCCGGATACCGGTTCGGTGGTCGTACTGGTGCTCTGGACGGCCAGCCGATAAAGATGCTCGCAATTTCCATCTCGTTTTCGAAACGCCGGCGCTCTGCCGGTGGTTCACCTCCTTGAGAGATCTCGCCGATGTTCGCTGTCATCTGGGACCACATTCATCTGCGCAGCCCCGATCCGGACGCCACCGCCAATTGGCTGCACGAGATGCTCGGCGGCGAGATCATCCGTCATCCGGGCCGCATCGACGTCAGGCTCGGCGGCGCCAGCGTGTTCATCGCCAAGGTCGAGCCGGGCGACGGGGTCAACGAGGCGCCGACCACGCCCTATCAGGGCCTCGATCATTTCGGCCTCACCGTGAAGGACATCGACGCCGTGGCGGCCGAGCTCAAGGCCAAGGGCGTCGCCTTCACGACCGAGCCGACGACGATCCGGCCCGGCGTGCGCATCTGCTTCATTCGCGGGCCGCAGGGCATCTCGATCGAGCTCCTCGAGCGCGACAAGAAATACGCCTGACCGCGGCCAGGGCGGAGCCGCCCTACTCGGCTGCCTGTTCCAGCGGCGCGACACGCGGCAGGATGATCTGGATCCGCGTGCCCTTGCCGGGCTCCGAGTCGAGTTCGAGCCGCCCGCCGAGCCGATTGGTGACGATGCTGTAGACGATGTGCAGGCCGAGCCCGGTGCCGCCCTGGTCGCGGCGCGTGGTGAAGAACGGATCGAAGGCGCGGCGGCGGACATCGAGACTCATGCCGCAACCATTGTCGGAGAAGATGATCTCGACATTGTCGCGCCCGCACTCCCGCGCCTGGATCTCGATCGTACCCGGGCGGCCGTCCGAAAAGCCGTGAGCGACCGCATTGAGGAACAAATTGGTCAAGACCTGACCATAAGGACCGGGATAGCTGTTCATCGTCAGATTGGGCTGACAGTTCACGTTCAGCGTCAGATTCTGCTGACGCAGACCCGGCCGCAGGCTCGTCACGACCTGCTCGGTCAGATCGGCGAGATCGAAGGCGCGCTGGTCGGAATAGTTGCGGTCCGCCGCGACCTGCTTGAACGACTGAATCAGCTCGGCGGCCCGGTTGAGGTTGGCGACCAGCTGCGCCGCCGCACTGCGGCTCGTCTCGATGAATTCGTTGAGGCTCGATCGCCGGAGTTCGCCGCGCGTGACCGCCTCGTTGAAGCGCTCGGTCTTGCGCTCCAGCGCGGAAGCCACCGTCAGGCTGATGCCGACGGGATTGTTGACCTCATGGGCGACGCCCGCGACCATGCGGCCGAGCGCCGCGAGCTTTTCCGCCTCGATCAGCGAGGCCTGGGTGTCGCGCAGATTGCGCAGCGCGGTCTCGGCGGCCTCCTTGGCCTTGCGCATCTCCTGCTCGCTCTTCTTCCGCTCACCGATGTCGAGCGCCACCGTGACGATCTTGTCGACCTCGCCGTCGGCATCCAGCAGCGGCAGCTTGTTCACCAGCCACTGCCGCATGACGTTGCAGGAATCGAGGTATTCCTCCTCGTAGAATCCAAGGCCGGCCTTCGTCGCCAGCACACGCTTGTCGTTCGAGTCGGTTTTGCTGGCGCCGTAGCGCGACATCAACTCGCCGGTGGTGCGTCCCAGCGCATCCTCCGGCTCGACGTTGAAGATGCCGGCCATGTAGCGGTTCATCAGCACGTAGCGCAGCTCGCGGTCCTTGACGTTGATGACCGCCGGCACCGTATCGATGACCTGCTGCAGCAGCCGGCGGCCTTCGGCGATCGCCGTCTCGGCCCGCTTCTGATCGGTGATGTCGCGGACCACGCCCTCATAGCGCAACACCTCGCCATTCTCGTCGTGCACGACCGTGGCGCTGTCGGACAGCCAGCGGATCTCGCCATTGCGCCGGCGCACCTGGTACTCGAACTCGCGCACCATGCCATCACGCTGCATCAGCTTCTCATAGCGCTTGCGCGCCAGCGGATGCACGTAGATCGAATCGCCGATGTCGTTCACGCTCTGGATCAGGTCGCTCGCGGAATCATAGCCCATGATGCGCGCGAGCGCCGGATTGGCGTTCAGCACGAGACCGCCCGGCGTCGTCACGTAGATGCCGTCGATCGAAGCCTCGAACAGCTTGCGATAGCTCTCCTCCGCCAGCCGCTGCTCGGCCAGCGCCCGCACTGCCGCCTCGCGCGCGGCGTCGGCATCCTGCAAGGTCTGCCGGAACACCTCGGCGGCGCGGGCGATGTCGCCGATCTCGTTCTGGACATCGGTTTGCGGAATCGACGTCGCCTTCTCGCCCGCGGCCAGCGCCCGGATCGAGCGCGCGATCGAGGCCAGCGGCTTCACCGTGCGGCGAACCACGAAGGACGCGGCAAAGATGCCGATCAGCACCCCGGACGTTCCGAAGATGATGCTTTGCCATTTGGTCTCGGCCAGAGTGCGGGCGAAGTCGCGCGACAGCACCTTGCCCTGGCTGGCGCTGAGCGCCCGCAGCAGCTCGGTCACCCGCCCGATCAGCCGCCCCTCGATGCCGAGCACCTCCTTGTCGAGGCGCGCGATCTCGTCCTCGGTGCCGGCGATGGCGATGATGGCCTCGGCGTAGCGATCGGCCGCGGCACGCAGCGCGCTGTTCTCGATCGGCAGCGCACGCATGCTGCGGGCCGCCTGCTCGGCGCCGGCCGGATCGCGCGCCAACAGAGCGGCGCCGATCTGGTTCTGCACCTGGAACAGCGCCCGTGCGGTGCCGCGCTCGGTCAGCCCGGCGATCGCGTCCTCGAAACCCTCGCGCACCGCCGGCAGTCCCGACAGCAGCTCGGCGCGCTGGGCGATCAGCGCACTGATGCGGTCGATGCCTTCGCGATAATTGCTCAGCCGCTGCGACACGCCGTCGATGGTCGCCTGCTGCTCGGGCGCCAGCTGAAGTCGCGTCTTCTTGAGCAAGGCGCTGAGCTCGGTCGCCGCCTCCATGACGCGGTCCGACCGCGAGGCGGGGTCGGTGACGAAATCACGCGCGGCGAGCCGCAGCTCGTTCATCCGCTGATCGATCTCCTCGGCGAGATCGCCGACGCCCTGCAGCCGCTGCAGCTCGGCAAACGTCGAATCGATGTGGCGGATGGCGATCACGCTCGCCATGCTGGTCGCGGTGATGACCGCGAGCAGCAGCAAAAAACTGCCAAAAATCATCCGCCCGATCGTCATCGATCGGAGGCTGCTGCAGGCCGTGTCGAGGTCCGGTAACTTACTCATGGGATCCGATGTTCGGAACCGTACTATATACGAGCCGCTGCGCGGCCAATCGAACAAATAAGGAACAACACAGCTTCGCGCATCCCCCGCGCGACGAAAAATAGCCTGTGCGGTTAACCGGCCGCACCGAACTCGAACACCTCGCCATCATAGCCCGCCTCGCGCGGAATGCGCAGCTGGCGGCCGCCATCGGCGGTCCTGGTCATGACCGGCATCACGGTCACGATGTCCATCTCCCGCGCGGCCGCCAGCGCCGCGGCGACGGCGGGCTGCTTGCCGAGCCGGATCAGGTTACGGGTGGTCGGAAACGGCAGCTTGAAGCGGCCGTCGTCGCCGCCCGCCAGCGCCTCGCGCGGCGACACCCAGATGGAGTCGGTGGATTCCCGGCCGTCATGGGCGCCGAGCTGGTCCGGCGGCGCCGCAGCCAGGAAGAACCATGTATCGAACCGCTTCGGCATGCCCTCAGGCGTGATCCAGTGCGCGTAAGGCACCAGCGCATCGAGCGCCAACACCAGGCCGTGCGCCGCGATCACCTCGAGAAAGCTGGTCTTGCCCTCGCACAGCGCCAGCCGATGCGCGGCCTCGATCTCGCGCGCCGCCGCGGCATCGATCAGCGTATCAGCGCCCTTGGTGCGCGCCAGCAGGATGCCGCTCTCCTCGAAGGTCTCGCGGATGCCGGCGATGCGGAAGCCGAGCGCCTCGGCCGCCACGCCCGCGCCGCCGGAGTAGAGTTCAGGCATTCCGGCGATCTCCCGGTCACCCCTGTCGACGCTGCCGCCCGGAAACACCAGGGCGCCCGAGTTGAACTCGATCTGATGGTGGCGAACCATCATGAACACCTCGATCTCGGCGGCGGCTGCGCTGTCGCGCAGCAGCAGCACGGTCGAGGCGGGACGGACGGCGGCAGCGTCAGCCATGGTCACTCCGCAGCAGTCGCACGAGGTTGCAGATTGGCGCGCGCGTCATGGCGCGCCACGCGCGACAGGAGATAGTCGACCTCGGCCTTCGCCGCCGCCGTGATTGCCGAGCCGGGCTTGCGCTGCGCGCTCGAGGCGATGGCGCCGCGCTTCTGCAGCACGTATTTGCGCACGGCGAGCCCAGCGCCGGGCTGCTGCTCGTAGCGCACCAGCGGCAGATGCGCGTCGAACAGGTCGTGCGCCGCATCACGCTTGCCGGCCTGCGACAGTTTGACGACGTCGACCAGCATTTCCGGGAAGGCGTAGCCGGTCATGGCGCCGTCGGCGCCGCGCTCCATCTCGAAATCGAGGAACAGCCCGCCATTGCCGCACAGGATCGACAGCGGCTTGAGCGAGCCGTCCTTCTGGAAGTTTCGCAGCGCCGAGATCTTCTCCAGGCCCGGCCAATCCTCATGCTTGAGCATCACGCAGGACGGGCTGTCCATGACGATCTTGCGAATGACGGCCGGCGTGAACTGCACGCTCAGCGTCAGCGGGTAGTCCTGCAGCACCCAGGGAATGTCCTCGCCGATGGCCTCCTGGGCCTGCTTGAAATAGCCCGTGATCTGATCGTCGGTGCGCAGCGAGGGCGGCGGCGCGATCATCACGCCGGCCGCGCCCGCGTCCATCGACTTCAGCGCCAGCGAGCGCATCGTCGCAAAACCCGGCGCGGAGACGCCGACGATGATCTGCAGATTCTTGGCGCGCTTGGAAAAGCGCACCGCGACCTGCTCGGATTCGGCCGCATCCAGCTTCGGGGCCTCGCCCATGATGCCCAGCACGGTGATGCCGTCGCAGCCCGCCTCGGCGTAGAACTCGACCAGGCGATCGATCGAGGCGTCGTCGATGCGGCCGTCATCATGGAACGGCGTCGGCGCGATCGCGAAGGTGCCCTTGGCGGCGGCGGTGAGTTTCATCGTTCTATCTCCACTTGCTCCGTCATTCCGGGGCGCCCGCAGGGCGAGCCCGGAATCCATACTCAAGTTGGTGGTTATCGATTCCTGGCTCGCGACGTCGTCGCGCCAGGGAATGACGACCTCAATACATCAAAACCGCCGGGCCGACTTGGCTATATCGGCCTCCGAAAAGAATATCTCCCCTGCATGCGCGGCAATGTCCTCGGGGCTCCAGGCTGAGGACGGCGGCTTCCAGCCGTCCATCTCCATCATGCGCATTTCCCGCACCCCGCGCGCAGCGGAGACGCCGAGCACCTTGCCGGTCTGGTCTCCCGAGAGGTGGCTCACCATGTAGAGCACGGCCGGCGCGATGCCCTCGGGCGTCAGCGCCGCGCCAGGGTTTTCCTTGTAGCGCGGCAGATCCGCTGTCATCCGAGTCAGCGCGCCCGGCGCCAAGGTCCATACCCGGATGTTGTACTTGCGGCCCTCGATCGCCAGCACGTTGGATAGGCCCCAGATACCGCCCTTGGCGGCGCCGTAGTTGGACTGGCCGAAATTGCCAATCAGACCAGAGGTCGAGGAGGTGTTGACGATCACGCCGCCGCCATTGTCGCGCATCCAGCGGAACACCGGCAGGGTGCAGCAGAAGGTGCCCTTGAGATGCACCTTGATGACCTTGTCCCAATCGGCCTCGCTCGATTTCGCAAACGTCTGGTCGCGGAGGATGCCGGCATTGTTGACCAGGATGTCGGCACGGCCGAAATGGCGGATGGCGTCGTCGAACACCGCCTGACCGCCGGCCATGGTGGAGATGTCGGCGCCGTTGGCGACCGCACGGCCGCCGTCGGCCTTGATCGCCGCGACCACCTGCTCGGCCATCGACAGGTCCGAGCCGGAGCCGTCCCGTGGGCCGCCGAGGTCGTTGACCACCACCGCCGCGCCCTCGCGCGCGAACAGTCTGGCATAGGCCTCCCCTAGCCCGCCGCCCGCCCCCGTGATCAGCGCCACCTTGCCGTCGAGCAGTCCCATGGTGCGTCCTCCTGCGATCGTTGTTGGCCGCGATGCCGGTGTTCTTCACCTCTCCGGGAAGAACCAGAGAGATAGCGCTGCCTTTGAGGCGCGAGCGTCGCGCCGCTTGCTTGGTGTACCTCTCCCCGCCCTTTGCGGGGAGAGGTCGGATTGCGCAGCAATCCGGGTGAGGGGCATGGCACTGGCCTGTCCACGTCGCAGGTCCATCGGACGGGCAGGAGTCAGCTGCACGAAGATGCACTTCCCGCGCGTCTGCCCCTCACCCCACCCTCTCCCCGTGAAGAACGGGGAGAGGGAGCCCACGGCCCGTGCCAACCTTACGAACTCAACGCATCTAACTCATAACTATCCCAGCACCGTCTTGCCATTCTTGATCACGGTGACGTTGCGCTCCTTCACCCGCGCCTCGAACGAGATCACGTCGCCGTCCTTCCACAGATCGACCGTCACGGTCTCGCCGGGAAACACCGGTGAGGAGAACCGCGCCGCGTGCTGCTTGAACGCCGCAGCGTCGTAGTCGGCGTAGGTCTGCAGCACGGCGCGGCAGGTGAGGCCGTAGGTGCACATGCCGTGCAGGATCGGGCGTGGAAAGCCGGCGCGGCGGGCGAACTCGGGATCGGAGTGCAACGGATTGCGGTCGCCGCACAGGCGATAGATCAGCGCCTGGTCCGGCCGCGTCGTGATGTCGACGCTGCGATCCGGCGCGCGCGACGGCACCGGATGCGGCTCGGGAATGCCGCCAGAGGGACCGCCGAAGCCGCCATCGCCGCGGGCGAAACGGGCGGCGACGAGCGTCGCCAGCGGTGCGCCGCTCTCGTCGCGCAAAATGGTCTGATGGCGGATCACGACGCCCTTGTCCTTGCCCTTGTCGGACACCGCGAGCACCGACGAGTCGGCGGTGATCTTCGCTGCCACGGCCAGCGGCTTGTGAAAGGTGATGTCGCGCTCGCCGTCGACCACCAGCACGCGGTTGAGCTTCATGTCGCCGGGACCCGCGCCCCACGCCGCCACCGACGCAAAGGTGGGCACCACCTTCAGCGGCCGCGGCTCGGCAGTGGCCTCGTTGACGAAGGCGAGCTCCTTCTCATCCATGGGATCGGCACCCATGCCGATGCCGTAGGCGTACAGCATCACCTCGCGATCGGTGTAGGCGTAGTTCTGCCCGATCGCCTTCATCGCCATCAGCTCATCGTAGTTGACCGGCATGGTGTCTCCCCCAAATTCGTTCTTGTAGGGTGGGCAAAGCGAAGCGTGCCCACCGTCTTCCTCGCAACGACCGCGGTGGGCACGGCGCTCCGCGCCTTTGCCCACCCTACGCACCGTTTCCGGTGCCAATGACCGTGCCCTCTCCCCCAAGCGAAGCGGAGCTTCGCCAGGGTGGGAGAGGGCTACACAACTATCAGCGTCGACCTCACTCGGGTGAGGGGTATGCCTCCCCAGAGACACTGCCCGTGCGGAGAGAAACCCCTCACCCGGTCATCCCGGCGCTGCTTCGCAACGCCGAGATGCCCACCCTCTCCCACAAGGGGAGAGGGTGCACCGTCCATGCGGCACGCAGCTCACTCTCCAAATCGTCATTGCGAGCGCAGCGAAACAATCCAGGGCCGCGCGAGGAGTCTGGATTGCTTCGTCGCTTCGCTCCTCGCAATGACGCGCGGCTGCATCCGTGCTCCCTCGCCTACACCGGCGTGAAGAACGGCAGCGGGGCGCCGTCGGTCGGCTTGAACACCACCTTCACCTTCTGGCCGATCTTCAGGCTATCGAAGTCGCAGTCGACGAAATTGGTCTGCAGCGACGGGCCCTCCTTCAAGGTCACATAACCGATCGCATACGGACCTGTCGGCGACTTCCGCATGATCGAGAACGTGTAGATCGTCGCCTCGCCCGCGCTCTGCTCCCACACCGTCTGGTCGGAAAAACAGAACGGGCAGATCGAGCGCGGGAAGTAGTGCGCCTCGCCGCAGGCGGTGCAGCGCTTGATCATGAACTTGCCCTCGGCGGCGGCGTCCCAGAACGGCTTGGTCTCGGGATTGGTGACCGGGGCCGGCAGCTTGGCCGGCAGTTTCTTGGCTTCAGACATCAGACGCGCTCCAGAATGCAGGTCGAGGCGGCGTGGCGCACACCGAGCAGTCCGCCGGTGCCGTGGGCGATGGCGAGATCGCAGTTTTGCACCTGCACCTTGGGATGGGCTTCGCCGCGCAGCTGGCGCACGGCCTCGATCACCTTGGTCATGCCGCCGCGGTTGACCGGATGGTTGCTGCACAGACCGCCGCCATCGGTGTTGAACGGCAGCTTGCCGACCCCGGAGATGAGGTTGCCGTCGGCGACGAACTTGCCGCCCTCGCCCTTCTTGCAGAAGCCGAGATCCTCGAGCTGCATCAGCACGGTGATGGTGAAACTGTCATAGATCGAGGCGTATTTGATGTCCTTGGGCGTTATGCCCGCTTCTTCGAAAGCGCGCGGGCCGGACCACACGCCGGCCGAATATGTCAGGTCCAGATCCTTGCCGCCGCGCGGCCCCTTCATTGCCTCGCCATGACCGATCAGCCGCACCAGCGGCTTCTTCAGGCTCTTGGCGATCTCAGGCGTTGTCACGATCAGCGCACCGCCGCCGTCGGTGACGACGCAGCAATCCATGCGATGCAAGGGATCGGAGATCATCGGCGAGTTCAGGACGTCCTCGACGGTCACGACCTCCTTCAGCATCGCATGCGGATTGTATTGCGCGTGGTGCGAGGCTGCGACCTTGATCCAGGCGAGCTGCTCCGAGGTGGTGCCGTAATCGTGCATGTGGCGCATCGCGCACATGCCATAGGCGTTGTGCGTCGTGGCGCCATAGGCAGCTTCAAAATCAGCCTCGGCGCCGGCCGCGCGCGGCGGCATCGGCCCGGTGCGCGGCTTGCCGGCGAGCGTGATCAGCGCGATCGAGCACTTGCCCGCGGCGATCGCCTCGGCGGCGTGGCCGACATGGATCAGATAGGAGCAGCCGCCGGTCTCGGTAGAATCGATGTGCCGCACCTTCAGCCCGAGATAATCGACCATCGGCCAGGCACCGCCCGGCGCATCGCCGGCGCAGAAATAGCCGTCGACATCCTTGACGCTGAGCCCGGCATCCTCCAGCGCACCCTTGGCGACCTCGGCATGCAGTTGCGGGGTGGATTTGTCGGGTGCGTGCCGGGTGGGATGCTCATAGATCCCGGCAATGTAGGCCTTGCCCTTGATGGTCAATTCCGTCTCCGCTTCCAGTCGTTTCGTCCCTGATGGTTGCAGATTTTTTGGACCGTTGCAGGGGGCTTGGCAAGCAATGAAATATTCCGCGGGGTGGAGATGAATCGCGGTCGCGCCAATCATTCCGCTGTCGTCCCGGGCTTGACCCGGGACCCATACTCACCGGCCGTTGTTGTGTGACCCGATGATTGACCAGCGTGCGCTCTCATTGCTTCCTGTGGTTATGGGTCCCGGGTCAGCCCGGGACGACACTGGTGGTGGACCGAGCGAGCATATATCGAACTACACATGCCATTGCATTCCCGCGACATCCCTGCCCGAGTCATGCTGATCTGTTTCGCCCTCATCAGGTCGGAGGGCGCAGGGAAGGCCAGGCGTCGGCTGACGCCTGCGGCCCGCCTGCGAAAAAAAATGCAGGCGGCAGTACCACAGGTGCAGCCGGACAAACCCGGCCTTCCCTGCGCGACGGTCTTAACGCTTATACGCAGTCTGCCTGGTGCGCCGGGCTTGTTGGCCACCATTCGCGACAACGCGCTTTCGCACATTGCGCGGGACACCAGCGTCGGGGTGCCAGCACGCTGCGACTTCACGTCCGCGCCAAACCGTTCGTCCGCGCATCCTCTCAAGGACACGCTGCGGCTCATCGCGGCCATCGCCTCCCCGCCTCGCGTGTCGTGACGATCGCGCGCAACGCCCCTCCGAGTGAGGCGGGATGCGCATAATAGAGCACGATTTCTGAATTTCGTAAAGAAAAATCTGTCGTCGGCGGGCGACAATTTCATTCCGCGCCGCACCGCACGTCAACCGGTGTCTCGCGACATGAGAACGCTGGCTGCCCGACGCCCGGAGCCTCGCCACCAACCGTCGGACGGCATCTTCCGCCAACCATGTGCGTCATCTCCAGCAACGACAGCCGAGTTGCTGGGACCGCAGCGTCCTTCGTTCGTCACCCGAACGAGGTATTGTCTTCGTATCGTGAAGGCGCTGATCGCCTGACGGCGCAAGCCGGCTACGTCGCGCAAGGCTGCTACTGCAGGGCGATTCCAACGACATTGCCCGCAGGTCGCGCTGTGATGAAAATGCCAGACAACAGCGAAAACGGACTCGTTCAACCACGAGTCGGTATCGGCGCCGCATGCTTGTGATTAGCTGGAACGCAGGCTCCGACACTCCGAGGCGCTTGAGAACAGCATGCTGCTATGGCTCATCCAGACCTGCCACGACGCCTACAGGCAGCAGATCGGCCTGCAGCTGTCGATGAGCAAATATGCCGAGCAGATCGCTGCGTCGTTAGCCGATGAACCACTCAGATCGACGATCGGTCGGTCACCCGCGGCACGCATGGGCGGGACTGATTGGCCGAAACGTTCGATCGCAAAACCCACCGAAGGCGAGTGGGAATTCGTTGTACGGACGGGCGTGTACGTACCGATCGGAATGCGCCGGCGCCGCACGGACGGTACGTGGGAATTCCGCGACGTGACCGAGCAGGACGTCAGGGACTACATCGAGTCGGAAGCCTTCTGACGGCTCGTGTCGCCGCATGTTCGCGACGACGAACAGCTCGCGCAAGGCAGCGCCATTCGCTCCCGAGTGTCCTACTCAGCGGCCTGCCGTACGTGCCGCTCCGTCACCGTGCGCATCGTCACCAGCTCTTCGGCGGCGGACGGATGCAGCGCGACGGTCGCGTCGAAGTCGGCCTTGGTCGCCTTCATCTTGATGGCGATGGCGACGGCCTGGGTGATCTCGGCGGCGGCGTCGCCCACGATGTGGCAGCCGAGCACGCGATCGCTCGCGCCGTCGACGACGAGCTTCATCAGCACGCGGGTGTCGCGGCCGGACATCGTCGCCTTGATCGGGCGGAACGTGGCCTTGTAGATGTCGACGCGCTCATAGAGCTCGCGCGCCTGGGTCTCGGTCAGGCCGACGGTGCCCACTTCGGGCTGGCAGAACACGGCGGTCGGGATGTCGGCGTGGTCGACCCGCACGCTCTTGCCGCCGAACACGGTGTCGGCGAAGGCATGGCCCTCGCGGATCGCGACCGGGGTCAGGTTGAAGCGATGGGTGACATCGCCGATCGCATAGATGCTCGGCACCGAGCTCTGCGAGAACGCATCGACCGCGATGCCGCCGTTGCGCGGATTGATCGCGACGCCGGCCTTCTCCAGGCCGAGATTGGCCACCGCCGGATGGCGGCCGATCGCGAACATCACCTTGTCCGAGGCGATGCTGGAGCCGTTCGACAGATGCGTGGTGTAGTCGTGGCCGTGCTTGTCGACGCTGGTGACCGTGCAGCCGGTCAGGATGGTGATGCCTTCCTTCTCCATCTCTCCGCGCACATGCTTGCGGACGTCCTCGTCGAAGCCGCGCAGGATGTTGTCGCCGCGGTAGACGACGGTGACGTCGGAGCCGAAATTGGCGAAGATGCAGGCGAATTCGAGCGCGATGTAGCCGCCGCCCTGGATCACGATCCGGCGCGGCAACTGCTCCAGGTGAAACGCCTCGTTGGAGGAGATGACGTGCTCGATGCCGGGAATGGGCGTGCCGTGATTGGGCGCGCCGCCGGTCGCGATGAGGATGTATTTGGCGCGGACCGTCTCGCCCGTCATCAGCCGCACCGTGTGTGCGTCCTCGATCACGGCGCGGGTTTTGACGATCCTGGCGCCGGACTTCTCGACATTGCTGGTGTAGGCCGCCTCGAGCCGGGCGATCTCCTTGTCCTTGTTCCTGATCAGCGTCGGCCAGTCGAAGGTCGCCTCCGGGATCGTCCAGCCGAACCCGGCGGCGTCGGCGATCTCCTGGCGGACATGCGAGCCGATCACGAACAGCTTCTTGGGCACGCAGCCGCGGATCACGCAGGTGCCGCCCATGCGGTACTCTTCGGCGATCATCACGCGGGCGCCGTAGCCGGCCGCGATGCGGGCGGCGCGCACGCCCCCCGAACCGCCGCCGATCACGAACAGGTCGACGTCGAACTCAGCCATCTGTCCTCCGACCCGACCTGTCCCGCCGCACGCGTCAGATCGGCTTGTTGCGCTTGCGCATCTCGGCGCGGAACTGCGCGGTCACCGTCTCGGAGAACTCCGCGGCCCACTGGTTGGTCGCCGCCATGCTCATCTGGATCGCCTTCGGCTCGGCGTTCAACAGCTTCTGGCCGAGCGGGGTCTTGTAGAAGGCCACGAGATTGGCGATCTCGGCATCGGTGAACTCGTTGCAGTAGATCTGCGCCATCTTCTCGCCGATCTCCTTCTCCTTGCCGGCATAGGTCTGCGCGACCAGCACGGCGACCTCGTCGAGGTCCTTCTGGTAGTTGAGATTGGACTGCAGCAGCGCCTGCTTGGCCTGCTGCACCATGCCCGGAACGGCATTGGCATAGAGCGCAGAGGCGTTCTTCATCTGCAGAATCTCCTTGGCGCCGGCCATGCACGCGGCCGAGGCCGGCTTCAGCGGCGGCACCTGGCCCTGTGCCTGAGCGGCAGCGAGGTCCGCCGAGCCGATGGCCAGCACGAGTCCGGCGGCCGGCAAGATTCTGAACACGCTCTTCATTCCAAGTCTCCTGTGAGATTGCGGCCCAAAGTGCAGACGACTGCTGCGCACTCAGGGCCGCCGGATAACGCGAATTCCTTGTGCGCCCGCCAGGATCGCCGTGCTGCCGAGGCCGATGAACAGCCCATGCTCGACCACGCCCGGAATTGCGCTCAAAAGACCCGCCAGGCGCGGGGGATCAGCGATCTCCCCAAGGCGGGCGTCGATAATCCAGTGGCCGCCATCGGTGACGAAAACGTGGCCATCTGCGGACTTGCGCAAGCTCATCGGCCCGGCCACGCCGGCCTTGGCAAAGGCATCGCCGATCTCGCGCTGCGTCGCCGCGAGCCCGAACGGAATGACCTCGATCGGCAGCGGGAAGCGGCCGAGCCGGTCGACCCATTTGCTGTCGTCGGCGATCACGATCATGCGAGACGAGGCGCTGGCGACGATCTTCTCGCGCAGCAGCGCGCCGCCGCCACCCTTGATCAGGTCGAGCGCCGGATTGATCTCGTCGGCGCCGTCGATGGTGATGTCGAGACGGTCGATCTCGTCGAGCGTGGTCAGCGGCACGCCGCAGGCCTCGGCCTGCGCCCGCGTCGCCTCCGAGGTCGGCACGCCCACGACCTTGAGGCCGGCACGCACCTTCTCGCCGAGCAGGTCGACGAAATGCTTGGCAGTCGAGCCGGTGCCGAGGCCGAGCCGCATGCCGCTCTCGACCTCCTCCAGCGCACGCGCCGCCGCCTGCCGCTTCAATGCATCCATGTCGACCAAGGAACCGTCCTTCAAACCCCAGATCCCCGTCGCGCCGGGGTCGAAAACCGGCGCAGTTCTAGCGATGTTTTGCCGCGGGGCCTAGCTCTCACCGGTCACGAAAACGGACAAAAAGCCGTGGCGGCCCTCTTGCAACAGCGCGGGCCGACCGCTAGCGGATACCGATGCCCATCTCCAGCACCATCGTCTTCGATCTCGACGGCACCCTGGTCGACACGGCGCCGGACCTCATCAACGCCCTGAACCACATATTGCAGCGCGAAGGGCTGCGGCCGGTGCCGCTGGCTTCGGCGCGCAAGATGATCGGGCACGGCGCGCGCAAGCTGCTCGAGCGCGGGCTGGAGGCGGAAGGCCGCTTCGCCAGCCCCGCCGAGATGGACCAGCTCACCGTCGATTTCATCGATTTCTACGCCGAGAACATCGCGGTCGAATCGCGCCCGTTCGAGGGGCTGGAGGCCGCGCTCGACGAGCTGGCCGGCCACGGTTGCCAGTTCGCGGTGTGCACCAACAAGCTCGAATGGCTGTCGAAGCGGCTGCTCGACCAGCTCGGCCTGTCGTCCCGCTTCGCTGCGATCTGCGGCGCCGACACGTTCGGCGTGGCCAAGCCCGATCCGGCGATCCTGCGCCAGACCATCGCCCAGGCGAGAGGCGAGATCGGCACCGCGATCATGGTCGGCGATGCCGGAACCGATGTCGGCGCCGCCCGCCGCGCCGGCGTGCCGGTGATTGGCTGCACCTTCGGCTATACCGATGTGCCGATCGCCGAGCTCAACCCCGACCACCTGATCGACCACATGCGCGAGCTGCCGGCTGCGGTCACAACGCTCCGTCCATCGCTCCGCATCGGCTGATCAGCCCACTACATGCAGAGAGCGACCGGCTCGAATCGCTAGAAATGTGTCCTCGATGCAACTTCCGCCGGCGTGCGGCGCGCTGCATCTCCACTGCCGCTCGTCCCTCTAAACCATTGCGTATTCAGCGATAAGCGCGCTCCAGCCGACCTCAGGGTTCTGTTGAGAATAGGGTTGACCGCAGTTGCGCCGCTGTTCGGACACTCCTATGGTCGCGCTGGGATGCGGCCCATGGCCGCAGGGCTTGTGGGGCGGACATCATGATGCGGCGTGTCATCGCAATGGCGGTTGCGGGAGCTGGCTTGGCAGGCTGCTCGTCCTTCTCGATGGACTCCTTCAAGATGTCCGCGCCGGAGGTCCCCGTGCAACTCGACTCCGTGCCGCCGGGCGCCGAGGCCAGGACCTCGACCGGACAGGCCTGCCGCACGCCCTGCACGGTCCAGGTGCCCGCGCCGGATGCCGGGTTCAGCGTGACCTTCACGATGGACAAATACCTGCCTGCGACGGTTCCGGTTCGGGTGAGCCGCACCGCTGATTTCACCTCGTCGTCGTCGATCCTGATCGATCCGAGCCCCGTGATGGCCGAGCTGCAGCTGGCCCCGCCGGCGCCCGCGCCGAAGGCCGTCAAGCACATGCGGCCGAAGAAGCCGAAGCCGGCGAAGTCGGCGGCTGCCCCGGCGGCCGCCGCACCCGCGACCGCGCCGGCCACGACCGGTTCCGCGTTCCCCGCACCGGCCGCACCGCGGCAATGAGAACGGCCGCTTCGTGCGGCGCAGCATCGAGACCCGCGTCACGATGATTGTGAGCGGCGCCGATCGTGATTAGATTGCCTTGAACCGACATCCGGCCGCTCCGCGCGGCCGCGTCGTGGCATCGCCGCCACGTGACGCCATTTGCCAAGGCCATCCATGACCGCCGAGACGTTTGACGACACCGCCCTGACGCGCCCGATGACCGACCCGTTCGGCCGTCGCATCAGCTATCTGCGCGTTTCGGTCACCGATCGCTGCGACCTGCGCTGCTTCTATTGCATGGCGGAGGACATGACCTTCCTGCCGAAGGCCGACCTGCTGACGCTCGAAGAGCTCGACCGGCTCTGCTCGGCGTTCATCCACAAGGGCGTGAAGAAGCTCCGGCTGACCGGCGGCGAGCCGCTGGTCCGGCGCAACGTCATGGGCCTGGTGCGCTCGCTGTCGCGACATCTCAAGAGCGGCGCGCTCAACGAGTTGACGATGACCACCAACGCGACGCAACTCGCGAAGTATGCCGCCGAGCTCGCCGATTGCGGCGTCCGCCGCATCAACGTCTCGCTCGACACCCTCGACCCCGACAAGTTCCGCACCATCACCCGCTGGGGTGATCTCGACCGCGTGCTCGCCGGCATCGAGGCCGCGCAGGCCGCCGGCATCGCGGTGAAGATCAATGCGGTCGCGCTCAAGAACGTGAACGAGGACGAGATCCCGTCCTTGATCGACTGGGCGCACGGCAAGGGCATGGCGCTGACGCTCATCGAGGTGATGCCGATGGGCGAGATCGGCGAAGGCCGCATCGATCAGTATCTGCCGCTGTCGCTGCTGCGCGGACGTCTTGCGCAGAAGTACACCATGACCGATCTCGACGAGACCACCGGCGGCCCCGCCCGCTACGTGCGTGTCGCCGAGACCGGCGGCACCATCGGCTTCATCACGCCGATGACGCATAACTTCTGCGAGAGCTGCAACCGCGTGCGCGTCACCTGCACCGGCACGCTGCACACCTGCCTCGGCCACGAGGACGCCTCCGACCTGCGCAAGCCGTTGCGCGCGTCCGCCAGCGACGAGCAGCTCAGCGACGCGATCGACCGCGCCATCGGCCTGAAGCCGAAGGGCCACGACTTCATCATCGACCGTCGCCACAACCGCCCGAGCGTCAGCCGGCACATGAGCGTGACCGGCGGCTGATCCCTCGTGCTTCCCTGGCAACTGATCGACACCGCAGAGGTGCCCGGCGGCGGTGAGCCGTTGCGGCTGATGCGGCGCGGCCGCGAGTTCTCGATCAAGCTCGGCTCTAACGAATTGATGAGCAGCCGCCTCTACGGCTCGGAAGAAGCGCTGGCGACGTTGAGCTGCGCGCGCCTCAAGGACCGCCCTACTCCCCACTTGCTGATCGGCGGCCTCGGCATGGGTTTCACCTTGCGCGCGGCGCTGAAGGTGCTCGGGCCGCAGGCGCGCGTCACCGTCGCCGAACTGGTGCCGGCGGTGATCGCCTGGGCACGCGGACCGATGGCCGAGCTGTCCGGCGAGAGCCTCAATGATCCGCGCGTCGACATCCGCGAGGGCGACGTCGTCAAGCTGATCACGGCTGCGCGCGGCGACTACGATGCCATCCTGCTCGACGTCGACAACGGCCCGCAGGGCCTGACGCGCGAATCCAACGATGCGCTCTACGATCCCTCAGGCCTGCGCGCCGCCTTCACGGCCCTGCGCCCTGGCGGTCTGCTCGCGGTGTGGTCGTCGCATCCCGACGACCGCTTCGCGCCGCGCCTGCGCAAGGCCGGCTTCGCCGCCGAGGAGATCAAGATCCGCGCCACCGGCCGCGGTGGCGGCGGCGCCCGCCACGTGATCTGGATCGCGACACGGCCAACGCGCTAGCGCAGACCTCTCCGATCTATTCACGCGTGATCGGATCACGATGCACCTCGGACGCTCGTGAACGAGCGACGATCTGCACGCGGTTCGAGGTCTGTGCCACGCCGGACGCCGCCAGCTCATTGCCGCGTGGGAAATGGTATCTTCATGCCAATCATCCCTCCGCGACTTCGCTTGGCAGAGCCACCTCCGACAACAACGAAGCTCCCATAAGTTGCAGCAATCAAATTAACTACCCACGAACCAACTGCGTTAGCGGCGGATTAGTCCCGCTCCGCCTAGCCTCGCGGATCGCGCGCCGACATGGGCATCAGAGGACGGCAAATTCCTCCTGCACAGGCCGAGCTCCGGAAAAGCGATTCAATCTGAACGCAGCGAGACCTCTGCATCTGACATGCGAGACCATTCGCCATACGTCGCCGAGGGAACGACGTCGTCGGCGGCGCCGCCGCGGCAGGCCGCACGCGACGTGCGTCCCGTGGCGCCCGGCCGTGGGCTAACGCCGCATCCGGGCCGCACGGCGGATCGATGGACGCGGCGATGACAACGTCGTCACACGCGCGCCTCGACTACTTGCTGCGCTTTTCCGCTGATATCGAGGCGGCCTACGAGACGCAGACGCGCCAGCGCCGCGTTGCCGAACTGCGCCGGTCGATCATCTTCGGGCTATGCACCTACAACCTCTACAACTTCACCAGCATCTACCTGATGCCCGACATCCTGTGGTTCTCGGTGTTCGTGCGGGTCGGGGTGATTACGCCGGTCTCTATCCTGCTGCTCTGGATGATCGGGCGCGTCGGTGCCACCTGCCGCGAGTGGCTGATGACCATCGGGGTGACCAACGCGTTCGCTTCCCCGGTTCTCCTCTTCCTGGTTTCGGACGCTCCACTCTCCGCCTTCACGTTCGGCGAGTTTCCGCTCACGTTGGTGTTTGGAAACATGCTGCTGCTGCTGCGCTTCCGCCACGCGATCCTGTTCACCGGAACCTCGCTGGCGCTGGCCTCCACCGCGGCGATGCTCAAAGCCGGAATCGACACCAGCCTGTCGATCGCCTTCGTCATCCAGATCGCGACCGGTTCGATCTTCAGCCTGCATGCCAACTGGCGCGCCGAAACGAACCGCTGCCGCGCCTTCCTTCGGGAGCTCGATGTCCTGACCGAGGCCGAGGCCGCGACGGCGGCGAGCAGGAAATTTCAGGATCTGTCGCTGACCGACGCCCTCACCGGCCTTCCCAACCGGCGCGCGCTCGACAATGAGCTTGCCGCCCGGTTCGGTCAGGATCAATCGATCACGATCCTGATGATCGATATCGACCACTTCAAGAACTTCAACGATCAGTTTGGCCACCCGGCCGGCGACGACTGCCTGCGCAGGATCGCCGCCTGCCTGCGCGATATCAGCCGGAGATTCGGGGTCTCCGTCGCGCGGTTCGGCGGCGAGGAATTTACGGTTTTCGCCGGCCAGCAATCGGAGCACGAGGCCGTCCGCCTCGCCCATCGCGTCGTCGAGGACATTCGCGCCCTGAAGATTCCGCATCCCGGGCGCGCCGATGGCCTCGACGTCGTCACCGCGAGCGTCGGATTCGCCCGCATCGACCAGACCAGGACCGCGACGCCGGAGGCGATGCTGGGTGCTGCGGACCACGCGCTGTATCTCGCCAAGAAGCGCGGGCGCAACGGCTGGGCAAGCTTTAACCGCGACCAACAGCCTGCGACGCTCCACGCCTGAGCCGGGGACGCTCCGCAAGGACCTTGCCGCCACCTTCCGCGTTTGCGAGCGTCCGCGAAGACGGCACGCTGATGATCACGACTGGGATGGCCGGCGCCACGGCCAGTCGATCACGTCGGCGCAGTACAGCGACCACCAGATGATGACCGGCTGCAGCGCGAGCCGCGGGCCGTGATACAGCCAGCTGTCGGGGATGTGCGGCAGCACCACCCCGTCGAACGCGTGCTTGAAGTTGGCAGGCCAGACGCACAGCGCATAGATCGCCAGTGCGATGCCGGCGAGGGCTCGCGTCGGCGGAACGAGAAGCGCCACCGACGCGCCGATCTCGAACAACCCGGTGACGAAGATGACCTCGCGCGCCCAAGGCACCCATGAGGGTGTAATCGCCAGCAACTGCTCTGGCGCCGCCAGATGAGCGATGCCCGCCGCCAGATAAAATATCGCGATGATCCATCGCATGATCGCGCGGGCACTCAATTCTGCATCCTTTGCGCTTGTGACGCATGGCGACACCGCCGTCTCCGCCCGCAAGCTACGGCCGCAGCCGGGCGGCGGTTTCACAATTTCAGAGCCGAGTACTGGATCCGCAGCGCAGATCAGCGGACGCAGCTCGGAGCCGCACAATGCCGATTGCCTGACTTCAACGGCAAAATCGACCTATCGACTCGCCCCCGTCGGACTCTGCGACGACCGTCGCGTCGGCTTGCGATCCTCAGCACAGCCGAAGCCGCAGTCATCCCAATGTGAGACCCCCGGTGCGTCCTTGATCTCCTCGTAGAAAATCCAGCCCGTCGCGCTATTGGCGCATCTGAGCTTCAGCCACTGATGATAGCCTTCATCCTTGGCGTCCGTTTCCACAGTGGGCTTTGCGCCCACCTCCATGGACGCTTCGACCAGATCCTGATCGGCGACATACACGTCGTCGCCCAACCGCATCATGAACGTTCCTTCCGAACCTGGGCCGATCAACGACCAGCGATCACCCTTGCTGAAATTGATCCTGGCCCGTTCGTGGCCCGGTTCTTTCCACAGATCGGACGTATGATCACGTGTCAATTCGTAGCTCTTGATCCGCGTGAACGTCACGAAGGTCAGCCGGTCCGCCATGACCCGCTTCGTATTCCAGGGATGATAGGTCGCGCCTGTCCTGAGCGCGCAGGACACCGATTTCGGCGCACCGATCTCCGGCGTCGCTCGGATGGCGAGTGTCATGTTGCGATCGACGGTGAACCCGTCAGGCCATTCGTGGCCCCAGAAGTCGGCCTTGTACCAGAGGTCCGGGTCATATTTCACCGGACGCACAGGGCGACCCGCCCGTCCATCCGATGCCGCCGCTGCTTTCGGCTCGACGCTCTGAGCGCCCGCCACGCAGCCGCACAGCATGGTGGCCAAGGCGAGAACAGGCAAGGATTTCAGCAGGCGTCTTGCCTCGTTCATGAACAAACTCGCTTCACGGCCTATGCTCGAACGAGTCGGTGCTGTCGTCGCGAGCACCCGACGCCGTCGAGCGTCCATATCACGGGACGCTGCATCGCGTCGATCGCCTCGCCGATGCGTGCCGGAACCGCGGACGCCCGGGCGAGTTGCCCAGCCGCGGACAGGATCGAGCGATGAGCAGCGACGCTGCCCATGGCGCCGACCTTGTCATTCGGCAGTAACTGGACAGAGAGGCAATCATGAAAGCTCCCCTTCTTCTTGCTGGCGCATTGATCATCGGATCCCTGGCCCCAGCTCTTGCTGACGAATACTACGTCGTGCAGGGACCGAGCCACCGCTGCACCATCACCACCACCCGTCCCGCCGACCGCGAGGTCGTGACGCAGATCGGGCCGATGGCGTTCACGAGCCGCGTGGAGGCCGAGGACCGCATCAAGCAGACCAAGGTCTGCGAGGACGAGGGCACCGTCGGCAGCAGCAGCACGACCACCATCATCAAGAAGTAGTCGGCAGCGGCAACCCTGCCGGGTCTGCCACAGACGCGAAAGGTCGTGCCCAGCGCGCTGGGGCACGACCTTTCTGTTTCCGCAGACCACAGCGGCACGGCGACGTCGCTTCGGAATGTCAGGTGCAACGATACGACCCGAGCATCGATTTTGACACTCGGTCGCAGCAACGAGCGTTGCGTTCCATCGCTGCCTTGAGTACGCCAGCGCCTGGCTGGATCGAAACCTCATGCCTTCGCAATCGCTCAAGCTCGCCATCGGCAGCCTCGTGGTCGGGATCATCGTCCTCGGCCTGAAGTTCTTCGCCTATTGGATCACGGGCTCGGTGGCGCTCTACTCCGACGCGCTCGAGAGCATCGTCAACGTGGTCACCGCCGGCGTCGCGCTGCTCGCCGTGCGCATTGCCGCCAAGCCCGCCGACGCCAATCATCCGTTCGGCCACCACAAGGTGGAATATTTCAGCGCCGTGATCGAGGGCGTGATGATCGTCGTCGCGGCGCTGCTGATCGTCCACGAGGCCTACGGCAATCTGTTCGCACCGCGACCGTTCTCGGCACCGATCGAAGGCCTGGCCGTGAACGGGCTGGCGAGCGCGATCAACGGCGTGTGGTGCTGGCTGCTGATCACGCGCGGCAAGCGGCTGCGCTCCCCCGCGCTGGTGGCCGATGGACGGCATCTGCTCACCGACGTGGTGTCCTCGGGCGGCGTCGTGGTCGGCCTCGGACTTGCCGTGGCACTGCAGTTGCCGGTGCTCGATCCGGCGCTGGCGCTGCTGGTCGCCGTGAACATCCTTTGGTCGGGCTGGCAGGTGCTGAAGGAGTCGACCAGCGGGCTGATGGACGAAGCGGTTCCCGAGGCCACGCTCGCGCGCATCCGCCAGATCATCGGCGGACACGCCGACGGCGCGCTCGAGGCGCACGACGTCCGCACCCGGCACGCCGGCCGGATGACCTTCATCGAGTTTCACTTGGTGGTGCCCGGCGAGATGTCGGTCAACCAGGCCCACGCTATCTGCGACCGCATCGAAGCCGCGCTCCGCGACGACGACGAGCACAGCGCGGTCACCATTCACGTCGAGCCGGAAAACAAGGCCAAGCACTCCGGCGTGGTGGTGCTGTGAGCGCGGGCCGTGAGCCAGAAGAGCGGGCGTCGCTTGCTGGCACGCGACACTGCTTGTCCGCCAAACGCGCGGCGCGCGAGTGCCTGGTCGCTTCCCGTCGACAAGCCCTGTCTCAGACGGGCTGTTGCAGATGGCATACCGGGTGCGACAGCTGTGGCGCGGTGTCGCCACCGGCGCAACATGTTGCGGCAACGCCCATTTTTGCCCACTTTTCCGATTGACGGCAACCTGAGGCGCTGAAATGGTGCCCCGGTTTTTAGAGCCTGCCGGGCCGGATAGGCCGTTGTGCCGCGCTGCGCAACCAGAACGGGCCTTGGGGACGTCGCAAGACATTTGGGGGAGGACCAGCGTTGCAAGCGTTGCTGAAATTGAGCCGTGGGATCGATGCCTTCACGACCTGGACCGGCAAGCGGCTGGCGTGGCTGATCCTGCTCGCCGTCATCATCTCCACGATCAACGCCATCGTCCGCAAGACGCTCGACACCTCCTCGAATTCCTGGCTCGAGCTGCAATGGGTGCTGTTCTCAGCCGTGTTCCTGCTGTGCTCGCCCTGGACGCTGCTGGACAACGAGCACATCCGCATCGATATCGTGAACGCCGCGCTGCCCAAATGGCTGCGTGACACCATCGACGTCGTCGGCCATGTGCTGTTCCTGATCCCGCTCTGCATCGTGATGATCATCACCAGCGTGCCCTTCTTCCTGCGCTCGTTCGAGATCAACGAGCAGTCCAGCAATGCCGGCGGCCTGCCGCAATGGCCGGCGAAGTCCCTCATCATGCTCGGCTTCATCTTCCTGCTGGTGCAGGCCGTCTCCGAGCTGATCAAGCGCATCGCGGTGATGCGCGGGCTGATCCCCGATCCCCACGCTTCGAAGTCTCATGGCATCGAGGCCGAGGTCGAGCACCTCGTCGAAGCGATCGAAAAGAAGTAAGCGGCGGGCTGGGGGGATCAATCAATGACTGCGTTTCTGATCGCCAATATGGCGCCCATCATGTTCGGCTCGCTGGTCGTCATGCTGCTGCTCGGCTATCCGGCAGCGTTCTCGCTTGGCGCCGTCGGCCTGTTCTATGCCCTGGTCGGCATCGAGCTCGGAGAATTCCGGCCGGACTTTCTGCAGGCGCTACCTGAACGCGTCTACGGCGTGATGAACAACGACACGCTGCTGGCGATTCCGTTCTTCACCTTCATGGGCCTGGTGCTGGAACGCTCCGGCATGGCCGAGGACCTGCTCGACACCATCGGGCAGCTGTTCGGCACCATCCGCGGCGGTCTCGCCTATGCCGTCGTGTTCGTCGGCGCCCTGCTCGCCGCCACCACCGGCGTCGTCGCGGCTTCCGTCATCTCGATGGGCCTGATCTCGCTGCCGATCATGCTGCGCTACGGCTACGATCGCCGTCTCGCCTCCGGCATCATCGCCGCCTCCGGTACGCTGGCTCAGATCATCCCGCCGTCGCTGGTCCTGATCGTGATGGCCGACCAGCTCGGCAAGTCGGTCGGCGACATGTACGAGGGCGCGTTCATTCCGGGCCTCGTGCTGTCTGCGATCTACGCCGGTTATGCCTTCATGGTCAGCATGATCTTCCCGAAGGCGGCGCCTGGCCTGCCGGCCGAGGCGATCGGCTTTCGCGAGGACTCCGGCGACCGCGGCCTGAAATCGCTCGGCGTGCTGTTCCTCGCGTCGTGCGTGTTCGGCTGGTACGTGATGCGCGGCTCCGAGTATCACGGCGCCGACTTCGTAGTGCTCTGCATGTTCTCCGGCATCGTGTTCGCATTCGCGGTCGCAGTCGTGAACTGGCTGCTGGAGCGCACCACCGGATACCGCTTCCTGTCGCGCATGGCGCAGCAGACCACCTTTGTGATGGTGCCGCCGCTGTTCCTGATCTTCCTGGTGCTGGGCACGATCTTCATCGGCCTCGCCACGCCGACGGAAGGCGGTGCGATGGGTGCGGCCGGCGCGATCATCCTCGGCGCGATCAAGCGCCGGCTCAGCTTCGACCTGGTCCGCCAGGCGGTGGAGTCCACCGCCAAGCTGTCGGCCTTCGTGGTCTTCATCCTGGTCGGCGCGCGCGTGTTCTCACTGACCTTCTACGGCGTCAACGGCCACGTCTGGGTCGAGCACCTGCTGACCTCCCTGCCCGGCGGCCAGATCGGCTTCCTGATCTTCGTCAACGCCTTCGTGTTCGTGCTGGCGTTTTTCCTCGACTTCTTCGAGCTGGCCTTCATCATCATCCCGCTGCTCGGACCCGCGGCCGAAAAGCTCGGCATCGACCTGATCTGGTTCGGCGTCATTCTCGGCGTCAACATGCAGACCTCGTTCATGCATCCGCCGTTCGGCTTCGCGCTGTTCTACCTGCGCTCGGTGGCGCCGAAGGAGTCCTATCTCGACCGCGTCACCGGCAAGCGGATGGAGCCGGTGACCACCGGACAGATCTATTGGGGCGCGGTGCCGTTCGTGGTGATCCAGATGATCATGGTGATCCTGGTGATCCTGTTCCCGTCGATGGTCATGCACTACAAGGGCACCGCATCGACCGTCGATCCGAACTCGATCAAGATCGACATTCCGCAAATCGATGCCCCGGCGCTCGACTTCGGGCCGCCGAAATTCGACACCGATCCCCCGAAGCAGTGATGCGGCGCTCGCTCAAGACAACGAAAAACCCCGGCGCATGCGCCGGGGTTTTGTTTTGTGCGAGAGGATGTGACGCAGTCGCGCCTCAGCTCAACGGGTTGCGCGCCATGAAGGCGTCGTAGCCGATCTCGGCGACCTGGAACCAGGAATAGCCGTTGCCGGCAAAGGCGCTCAGGGAGTCGAGCGTCTTCTTGAAATCCGGGTTGGTGGCCGCGACCTCACCGTGTAGCTCGCGCGCCGCCTTCAGGCAGGCCTGCATGATCTCCGGCGAGAACGCGTGCAGCTTGGCGCCGGCGGCGAGCAGCCGGCGCAGCGCCGGCGGATTGCCCTGGTCGTACTTGGCCATCATCCAGTTGTTGGCGTAGTGGCCGGCGTGCTCGAGAATCTTCTGGTAATGCTTGGGCAGTGCATTCCACTTGTCCTGGTTGACGAAGGAGAGCAGCATCGGCCCGCCCTCCCACCAGCCCGGATAGTAGTAATGCGGGGCGACCTTGACGAAGCCGAGCTTCTCATCGTCATACGGACCGACCCACTCGGCGGCGTCGATGGTGCCCTTCTCCAGCGCCGGGTAGATGTCGCCGCCGGCGATCTGCTGCGGCACCGCGCCGAGCTTCTGCAGCACACGACCGGCGAAGCCGCCGACGCGGAATTTCAGGCCCTTGAGATCGTTGACGCTGGTGAGCTCCTTGCGGAACCAGCCGCCCATCTGGCAGCCGGTGTTGCCGGCAAGCAGCGAGACCACATTGTACTTGGCGTAGAACTCGTTGAGGATCTCGCGTCCTCCACCGAGCATGTACCAGGCCTGGTTGATGCGCATGTTCGGCCCGAACGGCACCGACGAGCCGAAGGTGAAGGTCGGGTCCTTGCCGAAATAGTAATAGGAGGCGGTGTGGCCGATCTCGACCGTGCCGTTCTGCACGGCGTCGAGCACCTGCAGGCCGGGAACGATTTCGCCCGCGGCGAACGGCTGGATCTGGAATTTGTTGTCGGTGGCCTCGCCGACGATCTTGGCCATCATCTCGGCGCCGCCGTACAGCGTGTCGAGCGATTTCGGCCAGCTCGTCGGCATGCGCCATTTCAACTCCGGCATCGATTGCGCAATGGCCGGCGCCGCGATCGCGGCCGCACCGGCAGCGCCGAGCCCGGTGACCTTGATAAAGTCTCTCCGCTTCATGCCTTCCCTCCCTCGTGTGGTGATATCTGCTCGTTTCCTGGGCAGCCTTCTGTGAGGCCTCGGTTCCAGTGTGGATCAAAGCGCGCAAGAGTGCCATTGCGAAACGTTGTCGCAACGCAAAAGCCCGGCCTCTTGCGAGGCCGGGCTCATGTCGATCCGCCGATCGCGAAGCTTGCGATCAGCCGCGCGTGCGCGAGCGGATCATGAAGCTGTCGTAGGTGTACTCGGCAACCTGCCACCACAGATACTCATCCGAGCGGTAGGCCTGCATCGCGTCGATGACCTTCTTGAAGTCGGCGTTCTTGGCCGAGACCTCGCCCCACAGCTCGTTGGTCGCCTTGAGGCAGGCCTCGAGCACCTCGTTGGTGAACGGACGCAGCTGCGTGCCGCCGGCAACCAGGCGCTTCAGCGCCGCCGGGTTCACCTGGTCGTAGCGCGCCGCCATCCAGGTGTTGGCGTTGACCGTCGCGTTGGCGAGGATGTTCTGATAGTTCTTCGGCAGCTCGTTCCACTTGTCGAGATTGGCGAAGGCGTGGACGGTCGGACCGCCTTCCCAGAAGCCCGGATAGTAGTAGTACTTGGCGACCTTCTGGAAACCGAGCTTCTCGTCGTCATAGGGACCGACCCACTCGGCGGCGTCGATGGTGCCCTTCTCCAGCGACGGGTAGATGTCGCCGCCGGCGAGTTGCTGCGGCACGACGCCGAGCTTCTGCAGCACCTGGCCGGCGATGCCGCCGATGCGGAACTTCAGGCCCGAGAGGTCGGCGACGGTCTTGATCTCCTTGCGGAACCAGCCACCCATCTGGGTGCCGGTGTTGCCGCAGGGGAAGCCGATCACGTTGGCGGCCTTCTTGAAGAACTCGTTGGCGAGCTCGTTGCCGCCGCCCTGGTACAGCCAGGAGTTCTGCTGCCGGGCGTTGAGGCCGAACGGCACCGAGGCGAAGATCGCGAAGGTCGGATCCTTGCCGACGTAATAATACGACACCGTATGGCACATCTCGACGGTGTTCTTGGAGGTGGCGTCGAGCGCCTGCAGACCCGGGACGAGCTCACCGGCCTGGAAGACCTGGATCTGGAACTTGTTGTCGGTCATCTCGGCGACCTGCTTCGCCATGTACTCGGCGCCGCCATAGATCGTGTCGAGCGACTTCGGGAAGCTCGAGGTCAAGCGCCACTTGATCTCGGGCATCGACTGCGCGATCGCCGGCGAGGCCACCGCGGCCGACGCCGCGGCACCCGCGGCTGAGACCTTCAGAAAATCACGACGCTTCATATTAAGGCATCTCCTTGTTGGGGGCGTTTCCCGTGAAAAGCATTTTGTCGACCGACGCGATTCGTCGCGTCAGCTCGAAGACGATCCGGGCCGGGCTTTAGCACGGAACCGGTTAACCGAAAACGCGACGTTGGGATGACGAACAGTCCAATGGTCGCACCATTTCGCTGCACTGCATCAAGCAGCCGCGATGGTGTCCTTGAGCTGCTCGCGGACTGCGGAGGCGATGCTCCGGTAGATCGCCGCATGCGGTCCGGCCGGCTCGCTTTCGACCAGGGGATTGCCGGCATCCGAGGTGGAGCGGATGTCCATGTGCAGCGGGATCTCGCCGAGGAACGGCACGCCGAGCCGCTCGGCCTCGTGGCGCGCGCCGCCATGGCCGAAGATGTCGGAGCGGGTGCCGCATTCCGGACATTGGAAGTAGCTCATGTTCTCGATGATGCCGAGCACGGGCACATTGACCTTGCGGAACATCGCGAGCCCGCGGCGGGCGTCGATCAGCGACAGGTCCTGCGGCGTCGACACGATCACCGCGCCCTTCAGCGGCACGTTCTGCGCCAGCGTCAGCTGCGCATCGCCAGTGCCGGGCGGCATGTCGACAACGAGCACGTCGAGCGTGCCCCAGGCGACGTCGCGCAGCATCTGGTTGATCGCCGACATCACCATCGGCCCGCGCCAGATCATCGGGCTGTCCTCGTCGACCAGGAAGCCGATCGACATGATCGACAGGCCGAAGCGCGACAGCGGAATCATCTTCTTCTCAGGCGTGAGCTGCGGCTTCTCGTGCAGCCCGGTCAGACGTGGAACCGAGGGGCCGTAGATGTCGGCGTCGAGCAGCCCGACCTTGAGGCCGAGGTCACGCAGGCCCAGCGCGAGATTGATCGCGGTGGTCGACTTGCCGACACCGCCTTTGCCCGAGGCAACCGCAATGACCGCGGCGATGCCGGGGATCGCCGCCTGCTTTGACATCGGCGAATCGGAGGGATGCTGGTGCTGATGCGGACGATGGGCCGAGGCCGGCTGCACGCCGCCCTGCCGCGGCGGCGGTGGCGCCGAACCCGCCTTGCGCTCGGCGGTGAGCGCGATCATCGCCATGGTCACGCCGGGAATCGCGCGCACCGCGGCTTCGGCCTGGGCGCGGGCATCCTCCCAGGCACGGGCCTCGCTGGCCTCGACATTGATCGAGAAGAACACCTTGCCGTCATTGGCCGTGATCGGCGACAGCACGCCGGCATCGGGCAGCGCCACCCCGCGTGGCGAGCGAACCCGCTTGAGGGCCTCGAGAACCTGCTGCTGCGTCACGCTCACGGCGCGTCTCCTGAAAACGTTCAGAACGCGCCACATCGTCGCGCCCTATCCTGTTGGCCGGACGCGATCTTCCGTCGTTGCCGAAAGGATCGCGCCAGCCCTCTGTTGCGCTGCTTCATAATGAAGCCCGGCTCAAAACGCCACCTTGGTGCCGATGTCACCGGCGGTCTCCACCGGGGCATCCCCGGCCTGCTCCTTGGCCGCCTCGTAATTCAGCTCGATCATCACGCCGTTCGGGTCGCGCACGAAGATCTGCCACAGCTCGCCGCCGGGAACCTGGCGCGCGTCGTACGGCATGCCCTTTTCCGCGAGCCGCGCCTTCATGCCGGCGAAGCCGCGGCTGACGAAGGCGACGTGATGGACGACGCCGGAATCCGGCTTCTGTGCCTCCGAGGTCGGCGAGATATCGACCAGATGCACCACCGGCCGGCCCTCGCTGTACATCCAGGCGCCGGGAAAGGCGAAGTTCGGCCGGGCGCCGTTCTCCAGCCCGAGCACGTCCTCGTAGAAGCGGACCGTCTCCTGGAGGTTGCGGGTCCGGATGTTGAAATGATCGAGCACGCCGACGCTGACGCCCATGCGAGACACTCCCTGGCTTGATCGTTGATGGACTGGATTTCGTTGCGGGATGGCGGCTTTGCAAGCCGTCATGATGATGCCTCTTTAGCACGGACGCGCGGCTTCGCATCCGTCACGAAGCCGTTGCCCCCGCCTCGCAAGCGGTTATGGTGCGGCGGTCCAGCATGCCGCCGCGAGCCGCGGCCGGATGCTGATGTGTTCCTTCCAAGAACGGCCCGGCCCGCTCGAGGCTTGTCGGCAGAACCCCAAGGTCAAGGTAGCTCATATGGCTAAAGTCGCTTTCATCGGTCTCGGCGTCATGGGTTTCCCCATGGCAGGACATCTCGTGAAGAAGGGCGGTCACGAGGTCACGGTCTACAACCGCACCGCGGCCAAGGCGAAGGAATGGGCGGACAAGTTCGGCGGCAAGTCCGCAGCGACGCCGAAGCAGGCCGCCGAAGGCCAGGACTTCGTGATGTGCTGCGTCGGCAACGACAACGATCTGCGCGCGGTCACGATCGGTCCCGATGGCGCCTTCGCCGGCATGACCAAGGGTGCGACCTTCGTCGACCACACCACGGCCTCTGCTGAAGTGGCACGTGAGCTCGACGCCGCAGCCACCAAGGCCGGCTTCAAATTCATCGATGCGCCGGTGTCCGGCGGCCAGGCCGGCGCCGAGAACGGCGTGCTGACGGTGATGTGCGGCGGCACCGCCGACGCCTATGCCGGCGCCGAGCCTGTGATCGCGGCCTATGCCCGGATGTGCAAGCTGCTCGGGCCGGCCGGCTCCGGCCAGCTCACCAAGATGGTCAACCAGATCTGCATCGCCGGCCTCGTGCAGGGCCTGTCCGAAGGCATCCACTTCGCCAAGAAGTCGGGCCTCGACGTACCCGCCGTGATCGAGACCATCTCCAAGGGCGCTGCCCAGTCGTGGCAGATGGAGAACCGCTACAAGACCATGAACGACGGCAAGTATGACTTTGGTTTTGCGGTGGAATGGATGCGCAAGGACCTGTCGATCTGCCTGTCCGAGGCGCGCCGCAACGGCGCCCATCTGCCGGTGACCGCGCTGGTCGACCAGTTCTACTCCGAGGTTGAGAAGCTCGGCGGCAAGCGCTGGGATACGTCGAGCCTGCTGGCCCGGCTGGAGAAGTAAGAGCCAACGCCTGGTTGCGACTCCAACGGCCGCTGCTCAATTCGAGCGGCGGCCGTTTTGCTTGGGCCTGTTGCGAGAGCGACGCGGCCGCTTTCGACACGAGCCGCCTGCCGCTCCCAATGGCCTCGCGCGCTCCATTGCGCGCCCCGCGACTCGCTGATACCCGTTGCAATCGCCAATCGTTCGCAGATGTTGCCGAACGGAGACAGCATGGGTCGGAATCTGACAAACGAAATGTTATAACATTACATATTGGCGGACTTCGGCTAACTCTCGTCCTGGTCATCGTGAACGTCATGGGGCGCAGGCGCTGGCGTGGTCGGCATCTGCGGTAGGGATCGGAATGAGCGTGCGGACGATTTTGGGCTCGCTGTCATTGGCGGGGTTGGTGGTGGCCGGCTGGTCAGCCGGGCCGACAGTTCGTGCCCAGGCTGCAACTCCCGACCGGAGACCTGACACCTTGCTCCCGGACGTGACGGTCGATGCCCCGCGGCAGACGGTCAGCCGATCGCCCTCGACGAGCCGGACGGCTGATCGGACCAGGCGCCCTGCGCCACGCCCCGCGGCGACGCCATCGCAAGCGTCGGCGCCGTCCGTCCCCTCCTCCGCCAACGCCGCCTCGAGCGCGGCGCCGCTCAACGGCAATGCGACCGCGGCAGCCGCCAGCCGGCTCGGCCTGACCTCACGCGAAGTACCGGCGACGGTCGAAGTGGTCGGCGCCGAGACGCTGCGCGAACAGGGCTACCACACCACCGTGGACGCGGTGAAAGGCGCCGCCGGCGTCAGCGCCGGCGACGCGCCGAACGATGTCGGCTACGCGATGCGCGGCTTCCAGGGCAACCAGGTCAACGTGCTCTACAACGGCATCAATATCGGCCCGGCCGGCTTCACCGCGCTGACGATGGAGACCTTCAATCTCGATCGCGTCGAATTCCTCAAGGGCCCCTCCTCCCTGATCTCTGGCCAGGGCGCGGTCGGCGGCACCATCAACTTCGTGACCAAGGCGCCGCACACCGGACCGGTCCAGAACGAAGCTTTCGTCGGCTTCGACCAGCGCGGCACGTTCCGCAGCGGCTTCGGCTCGGGCGGCAGCACGACGATCAAGGGTCTCGACTATCGCTTCGACATCAGCCGGACCAAGGAGGTCGGCTTCATCGACGACACCGAGTTCAAGAACGTCCACGTCTCCGGCCAGCTGAACTACCGCCTGTCCGACAGCTTCAGAACGTTCGTTGCCGCCGAGTTCAAGGACTACAAGGCCAAGCCCTATGAGGGCACGCCGCTGGTGCCGGTATCCGTCAGCGGCGCCAACGCGACCAGCGGCATCGTGTCGGGCACCAAGATGTCCGACTACAACCCCAGCAATCTCGGCGCGGTCACGATCGACCGTCGCACGCTGTCGACCAACTACAACGTGGTCGACGGCCACAAGACGATCAAGGAGTCCTGGGTCCGCAGCGGGTTCGAATGGGACCTGAGCAACGCCGTCACGCTGCGGAGCCAGATCTACAACTACAATGCCAGCCGCGACTGGTACAACAACGAGGTCTCGGCGTTCAACGCTGGCACCGGCATGGTCGATCGCGAGCGCTTTTTCGTCCACCACAACCACAACATGGTCGGCAATGTCACCGACGTGACCTGGAATGCCAACCTTTTCGGCTTCGCCAACCGCCTCGTGGCCTCGGTCGAGAGCTCGCACACCGATTTCACGCGGCCGGGTGCCGCGAACTTTCCCGGCGAGTCGGTCGCGCTGGTTGGCTTCGATCGCGGCACCTATGGTGACCTGAGGACACAGTTCCAGTCCGCCACCATCGACAGCATCGCGCTCAATCTCGAAGACCGGTTGAAGATCACCGACAGCTTCGCGCTGATCGGTGGCCTGCGCTACAACCCGTTCACGCTCGACCGCACGTGGATCCGGGATGGCACCATGAGAGCCGGCTTCCCCTACTCCAAAAGCTGGCAGCCGCTGACCGGCCGCATCGGCACCACCTGGGAGGCGCTGCCGGGCACCACCTTCTACAGCCAATATGCGACGGCGACGGACATCTCGGCCGACAGCATCTTCATCCTGACGCCGACACAAAATCTCACGCTGTCGGACTCCCGCAGCTACGAGACCGGCGTGAAGCAGCTCGCGTGGAACGGACGCGGGGAGTGGACATTCTCGGCCTTCGACATCGAGCGCAACAACGTCTACAGCGCCCAGGCCGGCCAGCAGCTCAACCTCGCCGGCAAGGTGAAGTCGCAAGGCATCGAGCTCGCAGCCGCGGTACGGCCAACGCCGGAGAGCAAACTGTGGGGCAACGTTGCCTATGTCCGCGCGCGCTACGCCGACTACGATCTCGCGAAAGGCGGCTCATTCTCCGGCAACACGCCGCCGAACATTCCGGCCGTCATCGTCAATGGCGGCGGCTCCTACCGTTTCCTCAATCCGGGCTGGTGGCCGGTCGAGCTCGGCTTCTCCGTGCGCCATGTCGGCGATCGCTGGAGCACCGATGCCAACACCGTGAAGCTGCTCGCCTACACCACCGCCGACCTGTTCGCCTTCGTCGACCTGCCCAAAGTGCCGCTGTTCGCCACCGCGACCAGCACGCGCCTCGCCTTCCGCGTCCGCAACGTCACCGACAAGCGCTACGCGGCGTGGAGCGATCCGTTCTATCCCGACCAGATCTTCCTCGGCACGCCCCGCACCTACGAGGTCGAAGCCTCGTTCAAATTCTGACGCCAACATGATCCGGGCGCTGATCCACACCCATCGCTGGCTCAGCATCCCCATCGGTCCGCTGTTCGTGCTGTGGTTCGCGACCGGCATCGTCATGCACTTCGTTCCGTTTCCGGCACAAACGGAGAGCGAGCGCTTCGCGGGGCTGGCGCCGTTCGAGCTCACACCCGCCCTGCGCAGCCCTGCCGAGGCGCTGGCGTCGAGCCGGATCGGCAAACCGGACCGCATCAGGTTGATCCGGCGCGTGGATGGCCCGGTCTACGTCATATCAGCGCATGACCGCAGCACAGCCGTTCATGCCGACACGCTCGCGGCGGCCGACGTGACGGAGCCCGACCTCGCCCTCGCGGTCGCACGCGCCAGCGCGCAGCAGCGCGGGCTCGACGCCAGCGCCGCCGCCGTCGCCGCACGCGACGACTACGATCAATGGACGGTGCCGAACCGGTTCGATGCGCACCGGCCGCTGCACCGGATCACGCTCAACGATCCCGAGGGCACTGAGCTCTACGTTTCGTCCCGAACCGGTGAGGTCGTGCTCGACACCACGCGTTCCGAACGCGGCTGGAATTACGTCGGCAGCGTCGTCCACTGGATCTATCCAACTCTGCTGCGGAAAAACTGGGCGACCTGGGACGCTATCGTCTGGTGGTTGTCGCTGGCGGCGGTCATTGCTGCCGTGGCGGGCGGCCTGCTCGGCCCGGTCAGGCTGAGGCTGCGCAAGGCGCGGCTCTCCTCGCGCTATCGCGGCTGGCATCTGTGGCACCATTGGGCCGGGCTTGTCTGCATGCAGTTCGTGCTAACCTGGATCGTCAGCGGCTGGCTGTCGATGGATCATGGCCGGCTGTTTGCGACCGGCCGTCTCGCGCCGTCCGAACAGGCCGTGCTCATCGGCACGCCCAACTGGACCCGACTGACCGTCACGGCGCTCGCAGCCGTGCATGGTGATATCAGGGAGATCGAATGGTTCGCCTTCGGCGGCGGCCTGTATCAGCGCGTGCGGCGCGGGCTCAGCCAGCAGCAGATGTCCGTGCTCGACGCGTCCACCTGGAGAACCGTCGGCCGCTTCCTGCAGCCGGCCGACATCAACACCGTGACCACGGCTCTGCGCGGCGACTGTGCGCGGTCGGCCGAGGTCGAGCCGGGTGACGACTATCACTTGGCCTCCGACGTGCCCGGAGCACCGGTCCATCGCGTGGTCTGCGGCAAGACCTGGTATCATGTCGATGGCGCCACCGGGGCCGTGCTCGAGCGGCTCGATCCGTCCAGGCGCACCTATCGCTGGCTGTATCAGGCGTTGCACACGCTCGATTTCCCGACCCTGCTTGGGCACGCAACGCTGCGCACCCTGCTCATCGTCGGCCTGTGCGCGGCCGGCTTTGCCTTCAGCCTCACCGGCGTCGTGATCGGCTGGCGGCGCCTGCGCAGCCTGGGCGCCGAGCCGCGCGCCAATGGTTAATTTTAACGCGCGGTTAACGCAAATTTTTCGTTGTCTATAGTCCGTCTTAAGGATTTCGAGCCAGTTATAGACGATGCAGAAAGCAGCCCGTTGGCCCCGGGCAGGAATGTGTCGTTGTGATGAGTAAGCCTGCGGAAACGCCCGAGATTGTCGAGCTTCCGGCCGATGCGCCGGCGGTCGCGCCGGCAAGCCAGCGCCGAGCGGCGCAGCAGCGGGTGCGCGAGGCGCGCGACCGGTTAACATCGACATCGGGAACGCGGCCAGCGTTCGATCGCGAGCTGCTGCGCCAATACGCACAGACCCGCATCTCCGCCTCCTACATCGTCATGCTGCTGGTGGTCGCGGCCGGCCTGATGCTCAGCGTCTGGCTGCATGCCCTCGCGGCCGGCGCCTGGACGCTCGGCGTGCTCTGCATCCATGCCGCGATCGTGCGCAACTGCCACAGCTTCCTGGCCGACCAGCCGTCGCTGGCGGCCACGCGGCGCTGGCGCACGCGCTTCGTGCTGCTCGATCTGCTCTACGGCGTGTGCTGGATGGCGATCCTGATCCATCCCGCGCTGGCGGAAGTATCGGGCACGCTGATGATGTTCCTGATGCTGCTGGTCATCGCTGTCTCCAGCATGCTCGCCGCCAATCTGCCCCTCGCGGCGGTCGCCGTCACCGCCCCCGTGACCGTGGCGATCACGCTGAGCCTCGCGCTGTCGGGAACGTTTGACAACTATCTGCTCGCCGGATTTGCCGTTGCGGCGGAAGGCTATTTCGTGCTGCTCGCGCATCAACTGCATTCGACCACGCTCGCGACCCTCGAGGCGCGTGCCGAGAAGGACGCCCTCATCGGCGAGCTCGAGCAGGCCAAGGCGATCTCCGACGAGGCGCGCTATCGCGCCGAGGCCGCCAATGTCGCGAAATCGCGCTTCCTCGCGCAGATGAGCCACGAGTTGCGGACACCGCTGAACGCCATCCTCGGTTTTTCCGAGGTGATGAAGAGCGAGATCTTCGGTGGCCATGCCGTGCCGGTCTACAAGGAATATTCCGCCGACATCCACAATTCCGGCGTCCATCTGCTCAACCTCATCAACGAGATCCTCGACCTCTCGCGCATCGAGGCCGGCCGCTACGAGCTGAACGAGGAAGCCGTCGCGCTCGTGCATGTCGTCGCCGACTGCCACCACCTCTTGAAGCTGCGTGCGACCAGCCGCGGCATCACCATCCACGAGGTGTTCGAGCAGAGGATGCCGCGGCTGTGGGCGGACGAGCGCGCGATCCGCCAAGTCGTGCTCAACCTGCTCTCCAATGCCATCAAGTTCACGCCGCAGGGCGGCGAGATCTGGCTGAAGGCGGGATGGACCGCGTCCGGCGGACAATATCTGAGCGTCAGGGACACCGGCTCCGGCATCCCCGAGAACGAGATTCCGATCGTGCTCGCCTCGTTCGGCCAAGGCTCGAATTCGATCAAGTCGGCCGAACAGGGCGCGGGCCTGGGCCTGCCGATCGCCAAGAACCTGATCGAGATGCATGCCGGCACCTTCACCCTGAAATCCAAGGTCCGCATCGGCACCGAGGTGATCGTCACCTTCCCGCCGGAACGGGTGATGTCGGCGCTGGCGCCGCTGTCCGACGACGCGCCGCCGCTGCAGCCGGATCCTGCCACCGCGCCCGCCCAGGAGAAGCGGCGGCTGTTGCGCAAACCGATCATGAATGCCGGAACGGGACTGTGAGATGATTGCACTTGAAAAACGGTGCCAGAACCTTTCACTGGGGCATGATGAGCCACGACACACCGTGCATTGCCGTCTGCATGATCGATCCGAAGACCAAGCTGTGCTTCGGCTGCGGCCGCACGCTGCCGGAGATTGCCGCCTGGGGACGCCTGTCGCGCGACGAGCGGCTGGCGCTGATGGACGGACTGCCGACGCGCATGCGCGACGCCGGCCTTCCCGCGATGGCGCGCAAGCACGACTGAGCCCAGCTTTGCCGGCGGGAGGCGCCGTATGAACAAGGTCGCGCTGGTCCTCGTCACCATGGTGCTCACCGCGGGCGCCGTCATCATCTACAAGGATCCGGAGCAGGCAGCGCTCGCCACCGACACCGTCTCCGAGGTTCTGCGCAGCCGCGCGCTGCGAGCCAAGACGACGCCGAACACCAATGCCGTCGAGATCGAACGCACGCGAGGCGGCGAGTTCGCGCTGCGCGCCAAGATCAACGGCGTCACCGCGCCGATGGTGGTCGACACCGGCGCCACCTCGGTGGTGCTGACCTACGAGACGGCGAAGGCTGCGGGCCTGCCGCTCGAGATGCTCGATTACGACGTCGACGTCGAGACGGCCGGCGGTCACACCAAGGCGGCGCGGCTGACGCTCGACCGGCTCGCGATCGGCAAGCTGGTGGAGCGCTCGGTGCCGGCCCTCGTGGTGCCGCACGGGCAGATGAAGACCAACCTGCTCGGCATGAGCTTCCTCGACCGTCTGGAACGCTGGGAGGTGCGCCCGGACCGGCTGATGATGCACGGCTATCCCGAGCGCAGCTGACGGATCAGGCCAGCACGGCCGCCGGTTGGCGCGCCTCGACCATCGCCACGGCCTCGCGCAGCACCTCGATGCCCGCCTCCGGCTTGACGCCGCGCTCGGCGAGATGACGGCGAAACGCCCGCGCGCCCGGCACCGCATGATAGGCGCCGACGAGATGCCGCGTGATCGCATGCGGCCGCATGCCTTGCCCGATCTGACGTTCGATGTAGGGCTCGAGCGCGGCCAGCGCGTCCTTCATGTCCCGATGTGGCGATGGCTCGTCGAACAACACGGGATCGACATCGATCAGCCGCCACGGCTCCTGATACGCGGCGCGGCCGAGCATGACGCCGTCGACATGCGCGAGATGCTTTTGTGCGGCCTCGATGCTGCCGATGCCGCCATTGATGATGACCGGCACCTGCGGCAACCGCGCCTTGAGCCGGTACACCCTGTCATAGTCGAGCGGCGGGATGTCACGGTTCTCCTTCGGCGACAATCCGTTCAGCCAGGCCTTGCGCGCGTGCACGATCAGCGCGTCCGCGCCTGCATCGACCACCGCATCGGCGAGCGCATCGAGCGCGACCTCCGGATCCTGATCGTCGATGCCGATGCGGCACTTGACGGTGACGGGAATCTTGACGACTCGCTTCATCGCCGCGACGCAGGCCGCGACGAGCGCCGGCTCCGCCATCAGGCATGCGCCGAACCGCCCGTCCTTGACCCGGTCCGACGGACAGCCGACATTGAGATTGATTTCGTCGTAGCCGAAATCCTCGCCGATCCGCGCCGAGGTCGCGAGATCGGCCGGGTCGGACCCGCCGAGCTGCAGCGCCACCGGATGCTCACTGGCATCGAAGCCGAGCAGCCGCCGGCGATCGCCGTGGATCACGGCCCCGGTCGTGACCATCTCGGTGTACAGCAGCGCCCGGCGCGACAGCAGCCGATGGAACGCCCGGCAATGCCGATCCGTCCAATCCATCATAGGCGCCACGGCAAATCTATGTGATTGATTTAGCTGCATTTTTTCAGTACATTCAGATCGTTAGGTCCCGTCGTGTGCACTCATTTTTGCGACGTCATACGACGATTTTTCCGGCTTTTCGACACCTCAGTGCACACGGAGCGCACACGCGTGGCTACCTTTAGCAGATTAAAGTCAGGTTCGTGGCGTGCTCAGGTCCGACGTAAAGGAAAGTACGTCAATGAGACATTCGTCCGCCGTAAGGACGCCGAGGAATGGGCACTGGACATCGAGCGAAGAATTGATCGTCAGGAGCCTGCAACTTCGCGAGCCCGAGAGGCCAAACTTTTTGGCGATCTCATCGCTCTTCACCGCCAAGACCTTGAAGAGGTCAGCAAGAAAATCGGGCGGTCGAAGGACGCGAGTCTAAAATTCCTTGACGAGAGGCTCGGACATCTCCGTTTGGGAGAACTCGATCGCGAGCGTCTCATCAAGTTCGGAAAAGAGCGCGCGCAAGAGGGCGCGGGTTCCGTGACGGTTGGCATCGATTTGGGATACATCAAGACGATTCTCTCACATGCCGCAGCGGTACATGGCGTGACCGTTTCGATCGAACCAATCAATCTCGCGCGTATTGCTCTCGGACGCCTTGGTCTTGTCGGCAAGGGCAACGAGCGCGACCGTCGCCCAACACAAAAGGAGCTCGATCTCATCATCGCGAGTCTCGCAGCCAATGACCGGCAACAAATCCCCGTTGACCGGATCATCAGATTTGCCGTCGCAACGGCAATGCGGCAGGACGAAATTGCGCGCGTCGAGTGGCGTGACTTTGATCCCGAAAGCAAGATGCTTCTCATTCGAGATCGCAAGGACCCTCGGAAGAAGAAAGGCAACGATCAACGCATCCCGCTGCTGGACGTGTCGGGATATGACGCGTGCGAGATCATTGAAGAACAAGGACGCTTTTCAAATATTCGCGAAGGTAGAATTTTTCCGTACAACGGACGTTCGGTCGGCACGGCGTTTCGCCGTCAATGCAAAGACCTCAAGATCGAAGATCTTCATTTCCATGATCTTCGTCATGAAGGTACGAGCCGCCTCTTTGAAGCCGGTTTCTCAATCGAACAGGTCGCACTTGTTACCGGCCACAAGGACTGGAAGATGCTCCGGCGCTATACGCACCTGAAGCCAGAGACATTGCATTTGAAGAAAGCATCACAGGCTGCTTAGTTCGAACGTTGCCCTCCGAAGGTGGAGGTCACACGTTCGAATCGTGTCGGGCGCGCCACTTCTGGTCACACTCGTCGTATCAATTTCTGAGTGATCGGAGTCGCCGGGTAAGTACGCCCGAGCCGGCATCTCGAAACGAACCGTCTGGGACAGTCGAGGTGCTAAATCGTTAGTTGGCCACAATACTTCGCTTGGACTTTCGTGCGCTGGCAAACGCGCGATCTGTCGCCATGAATCGTTCGATCATCGGCGCCACGATCTTGCTGGGATCCGGCGCCGGCTGCCCGCTCTCGCGCCCGATGGCTTCCGCGTAGGCGACCAGGTTGCGATGCACGGCGGCGGGCAACTCGATCGTGAGCTTTACCGGCTTGTCATCCTCGATCGTGCCGAGCTTGAGCTTGCTCATCTGCTTGCCTCCTGCTGGCCGTAGGGCGCCATCACGAGATCGCGGTTGACGATCACGCGCACGGGGAAGCCCTGACGAATGGTGAGCGTCGGCTGGATGTTGAGTTGACGGCGCACGAGCTGCTGGCCAGTGCTGTTGATCGAATCCTGGGAACCACGGCGTAAGGCGCGGACGAGGTCGCTCTCGTCGCGGTCGGACCCGACTTCCGCGCCGACGCTCAGCAAGGTCGACAGCGCAGCGGCCTTGATCAGATCCCACCAGTGATAGTCCACCTCGTCCTCGAGGCCGGAGAAGCCACGTGCATCGGCACCCTGCTGGCGCTCGAGCACGATGGACTTTCCGTCAGGCAGCATGATGCGATTCCAGACGAGCAAAACGCGCTTCTGACCAAAAGAAATCTGGCTGTCGTATTGGCCGATCAGCCGAGATCCCTGCGGGATAAGCAGGAGTTTTCCAGACGGAGTATCATAAACGTGTTCGGTTACCTGCGCTGTGACCTGCCCGGGAAGATCGGACTGAATGCCGGTGAGAAGCGCTGCCGGAATCACGGTGCCGGCTTGCACCACATAGGGCGACGCCGGATTCGCCAAGCGATCCTGGCTGACGGTGCGGCGATCGATCGGGCCGTTGACGAATGCGAGCTTGCGATCCTGCATGTTCTGCATGGCGTTGGGGTCGAGCGGCGGGGCTTCCGCCGGCACCGCGAGCGTCGTGCCTGGCGCTGGAGTCGCGCTTGCAGGCGTTACAGGCGAAGCGATGCGGATTGCCGTCGCTGCGAAGAGCTTGCTCAAACGGGCAGCTTCGATCTCCTGCAGGCGGCGCTGCTCCTCGGGCGTGACGCCCGGCTGTGGCAGCGGGCCACCCGGCGGGATCGGTTGTCCCTGGTTCTGCGCGCTGAGGATCGGCCGGCCGAGATCGCCCGGCAACGGCGGTCCGAGTTTGGGGATGCCGGTATAGTCGCGCGGAAGGCCCGTCAGGCCATCCGCCGTCGGACGGTTCTCAGTCGAGTAGAGTTCTCTGTTGTCCTGGCCGGCGCGTCGCGTCTGAAGGGCGTAGATCAGCGCCGCCGCAATCGCGAGTCCAGAGACGGCGCCGAGGCCGATCAGCACCTTGCGCGACAAACGCGTGACCTGTGGCCGCTCAGGTCGCAGACGCAAGTCGGGCGCGACGTCCGATGCATTCTGCGTTCCATCGGTCATGACCGGCGCCTTCCGTCGGTGCGGACGATACGGACGCGGCGTTCGCTGTTGCTGTCGCCGAGGCGCAATTCGGCCGCGCCGAACAGGCGGTCGACGATGTAGTAGTTCTGGCGGGCGCGGTAGTTGACGAGTTCAGTGTCGCCGCCAGCCCCTATAATAAAGAGTGGCGGCATCTCGCCCTGCCGGATACCCGATGGGAACTCGATATAGACCTTGATGCCGTCGTCGAAGGCCCGCAGCGGTCGCCACGCCGGCGTGTCGCCTTCGATCTCGTACCGGAAGTTGAGCGACGAGATGTCGACGCCGGTCGCGACCGGCTGGGCGGCATGCGCGGCTGCATTCTGACGCCGCAACGCGATGAGTTGGTCCTGCGGATACTGCCAGGACACCGAGGCCATGTAGGTCTTTTCGGTCGAGTTCAACTCGAGGAGATAGGTGCGGCGATCGGTATTGATAACGAGATTGGTCTGCAGGTCCGGCCGCGTGGGCTTCACCAGGATATGGACCTGCTTGGTCTCGGCCGTGCCGCTCTCAGTGTCGCCGATGATCCAGCGCACGGTGTCGCCGGCGGCAACGGGGCCGGAGCCGACAAGCTGCTCGCCGGGCTGCAAGGCGACGTCCGTCACCTGTCCCGGCGCGGCATAGACCTGATAGAGCGCGCCGGACGAGAATGGATAGACCTGCACGGCATTGATGAAACCGTTGCGCACCGGCTGGACGCGCGCTGCCTTGTTTGCCTGCGTGATGCGGTCCTTCGGATCCTTTGGCTCCGGCGGCGCCTTGGCGCCCGGCACCGGCTTCAACTGACCGGGCAGCGGCAGCGGCTTTGGAAGCTCGACCACTTGCACCGGCGATGGCGGTTCGGCGGCCTGAACGGCCGGTACGAAGTCATCGTAAGTGATGTCGGGCGGAAATAGCTTTTGCGCGCACCCTCCGAGTCCCGCGGTGCCGATCAGAAGAAGGGTCTTGAGCAGCTTTTGCTTATGGATCGGCGGCTTCATTGGGAGAGCTCCTTCGACCAGTTGATGGCGTTGACATAGATGCCGAGCGGGTTCTGCTTCAGGCGGTCGGCATCGCGTGGCTGTTGCAGGGCGATGGTGAGGATCGCGGTCCAGCGTTCGATGCCGGCGAGTTGACCGTTCTCATAAGCGCGCTCGAACCAGGCGACGCGGAACGAGTCCGGCGAGGCGCGGATGACGCTCGAGACCTCGACGGCGATCTGGCGCTTGCCTACCTTTGCGAAAGGATCGTTGACGCGCGCGTAGTCGTTGAGCGCCGATGCGCCGCGGTCGGTCGTGAACTCGTAGGCGCGCAGCCAGTTCCGGCGCACGATCACGGCATCAGCCGGTATCGCGCGGACCTGCTCGATGAAGCGCGCGAGATGCCAGGCGATCTGCGGATCGGTCGGCTTGTAGTCGGCGATCGCGGGACCAACCGCCTGCGCCTCGCCGATCTTGTCGATCTGCACCACCCAGGGGACGATCGAGCCGCGCGCCGACTGCCAGACCAGGCCCGCCGCGAGGCCCGCCGAAAGGAACAGCGAGCCGAATGCCATCAGCCGCCAGTTCTTCGCCTGCACCCGCGCAGAGCCTATGCGCTCGTCCCAGGCTTGAGCTGCGCGCTGATAGGGCGTCTCGGGTTCAGGGGTTGCGCCGTAGCGCACAGAAGGGCGACGGAAGACATTCATCAGCGTTCATCCTGTCGGAGGGAAATGGAGGCGCCGCCGCCATGACTGTCGCCAGAGCGGACAGCATGCGCGGCGGCAGTGGCGCCGTGACTCATCGTCTGATGGCGCTTCATGCGTTGCGCCCAGGCGGGCGGCGAAGATGGACTCGCAGCAGCATCACCGGCGTTCGACCCGCCGATCGTGCCCATCGTCGAGGAGCCGCCGGTCGCAGCGGCGGCGCTCCGTGCGCCACCGCGATAGCTCTCGGCCATCGCGCCGGAAGCCCGGCTCGCCGCGCGGCTGACCGGGCGCGTCGCGGCCGCGGCACCTGCGCGGGCAACGCCGGATAGACCGGACGCGACACCGGAAGCGCCGCTCTGTCCGGCTGAGGCGAGGCCGTAGGATGTTGACGCGCCGCCGGCGAGCGCGGCACCGCCGCGCGCGGCCGCGGCGGTCGCGCCCATCGCCGCCCCTGCTCCCCTCACGGCCATTCCGGCTGCCGCGCCGCCCGCCATGACGGCACCGCCTGCGGCCACGGCCGTTCCCACCGCGGAGCCCGCACCGAGTTGCGGGCCGCCCGAGATCAGACCATTGGCGATGCCGGGTCCAAAAATGCCGAGGCCGAGCAGCGAGAGTGCGGCAAGGACGATTGCCATTGCGTCTTCGACGGTCGGCTGATTGCCGCCGAAACCCGCCGTAAATTCGGAGAACAAGGTCGAGCCGATGCCGACGACGACGGCGAGCACCAGCACCTTGACGCCGGAGGAGACGACATTGCCGAGAACGCGCTCGGCAAGGAAGGCGGTCTGACCGAACAGACCGAACGGGATCAGCACGAAGCCCGCCAAGGTGGCCAGCTTGAACTCGATCAGCGTGACGAAGAGCTGGATCGCGAGGATGAAGAAGGCGAGCAGCACCATCCCCCAGGCGAACAGCAGCACGACGATCTGGATGAAGTTCTCGAAGAAGGCGATGTAGCCCATCAGGCCGGAGATCGATTCCAGGATCGGGCGGCCGGCATCGAGCCCAACCTGAGCAATGCGACCGGGACGCAGAAGGTCGGCGGCGGAGAATCCCGTGCCGGACGCCTTCAGGCCGAGGCCGGCGAAGCTCTCGAACACGATCTTCGCGAGCGCGTTCCAGTTGCCGATGATGTAGGCGAAGACGCCGACGAACAGCGTCTTCTTGACCAACCGCGCGATGATGTCTTCGTCGGCGCCCCAGCTCCAGAACAGCGCGGCGAGCGTAATGTCGATGACGATCAAGGTCGTGGCCAGAAACGCGACTTCGCCGCTCAACAGACCGAACCCGGAATCGATGTAGCGGGTGAAGACTTCGAGGAAATGATCGATGACGCCAGTGCCGCCCATCAGCGCGCCTCAGCCGGTTTGTTGTTGGGTGCAAAGAAGCGCCGGCGGTTCTCGGCCCAGACGCGGCGGCAAGTGTCGTCGGCCGCAAGTTGCTCGGCCGTGACGTCGCGGCAGCGCGCGAGATCGGCTGCCATCGGATCGCTTTTCGTTGTTAGAGGCACAACATCGTGGCTTGCGTCATCGGTGCGGCTGGCCTCACCGATGGCGATGACGATGGCCGCCACGACAACAGCGATCGCGGTGAAGCGCAGAAAGGAGCGGACGGCCGCATCACGCCCGTTTCCACCTTTGCCGTTGTCGCGCAGCCAGACTTTGATCACTGGAACATCCGCACTGTGGTGGGACGGTAGCCCGCGCCGGGGGTCAGGAAGCGCCGGAGTTGCTCACGGCCCTGCTCCTGCGCAGCGGCGCGTTGCGCGGCTTCGAGGTTCTGTGCGCGGCCTTGCGCCGCGACGGCCGCGGTGAGATCGGCAACTTGCTGTGTCTGCAAGGCGATGAGCTGGTTACCGGCCTGGGTCGCCTGCAACGCGCCGGTCGCGGACTGGCTCGCGGTCACGAGCGACGACATCTCGGTGCGGTTGGTCTCGAGATTGGCGACGACTCCGGCGTGAACCTTCATGGCGTCCTGAAGGCCTGCGACGGAATTGCGCCACCGCTCGCGCGCGCCATCGATCAGCGCCTGGTCGCTGGCGGTCGTTGAGGCTGCGCCGTAAGTCGTGGAAAAGGCGTGGTCGATCTGCCCGACATCATAGGTAATGCGTTGGGCCTGACCGAGAAGCTGCTGGGTGCGCTGGATCGATCCGACGATCTGGTTCAACGATGATTGCGGCAGGCTCGCAAGGTTGCGCGCCTGGTTGATCAGCATCTGCGCCTGGTTCTGCAGTGATGTAACCTGATGGCTGATCTGCTCCAGCGCGCGTGCCGCCTGCAACACGTTCTGCGCATAGTTGTTGGGATCGAACACGATCTGTGCCGATGCCGGCGCGATCGACAAGATGACGGCGACAGTTGCCGCAAGAATTGCCGCACGGCGGCCGGACTGCTTGATGCTCATGATGACTCCAGGTTGGTCAGGTTGGGAATGAGATCGGCGGCCCAGAGAAGGTCATGTGCGGCGAGCCAGCCGTGAACGAAGCCCTCGTGGCCAAACTCAGCGATCACGCGCTCGATGTCCGCGTGATCGGTCTTGGACGAGGCGGCGCAGAAAGCGAGCGCAACCGGACCCAATCCGAGTTCGAACAGGCGGTTGCCACGGCGGGATTGGCAGTAGTAATCGCGCTTGGGTGTCGCGCGCGCGATGATCTCGATCTGCCGATCGTTCAGGCCGAACCGCCGGTAGATCGCGGTGATCTGTGGTTCGATCGCGCGCTCGTTGGGAAGGAAGATGCGCGTCGGGCAACTCTCGACGATGGCGGGCGCGATCGGGCTGCCGTCGATGTCGGATAGCGACTGCGTGGCGAAGACGACGGACGCGTTCTTCTTGCGCAACGTCTTCAGCCATTCGCGCAATTGCGCGGCGAAACCCCCGTCGTCGAGCGCGAGCCAACCTTCGTCGATGATCAGGAGCGTCGGGCGACCATCGAGCCGGCCCTCGATGCGGTGGAAGAGATAGGCGAGCACCGCGCCGGCGGCGCCGGTGCCGATCAGACCTTCGGTCTCGAATGCCTGTACGGACGCCTCGCCGAGTCTCTCCTGCTCGGCGTCGAGTAACCGCCCGTAGGCGCCGCCGATGCAGAACGGCCGCAGCGCCTGTTTGAGCTTGGCGGACTGTAGCAGGACGGCAAGGCCGGTCAGCGTCCGCTCGCCGAGTGGAGCGCTGGCGAGCGAAGCGAGCGCGGCCCAAAGATGCTCCTTCAACTCGGGCGTCAGCGCGACCTGCTCGCGCGCGAGCATGTCGACGACCCAGTCGGCGGCCCAGGCGCGTTCCGGCATGTGGTGGATGCCGGCGAGCGGCTGGAGCGAGACGGATGTCTCCGCGCCGTCGGACAGCCCGCCGCCGAGATCGTGCCAGTCGCCCTGCATGGCAAGTGCGGCGGCGCGGATCGATCCACCGAAGTCGAAGGCAAACACCTGCGAGCCCGGATAACGCCGGAACTGCAACGCCATCAACGCCAACAGGACCGACTTGCCGGCGCCGGTCGGACCGACCACCAACGTGTGTCCGACGTCGCCGACATGCAGCGAGAAGCGGAACGGCGTCGAGCCTTCGATCCGGCCGAAGAACAATGGCGGCGCCGCGAAGTGTTCGTCCCGCACCTCGCCGGCCCAGATCGCGGAGACCGGGATCATGTGGGCGAGGTTCAGCGTCGAGACCGGCGGCTGTCGGACATTGGCGTAGACGTGGCCTGGCAAAGAGCCGAGCCACGCCTCTATCGCGTTGACGCCCTCGGCGATGCAGGTGAAGTCGCGACCCTGGATGATCTTCTCGACCAGCCGCAGCTTCTCGGCCGCAATGCTGGGGTCTTCATCCCATACCGTCACCGTCGCTGTGACGTAGGCCTGGCCGACGTCATCGGCCCCCAGTTCCTGCAACGCCATGTCGGCATCGGCCGCCTTGTTCGCGGCATCACTGTCGACCAGGACCGACGCCTCGTTGGTCATCACTTCCTTGAGGATCGCGGCGATGCCCTTTCGCTTCGCGAACCATTGCCGCCGAATCTTCGTGAGCAGCTTTACGGCCTGCGTCTTGTCGAGCAGGAGCGCGCGCGTCGACCAGCGGTACGGGAAGGCAAGCCGGTTCAATTCGTCGAGGATTCCGGGATGGGTCGCGGTCGGGAATCCGATGACCGTGAGCGTGCGCAGATGGGAGTTTCCCAGGCGCGGCTCCAGTCCACCGACCAGCGGCTGATCAATCAGCAGCGCGTCGAGGTGCATCGGCGTTTCGGGGACGCGAACGCGCTGGCGCTTGGTCGAGACGGTCGAATGAAGATAGGTCAGCGTCTCTGGATCATCGAGCCAATCGACCTCCGGTACGAAGCCTTCGAAGAGTTGCAGCACGCGATCGGTGCGGTCGACGAAGCCGCGGAGCAACTCTCGGGCATCAACGCCGGTCTGATCCCGCCCCTCGTAGAGCCAGCTCTCGGCGCGCGACGCATCCTCGGCGGGCGGCATCCAGAGGAATGTGAGGTAGTACCGGCTCTCGAAGTGAACGCCAGCGGCTTCGAACTGCTCACGGCGTTCGAGATCGACCAGGGCGGACGCGGCCTCAGGAAAGATGCTGTCTGGATACGCGGTCGCCGGACTGCGCTGCGCCTCGACGAAAATGGCCCAACCGGAGCCCAAGCGGCGGAGCGCGCTGTTGAGGCGCGCCGTGGTGCCGATGAGTTCAGCCGGCGTCGCGCTGTCGAGATCCGGGCCGCGGAAGCGCGCCGTGCGCTGGAACGAACCGTCCTTGTTGAGGACGACGCCCGGTGCGACCAGGGCGGCCCAGGGCAAATAGTCGGCAAGGCTTGCGGTGCGATTGCGATACTCGGCGAGGTTCATCATGGACCGAACCTCACGACCGGAAATACGCGGGATAACGCAGATGCCGGCGCACCACGTCGACGAACTGCGTATCGCGCTTCGTTGCCCATACGGCTGCGAAGTGACCGACGGCCCAGAGCACGAGGCCAATGAGCCACAGCCGCAGGCCGAGGCTGACAGCGGCCGCGAGCGTTCCGTTGGCGATCGCGACCGCGCGCGGCGCGCCGCCGAGCAGGATCGGATCGGTCAGCGCGCGATGGACCGGCGCATGGAAGCCGGCAATGGGCTCGCCCGTCTGCATCAGAGCAACGCTCCGCCGCCGAACGAGAAGAACGACAGGAAGAAGCTCGATGCGGCGAACGCGATCGACAGGCCGAACACAATCTGGATCAGACGCCGGAAGCCACCGCTCGTGTCGCCAAAGGCCAGCGTCAGCCCGGTGACGATGATGATGATCACGGCGATGATCTTGGCGACCGGTCCTTCGACGGAGTCGAGAATCTTCTGAAGCGGCGCTTCCCAAGGCATCGAGGAGCCCGCGGCATTTGCCGTGGACGCCGACATCGCAGCAATTGCGATCGTGGCGGTGAGCAGAGCGACCTGCGAGCGCAGGCCGCGCGACAGTGCGGTCATGGGTGGTCTCCGTGGGATGTTGATGTTCCGCCCGCTTCAGACGGGAGGATGAGGTAGTCGCCGCTTGCGGGATCGAGGCCGGCGACGAAAGCGAGTTCGGCGAGGCGGCGCTGCGCACCACGCCCGGCGAGGACCGCGACGATGTTGATCGTCTCCGCGATCAGAGCGCGCGGCACCGTGATGACGGCTTCCTGGATGAGTTGCTCGAGGCGCCGGAGGGCACCGAGCGCGGTGCCGGCATGGATGGTGCCGATGCCGCCGGGATGGCCGGTGCCCCATGCCTTCAAGAGGTCGAGCGCCTCGGCGCCGCGCACCTCGCCGATCGGTATGCGATCGGGACGCAACCGCAGCGAGGAGCGCACGAGATCCGACAGTGTGGCCACGCCGTCCTTGGTGCGCAGTGCGACAAGATTCTGCGCCGCGCATTGCAGTTCGCGGGTATCCTCGATCAGCACCACGCGATCGGATGACTTGGCGACTTCTGCGAGCAGCGCGTTGGTGAGCGTGGTCTTGCCCGTCGAGGTGCCGCCGGCGACCAGGATATTGCGGCGCTCCGTGACGGCCTTGCGCAGGACTCCTGCCTGGGCGACTGTCATGATCCCGGCGGCCGCATAGTCATCGAGCGTGAAGACCGCAACGGCCGGCTTGCGGATCGAGAACGCCGCCGCGGACACGACCGGCGGCAGCAGTCCCTCGAACCTCTCTCCCGTTCCGGGCAACTCGGCGGAGACGCGCGGGGCGCCGGCATGGACTTCGGCGCCGACGTGATGCGCGACGAGGCGAATGATGCGCTCACCATCGGCGGAAAGAAGCGTCGCGCCGGTATCGAACAATCCTTCGGAGAGACGATCGATCCAGAGGCGGCCGTCCGGGTTGAGCATCACCTCGACGACGGCGGGGTCTTCCAGAAAGGTGGCGATGTCCGGCCCGAGCGCCGTGCGCAGCATGCGGGCACCGCGCGTGACCGCTTCTGCCTTGGGAGTTGCGTTTCCCATCTTGCCCCCGGCGCTGCGTCGGCCTGTCGAGTCGGGCCGGACATCGGGGACGAATAGAAGAGGCAGGAAACGTAGCAGCGCAACAAGAGTCAGGTGGTCATCGTAGCGGAGCGAAAAAATACAGGAGAGATGCGGTGCCGCTTATGACATGGATGCACTGCTAACGAGGTGGGGAACGGCGGGATGGGCCCGGAGCAGAGCCAAGAACTGCTTCAGGGTCGGATTGTCATTATTGCGCCGCCAATAAGCGACGAATCCAAGCCGAGTTGGTCCGTTGCCGTCGCGCAATTCTCGAAACACAACCCCTGGCAACGGGGCAAACGAGGATTCACAGGCCAGTGTAATGCCGCGCTCGCCGCGAACGGCACCGATCGTCACGCTATGGTGGGCGTTGATGTGCTTGATTAGGGGACGATCGCCAGGAGCCGCTAGCTTGTTGAGTAAGACATCATTGATCTCCGGCCCTGGATCACGGTGGCTTATGACGAAGCGCTCGTTCCTCAGGTCAGTCCAATACACAACATCACGTTCGGCAAGCCGATGTGTTTCGGGGAGCACGACCATGATCCGCTCGGACCACAGACTCATATGCGCGTAGTCTCGATAGCCGGGCTCGCCCAAAACCACAGCGATATCAATCGCGCCGCGATCAAGAAGCGGAATTAGTGCCGCACGAGTTTCCTCAATAATATTGAGCTCAGCTTCGGCATGCTGATTGGCGAATGCGACCAAGGTGTCGCGCAAAGCTCCTGCCGATAGAGAAGTATAAAAGCCGACATCGATTCGGCCTAAATCTCCGCGCTTCGCAGCCTGCGCGGATTGTTTCATAAACTCCAACTCGGCGAGGATGCGATCGGCCGACTGCACAAACTTCTCACCTGGGGGCGTCAATCGCGCTCCGCCGGCACGGCGCTCAAAGAGTAGAACGTCGAATTGATCCTCAAGTTCACGAATTCGTTTACTCAGCGTTGGTTGCGTGATGTTTAGATCAATGGCTGCACGACGGAAACTGCGGTGCCTAGCCGCGATAGAGAAATAGAAGAAGTGGGCTACCTTCATACTCGCGATACAGCCGTCGATCCTCACAACTGAACCCGATACAGCAGACAATCCAGATTTCATTGTCTTGAACTGACCACATTGATGTTGCATAATAGTTTCATTTTCACGCGCCTGACCGACTGACCAGCTTCACTCCATCTTTTCGTTGTGCGAATTCATTATGTATTTTGTACGAACTCTTCGTGCATTGCAGGTCTTGCTGCCGCGATGTGAACCACTGCTGCAATCGAACCAGATAGAGATAGACGACCGGTGTCGTGTACAATGTTAGCAGCTGGCTGACCAACAACCCGCCGACCATTGCGTAACCGAGCGGCTGCCGCAGCTCCGAGCCGGTACCGGTCCCGACTGCCAACGGCACACCGGCGAGAAGCGCTGCGGCAGTCGTCATCAGAATTGGGCGAAATCGCAAGAGGCAGGCTTCGCGAATAGCGACGACTGGCGGCAAATGTCGGTCGCGTTCGGCCACGATGGCAAAGTCAACAAGCATGATGCCGTTCTTCTTGACGATACCAATCAACAGAATGAGGGCGACGATTCCGATCACCGACAGATCCATATGGCCGAATTGCAGTGCGAGCAGTGCGCCGATGCCTGCGGATGGCAGCGTGGAGAGGATCGTCAGCGGATGGACGAAGCTCTCATAGAGAACCCCGAGCACGATGTAGACCACCACGAGCGCGGCGATGATCAGTATTGGCATGCTCGACAGGGAGGCCTGAAAGGCCTGTGCGTTGCCCTGGAACGTGCCGGTGACCGCACCGGGCATGCCGATATCAAGTGCCGCCTGTCTGATGGCCTCGACAGCTTGGCCGAGAGCGCCCCCCGGCGCGAGGTTGAACGACAAAGTCACGGACGGAAACTGCCCCTGATGGGTCACGGACAGCGGCCCGACCCTGGTGGTATCGAAAGTCACCAGCGCGGAAAGTGGCACAGCGGCTCCGGTCAGCGGCGACTTCAGGTAGATGCGCTGAAGCGAGGAGAAATCCGTCTGCAACTCTGGGAGCAGTTCCAGAATGATCGGGTAGGTGTTGAGCTGCGTAAAGTACTGCGTGACCTGTCTTTGACCGAAGGCATCGTTGAGGGTGTCATTGATTAGTTGCGGCGAAATCCCGAAACGCGCCGCCTGATCGCGATTGATCTGCACCTGGATTTGCGGCGCATTGGCGAGAAGATCCGTTGCGACATCCGCAATCTGCGGCAGCGTGCGCATCTTTTCCAGCATGCGCTGCGACCACGTCGTCAATTCACCGACGTCGACGCTTTGCAGTGTATATTGAAAGCTTCCGCGCGAACTTCGACCGCCTACCGTGATGTCTTGGATCGGCTGCATGGACAGGTTTGCACCCTGGACCTTGGCCAATTGCGGCCGCAGCCGGTTGATGATCTGCGAGGCCGTCTGAGTGCGTTCCTCGCGCGGCTTCAGGACAATGGTGAAGCGGGCGGTGTTGGCGGTCTGCGCATTTCCGTTGCCGCCCGTGCTGGCGGTCGTTGCACTGACACCCGCAACGTCGGGATCGCGCAGGACGACCTCGGCCAACACTTTCATCAGGCGCTGCATTTCCTCGGACGAGGCCCCCTGCGCGGTTTCCGCCACGCCCCCGATCAGTCCGGTGTCCTGTATCGGAAAGAACCCCTTCGGAATCTGAACGGCCAGATACACGGTGAGCGCCATGGTTGCGAAGAACACGGCCAGAGTCGTTGCCTGGTGTCGAAGCACGATGTCGAGCGTGCGGCGATATCCTGAGAGGATTCCGTCAAACGCGCTTTCGATCGCACGATAGAGGCGCCCATGCTGGTCGGTATTCGGCCGCATGAAGCGCGAGCAGAGCATCGGCACGAGCGTAAGCGAGACGATGGCCGACACCAGAATCGAGGCCGTGACCGTGAGGGCGAACTCGCGGAACATCCGCCCCACAATGCCGCCCATGAGCAAAAGCGGGATGAAGACCGCAACCAGCGACACGCTGATCGACACAATGGTGAAGGCGATTTCGCGGGACCCGGCCAGCGCCGCATCGAGCGGCGATTGTCCCTCTTCCATGTGCCGATAGATGTTCTCGACAACCACAATCGCGTCATCAACGACAAAACCAATCGCGATGATGAGCGCCATCAGTGAAACGTTATTGAGACTGAATCCGAGAAGATACATCGCGGCGAACGACCCGATCAGCGCGAGCGCCACTGTGATGCTCGGGATCAGGGTCGCCCACAGATTGCGCAGGAACAGCAGAACCACCAGCACCACCAGCGCGACCGTGAGAACAAGCGTGAATTCGACCTCGTGAACGGACGCCCGAATGGTGATGGTACGATCGAGCACGGTCTCGACCGTAATCGCGGGCGGCAGGTTCGCAGTCAGCTTGGGCAGTTGAGCCTTGATCTGGTCGACCGTTGCGATGACGTTCGCACCGGGCTGCTTATTGACCGAAAGCAAGATGCCCGGAACGTTGTTGTAATGAGCTGCTGTATTCCTGTCCGATGGCGCCGAAACCGCGCGCCCCACGTCCCGTACCCGAACAGGAGCGCCGTCGCGATACGCAATAATCGCGTCTTCGAACTCATCTGCCTCGGTGATCTGATCGTTTGCGACAAATGCGAAGCTCGCCTTCGGTGTGGTCAGGCTGCCCTTTGGGGCGTTGGTGGTGATATTGACGATGGCGTCTCGCACCTCTTCAAGTGTCAATCCGCGCGCCGAAAGTTTTCCCGGGTCCAGTTGAACCCGAATGGAGGGCTTCTGCTCGCCGCCAATCGCAACCTGGGCGACACCCTGCACCTGTGAAATCTGCTGCGCGAGGAAACTGTCCGCATATTCGCTGACGGCCGTCAGCGGCAACGTCTCCGAACTCACCGAGAGGATCAGGATTGGCGCCTCTGCCGGATTGAGTTTGCGGTAGGTCGGCGGCGATGTCATCGAGTCTGGCAAGTTCCTGGAGGCGGCAGCGATCGCCGCCTGCACGTCCTGCGCGGCCGCGTCGATATTGCGGTCCAGATCAAACTGGATGGTGATCGACGTCGCGCCGAGCGCGCTGAAGGACGTCATCTGCGTGACGCCGGCGATCTGCCCGATCTGGCGCTCGAGCGGCGTTGCAACCGACGAAGCCATGGTTTCGGGGCTGGCGCCCGCCAGCGTAGCCGTGACCTGAATCGTCGGGAAATCAACCTGTGGGAGCGGTGCGACAGGTAGCAGGAAGAATGACGTCGTTCCGACAAATGCCAACGCCACCATCAGCAGCGTGGTCGCAACCGGTCTCCTGATCGATGGCTCGGAGAGGTTCACGATCCACTCCGTGCATCGGCGGTTTGCTGCTTTGTGATGCTCACCGTGCCGCCGCGTTGCAGCCGGTATTGCCCGTCCGTTACCACCCGCTCCTCTCCCGACAGGCCCGACGCAACCACCGTCAGGTCGCCCGACGTCGGGCCGACCTGCAGCGAACGCGGCTCCGCCGTGTTCTTGTCGGTCACAATCCAGGTGAACAGCCCCCGCGGCCCGCGCTGCACTGCGCTAGAGGGGATCGTCAGCACATTGCGCTTGATCGTGACCAGCACGCGCGCATTGACATACTGACCTGGCCAGAGCTGGTCGTCGGCATTGGCGAACATAGCCTTCAGCCGAATCATGTCGGTAGCCTGATTGATGATGTTGTCGATGAGCAGGATCGTTCCGGTGCCGAGTACGCGACTGTTGTCCTGGTCGAAAGCCGTCACCTCGACCGGCCCATGCGCCATGGCTTCACGGATGTCCGGCAGCGCCCGCGCCGGCAGCGTGAATTGGACTGCCGCCGGTTGGGGCAGGACGAGAGTGGCGATCGGTCCGGAATCCGACACGCGTATCAGGTTGCCGGGGTCGACCAGACGAACCCCCATGCGGCCGTCGCTTGGCGCCGTGATCGTGGTATAGTCGAGCTGTGTTTGCGCAGTGGCGATCGCCGCCATATCGGCCTCGATGGAGGCTTTCAGCTGATCGACCTTGCTCTGCTGCTGATCGACATTCTGCTGGGTTCCGATATCCTTCTGCGCCAAGGCCTTGGAACGTGCCAGATCCTTCTCTGCGCCGGTCAGCAAAGCAACATTCTGGCGCTTTCTGGCGGCGGCCTGATCGAGCGCTGCCTGGAACAGCCGCGCATCGATCTTCGCCAAGACGTCTCCCTTCCGGACGTGCTGCCCTTCAGTGAACAGCACCTCCTGCAGCTTGCCATCGACCTCGGAACGGATAGCGACGGTAAACGACGCCTGCACCGTTCCCAGTCCCGTGAGGTAGATCGGCACATCCTGTCGCTTCACCGTGGCAACGCTCACAGGCGCCGGTGCGCGCGTCTGCGATCCGCCGCTGCGCTGCGGCGGCGGACTCGGCGCAAATTGCCAGTAGAGCAATCCGGTGACAGCAATCGCTCCGCCCGCAAGAACAAGAACTTTGCGATACAGGTTTCGGGCAGACATATCCGCGATCCCGTTTGATCCGCCGGTAGATGGAAACCCGCTCATTCGAACGGACCGGCGTGAGGCGCGATCAATCCTTCAACGGTTTGGGAATGGACCGGCCCTTGTCCTTTTCAGCAACGATGAATTCGAGAAAGCGGAGACTTTCCGTTGAACTCGGATTCCAGTGCGCATGAATGGTGCCGGCGGGAACGAACAGACTGTCGCCGGCACGTAGGGTGACTGCCGGCTTGCCTTCCTCCTGAAAGACGGCGGTGCCGGAAAGGATGTGGAAGGTGATCGCTGCCGGATGAAGGTGTCGTGGATTGATGCCACCAGGCTCGTATTCGACGTGATAGACGGCGACTTCCTGGTTCGCCGTATTGGGCACGGCCGTCTTCAGCAGCGGCGCATGCGGGATCACGCCTCGCTTTTCCTGGGCGGAAACTGGCTGGGCGTAGAGCATGCATAGAACTCCTGCTGTTAAAATGCCGATGCTGAAGAGTGAACCTTTGGTCACGTTTTGCCTCCGGACCCTGCGAGGGTGTCTGACGAACGGTCACTCTGACCGAGTCAGATCCATCTGGAATCAGCCCATTGAAAACAGAGCCTTAAGTCAATAGAGCGTCTTGCTCTGATGTTCATTGATGGAAGACATATTGGGCGAAAATGATTGTCCCGCAAACGCCTTTAACTTAATGTTCGCCCAACAAAAGGTTGGGGTCCAACATGACGCGGCGCTTGCCTTCGTTGAACGGATTGCGGGCGTTCGAAGCGGCCGGCCGGCATGGCAGTTTCACCGCTGCCGCGCGAGAACTGAACGTCACACAAACCGCGGTGAGCCGCTTGGTTCGCCTGCTGGAGGACCGTCTCGGCTTTGCACTGTTCCGACGCCACGCGAGTGCGCTCGAACTAACCGCTCAAGGGCAAGCGCTGCTGGCCGGTCTGACCGATGCTTTCGATTCAATCGCCCGCCTCACCGAAAGCGTCGAGGCGATGCGCGGCGGCCCCGTGCTCACGGTGGGAGTAGGACCAACCCTGGCGGTCAGCTGGCTGATCCCGCGGCTGGCCACTTTCTATCGCAGCCACCCCGCCATCGAGGTGCGCGTGGCGACCGGCGGCGCGACCCGTCCGGTGCGTGACGACTGGACCTGCACCATCCGGCGCGATACCGACGCGCTGCCGGGCTATACTGCTGAGCGCCTGTTCCCCAGCATCGTCGTACCGGTGTGTACGCCGGAGCTCGCATCGACGCTGCGTTCGCCCGACGACTTGCGCAACGCGACTCTGATTGTCGTGTCCAATATGCCCAACGAATGGCCGCATTGGTTCGAGGCGGCGCGCCTGCGCTCTCCGCCCCATCCCGCCGGGGAGGCGTCATTCGAGAGCAACGCCATGGCGATGCAGGCGGCGCTCGATGGCGTCGGAGTCGCCATAGCTCAATTCCCTTACGTCAGCGACGCCCTGGCAACGGGCCGCTTAGTCGCGCCATTTCCGATCATCGCACACACACGAGACAGCTGGTTTCTAGAATATCGGCCTGTTCGTCGGGAGGATCCAGCACTTCTAGCCTTTCGAGAATGGCTGCATCAGGAAGCTGATCGCGAACGTCAAGTTGAAACCGAATTGGTGAACCGAGGGTCAATGGGAGCAATAAGAGCGCGTACTAAGGTGCGTAAGCGCTAGCAGCAAAATCGATGTAGCGAATTCTCAAATATGTCTGAACTAATTCGGCTGTCGGGTTAACCTCGACGTGTGAGGTTGCATGCCTCTTCTGAAATATCATCGCAGATTTCTTGTCTAAGTCTTGGCCCCTTGGCGAGGCGGCGTCCTAGGGCATCGAGGAAACTGTCATACCGCTCCCCGGCCTTGGCCCGCGTTGCCGCCTGGGCGGCGTCGGGTAGTTGCGGCGTCGAGGCAAGCCAGAAGCGGATGAACACCGCCAGCATCTCGACCGAAATGCCGATGTCGCGCTCAAGTCGTTGCAGCCGCCGGTCGATACCGTCGAGCCGCTTGGCGGTGGCAGCCTCGCGGCGCTCGTCGGCATCGGGAGACAGGAAGGACGCGACGGCAGCCTCGGCAATGAGCGAGCGAGACTGGTCGCGCCGCGCGGCGTAGTCGGCCAGCGAGCGCATCAGGTCCGGGTCGAGATAGACGGAGAGACGGGATTTCTTTTCCATGTCAGAGCTCGATGCCGTCGCGAGGATCCATTGCCGCTTGCCGCGCGACCTGCCGCACGGTGCGGCCGACCAAACGGAGACGCATAGCATCGCTGTCGTCGTCTTCGCGATCCGGCTCAAATTCGTTCACCGGGGACTTGACCGGCTCCGGCGCGATATCCTTGTGCCGTTCGAGCCCCGGCTCGCGCCGGAGTCCTGCGTTGGCCGGATCGCTGTCGGTCGTGCCGGCCGACTTGCGGTTGACGAATGAAGTGGACTCCTTCTCAGCCGCTCCGTCTGCCTTTGCGGGTGCGACCGATCGAAGCGGAGCGCGTGCCGACCAGTCGTCGAGCTTCGGCGGCAGCTTTGAGCCACCCGGCTTCGGCGGCGGCTGGATGCGCTCGGCCAGGCGCGGATCCTCAAAGTATCGAGCCTTCTTCGCGCGGATCGGCGGAACGCCGGCGACCATGACGATCTCATTGTCGGGTGGGAGCTGCATCACTTCGCCCGGGGTCATGAGCGGACGGGCTGTCTCCTGCCGCGACACCATCAGATGACCGAGCCACGGGCTGAGCCGGTGGCCGGCATAGTTCTTCATCGCCCTCATCTCGGTCGCGATGCCGAGCGCGTCCGACACGCGTTTGGCGGTGCGCTCGTCATTGGTCGCGAAGCTGACGCGGACGTGACAGTTGTCGAGGATCGAGTTATTGGCGCCGTAAGCCTTCTCGATCTGGTTCAGCGACTGCGCGATCAGGAACGACTTGAGTTTGTAGCCAGCCATGAAGGCGAGCGCGGACTCGAAGAAATCGAGCCGGCCGAGCGCCGGGAATTCATCCAGCATGAGCAGCACGCGATGCCGCCGGTCGGTTGCCTTCAGGTCCTCTGTCAGCCGGCGGCCGATCTGGTTGAGGATCAGGCGAATGAGCGGCTTGGTGCGGCTGATGTCGGACGGCGGCACCACGAGGTAGAGCGTGGACGGCTTCACGTCTCCGGCGATGTCGGCGATGCGCCAGTCGCAGCGCCGTGTGACCTGGGCTACGACGGGATCGCGGTAGAGACCGAGGAACGACATGGCGGTGGAAAGGACGCCGGATCGTTCATTGTCGGATTTGTTCAGCAACTCCCGCGCGGCCGAGGCGACGACGGGGTGCGGCCCGTCTCTGCCGAGATGCGGCGTCGTCATCATCGCGACCAGCGTGGTCTCGATCGGACGCCGAGGATCGGAGAGGAATGAAGCAACGCCGGCGAGCGTCTTGTCGTCCTCGGCATAGAGGACGTGAAGGATCGCACCGACCAGGAGCGAGTGGCTGGTCTTTTCCCAGTGGTTTCTCCGTTCCAACGAGCCTTCCGGGTCGACCAGGACGTCGGCGACGTTCTGCACGTCGCGGACTTCCCACTCGCCTGGCCGGACCTCAAGCAGCGGGTTGTAAGCTGCGCTCTCGGCGTTGGTCGGATCGAAGAGAAGCACGCGGCCGAAGCGCGAACGCAGTCCGGCGGTGAGCTGCCAGTTCTCGCCCTTGATATCGTGGACGACGGCCGAGCCCGGCCAGGTCAGGAGCGACGGCACGACCAAGCCCACGCCCTTGCCCGATCGTGTCGGCGCGAAGCACAACACATGCTCGGGTCCGTCATGACGCAGGTATTCGCTCTCGAACCGGCCGAGCACCACACCGTCCGGGCCGAGCAGTCCTGCGGTCCTCACCTCGTCGGCATTCGCCCATCGCGCCGAGCCGTAGGTCTCGGCGATCTTTGCCTCGCGCGCCCGCCAGACCGACATGCCGATGGCGACGGCGATCGCCGTGAAGCCGCCGGACGCTGCTATGGCGGCGCCTTCAAGGAAGATGCCGGGCGCGTAAGCATCGAAGAAGTACCACCACCAGAAGAAGGCCGGCGGCGGATAGACCGGTAGCCCGGCGAGGTCGAACCACGATGAACCGAGCTGCGGCTGGAAGCCGAGCCGCCACGCCGTCCACTGCGTCGCGCCCCAGATCGTCGAAAGCGCGATCGAGAAGACGGTGAGGATCTGGCCCCAGAGGATTTTCGTCGCGGTCATGGTCCTGTCCGATGCCATCGGCGGCGACCGCGAACAAAGCGTAGCCCGTGAGGGGCTTCAACAACGATCAATCCCGTATCGCAAACAGGCGTAGGAATGCGAAAAAATACTGAAGGTGTGATTCGCCGGTGATGCCGACAGTGGAGTTAGCCGAATGTCCGTCCCCGAAGCCAATTGTCCCAGTCCGCTTGAACAACAGAAATCGGAGCATCGCGCGCTTGCCGTCCTGCGGATGCTCGGGCGTGAGCCGTCCTATGCGAGCAACGAAGAGATCGTAGGCTGCTACTTTACCCGGCTGGGCCTCGCGTGCCCGCGCGCGCAGGTCAGAGAATGCCTCGCGATGCTCGAACGGCCCGGCCTGATCGAGGTCTCAACGGTTGAGATGCTGTCTGTCATCCGCCTGACGGCGAAAGGCGATGAGGTCGGCAAAGGCCTTGTCGTGGTCGAGGGAGTCCTGCGGCCAGGCGTCGATTGCCCGTACTGACCGCGCCGCCGCAGGATCAAAGTCCCAATCCGCGTTGTCGCCCGAAACTCCAGTCTATTCCGCCATCGGCGCGGGCGATGCCTGAGACATGCCTACCGAGATTGCGTTCCAGCGACGGCGACCAAGGCACGAGCTGGAAGCCGAGACCGTCGTCGATCATGGCGAAGCGGCCGGACGCGAGCATCAATCGCTGACGATAGAGGCCGGCGACATACTCACCACTCGCCGTCTTCCGGAACGGCATTCCCATCTCAGTCGCGAGCTTCTCGCCCATGGAATCGAGTTCACGCTGCCGCAACGTGTTGATGAGGTTGCGACTGTAGATGACCTGCTGCCCCTGCCGGCGAGCGAGACCTTGCTCGATCAGATGCTCGGCCCGGCTTTCCATCGCGGCGCGCACCTCGGCGCCGAACCCGCCGTTTCCGAGGGGTGTTGCATCGCGCGCGATGAGCTGCCGATCGATCCAGGTCGCGCCTGACGCCTTCACCTGCGCATCGAGATCGAGGTCGGACCGCACCGCAAGGGCAGCGCGCTCGCGGCCGTGGGAATCCTCGAACCGGCGCAGTTCGACGATTGATCCTGTCGGGCCATCGCCCGTGGCATCGAGGGTGGCAAGCTTGATGTGATGGGTCCGCCCATCGGTACCATCGACGACGGCGTAGGCAGAGGCCTTCAACTCGTCATCGAGGCCGCGGTCAATCAGACGCCCGACGATGGGATCGGCGAGGCTCTCGCCAGCCAGCACATAGCTCGACGCGCCGCGTTCGAGGCCGCGCTCGGTGAGCGCCCTGTTCATGCGCTTGATGATGTCTCCGCGCTCGGCCAGTTCGCGCAAGGTGGACTCAGCCTCGTCGGCAATCATCCACTGTCCCGGTGCAATCTGGTTTGCAAGCCCGAGCGACTCCAGTTTGCACAGACGGCCGACCTTCTGCGGGAGGTACTCGTCGGGTTGTTTGCCCGCAATCGGCGCAACGTCGATGATGCCATGCCGGTTTGCATCCCGGACAAGCTGGCGATCGAGCCGTGTCCAGCGCTCGGACTCCACCTGGCTCTCGAGGCTGCGCCGGATGTCGAGGTCGGAGCGCGGCCCTAGTTCCTGCGTGACGAGATCCTGCGCCCTCGCCCGCATTCCCTCGCTGATGTATTCCCGCGCAATGACGAGGTCTTTGCCGTCGCTGGCGCGGCCACGGATGATGATGTGGACATGGGGGTTGTCGGTGTTCCAGTGATCGACGCCGACCCAGTCGAGTTTCGTGCCGAGGTCCTTCTCCGCCTGTCGCATCAGGTCGCGCGCGAACGCTTTCAGGTCCGACATGTTCGCCGCGTCCTCCGGCGACACGATGATTCTGAAGTGGTGCCGGTCTTCTTCGCATCGCTCGCTGAACGCCTTCATGTCGGCGTCGTCGGTCTCAGCACCGAACATACGTGCCCGCTCGCCGTCTCGCGTCACGCCCTCGCGGCGCAGGTAATTGAGATGTGCCCGAAGCGTCGCGCGGGCGCGGGTGTTGCGGACGATGCGGGTCTTAACCGTGGCAAGGCGCGAACGGGACGTCACCAGTCGGTTCGCCCGCACGCTGGCGGCGCGGCCACGGCCGAAGCGGGAACGTCGCGGCGCGGTGATCCGTCTCGACCTGGTAACATGGCCCCCGGCACGTTCGGCGGCAGCGAGCGCCTGGGCGATGAAAGGCTTGGCTTGCATGTTCGGACGCGAGCGGATTTTGCCGGGGCGGATGCGGAAGTCATCCTCGTTGCTCATCGCGAATGCTCCGCGATGTGCGATATACGTTGAAGAGATTGCGGAATCTTCGCGTGCGCGATGTCGCGCCATGCTCGCGCACGTCGCAGTGTGCGGGGTGAAACGTGTGCAGAAACAATGCCCCGACCGTCCCCCAACCGGGCCGCACCTCGCGGCCTTTTATCTTGCCCTCCAACGGTCGTGTTGCCGCTCTCCTCCCCGCTTACACACATTCGTGCGCCGGTCTTCGCTGTCTGACGATGGCCTGCGATACGCTTCATCATGGACGCCCGGTCCCGATGCGACGCACGAACAAGTCGCGATCTTGCGGATTGCTCTTGAATGGAGATGTGGCAGATGAACCGGACGATGGCGGTTCAGGTGCCGATGGCGCCGCCGTTGGGATGTGCTCCGATCCCTCCGTCGGAGGCTTGGATTTCGTCGGGAAGAGTGCGCTCGACCAGCTACGCGCCTGGTCGGCGAATGTCGTCGTGATGTCGACGATGGGCGTCCCGGTGTCGGACGGCGCGTCATCAGCCGTATCGAAGATCTCAGTGCTCGTGCCGCGCGGCATGTCGAAGTTCGGTGCATCGCCCTTCGCCGCCGTCGCCGCGACGTCGGTCGCGAACTTGACGTCCGGCCGATCCCACGAGCCACGATAGGCTGCAACGGCGCAGAGATTCGGATCGGTCTTGAAGCGCGGATGAGCTTTGCAACGAGTGGCGAGCTTGGTGAGTTGGGATGCCGCCATCGCGACGTTGCGGCACGGCAAAAGGACCGACGCGGAGACTCGCGATGGAGATACGGACACGCCGGCGAGACCGACGCGCACGATACTGTCGACAGACAATTCCCGCGTTTCACGGATCGCGTCACGCATGTTTCGATACACACGCGGGTTTGCCTCGCCCGGCATTGAGATCGCCCAGGGCTCGCCGCCCGAATGGTGCCAGACCAGCGCATGCATTAACTTCGGATCGACAGTGAGCGCGCACGCGGTCACGAGCGTAAGAAGGTCCATAACGTATGCTCCATGAACAAAGCTCCTCCGCCCGCTAAGCAACCGGCCGATGCCATCGTGCTCGCGGCCGTCAAGGGCAAGGCGCGAGCGCCGGCCTGCGGCCGCCCTTGACCGCCGCTGTGCGCGACGGCCGCGTGAGCCTTGAGCGGGACGGAGGAATGAGTCGCGCTTTTCGCGAACAGAGGAATGACGGCAGTTTCACGCGTGGTGCGCGGATGTCCGACATCCCGGTCACGCATCGGCGACACGGATCAGCTCCGCGTCTCGCGTTTGCTCGGACGCGTCCAGAGCAGATGGAAGGCGGAGCGATCGCTGCCGGACTGGAACAGGTTGGCGCGAACCGGCTGCGGGAAACCAGGATCGTCGATCTGCACGGCGACGTACTCACCGGCCTTCTCGCCGGTGCGCGTCCAGCCCGCGCCGACTTCGGGTCCCTCCTCGTCGCCGGCGTGAATGCGGTAATTCGGGGCGTTCTCGGTGTCTGAATGATCGGCCGGCACGATGGTCAGTTCGATGTCTAGCGAGAGCGTGCGCAGACGTCCGGAGAAGCCGTTTCGGGTGCGGATGAAGTTGCCGATTTGCGCCATGTCATGGTCCCTTCTGTTGGTGAGGTTGAGTCTTTCGGCACGGCGTCAACGTCTGGCGGCGCGCCATTGGAAACGGCCGTCACCGGCCTCGTCGGTCCAGACGGGCAGTACGCGGCCGATGACCGAACCGCGCGGGAACGGACCGAAGTAGCGGCCGTCCACGCTGTCCGGGACATCGAAGTTCATGAGAAACAGTTCGTCATCGCCGATGCGGCGGCAGCCTTGCCAGACCGGCATCTTGCGGCCGGCATTATCGCGTTCGCGGGCGTGGCCGATGGTCGAGCCATAGGCGACGATGTCGAGGCCGTGGCGGCAGACAGTCTGGCCTGGAAGCGCCAGGACGCGCTTCATCATGGGCACACCCATCGGCAGATAACCGCGATCGGCCATGAACTCGGCGATGAGTGGCGGCGCCGCCACCGCAACAAGATCGGTGACGTCGAGATCGTCGGCCGGCTGCACGGTGTAGAGGCCGATCGGCGCGCTGGCGCTGGCGTTCCAGATCAGGTCTATCGGCGGATCGACGAATGCCGACGCGCCGACCGTGACCGTAGACAGCGCTGTTGCGAGCAGCGTGGCGATGCGGGTCATGAGCCGACCTCGCGCCGTTTGAGCCAGGCTTGATGACGTGTGCGCGTGTAATTGCGCGGCGTCTCGTTGACGGACAGTCGGTTGTGGACGTGCTGCCAGTAGTCCGGCGCAACATCGGCCGGATCGATGCCGAGCGCCTCGACGGCGTCAACGGCATGCAGCACACGCTCGACCTTGGGCCAACCGTCCATGCGCAGGAGGATGTCGCCGCCGGGGCGCACAAACGGCAATGTCTGGTAACGCGCGCCGGGAGCGATCGCGCGCACAATGTCGGCACGCGAGAGGATGGTGCCGTAATCGTTGGCTGCCCACCGCACGAAGCAGAAGATGCTTCCAGCAGTGAAACTGAGGACGCGGCGATGGCGGTCCAGGATCTGCTGTCCTGCCGGATGCCCGAAGCGGACGCGGTTCTCAATGCGCTGTTTAAACCAGGTCAACTCGACCAAGGTGAGACTGCCGTCTGTGTCATGCGCGCGCGAGACATCCGTGATCGTGACGCCCTTCATCGCCGGCCTCCCCTGGCGCGAGGAAAGGTCTTCAGCAGGAGGAGACGCAGCATGTAGGCGACGGTGACGCCGCGCTCGAATGCCGTGATCTTGATGCGGGCGCGCAGGTCAGGCGTGATGTCGATGGTCAGTCTTGCCGAGAAGGCATTGCGCTTGCGCCGAGCCTGGCGCGGAGGCTTTCGTCGTTTGGTCCGGCGCTTGACGTCGACTGGCCAGAACTTGAGTTTGGTTTTGCGCGGTCGCCGGGTCATGGCGTCACCGCGAACTCTGCATTGCTCAGCGAGGCAACGTCGTTGCGAGTGGCTGCACCTAGCAATCCGCAACGGATGCCCGCCGTTAGCAAGAATCCGAAGGATTCTCTGTTAGAGAAGTTAGGCGGGTGATTTCGCAAGCGTGCTTCGCGGGTTAAGCACGATTTGGGTTCCTGATAGGACGGGTTTGCGGTTCCCGATAGGACGGGTGTTCGGGTTCCTGATAGGACGGTTCTTTTCACAGCTTATCCCCATCGTGTTGCGGCCGCGGCGTGCGCAGGCGTGGTGCGGACGGAAATGGATTGGTGACGGGCTGGAAGCTCAGGCACGGCGCGTTTTCGGCGCCGGCGATGCAGGCGAGTTGGTAGCCGGGCAGCGGCTGGCGGCGCACGATGTCGCGCAGCTCGAATGCGAAGCGCTTGTAAGGCGAGAGGCTGCCGGACTTTAGATGAAGGTGCCGGAAGTCGAAGATCCAGCCATGACGCTGGCGTCCGCCATGCTTGCGCACAAGACGGTACAGCCAGCGCTCAAGTCCGCCGGTGAGTGCAAAATATTCGCGGTCGATGGTGAGGACGAGCGCCTCCATCATGACGCCGGCGTAGAACCAGTCCGGCAGGATCAGTTCGATGCCGCGCGGCCGGCCGGCGCTGTCGGCACGCTCCTTCCATTCGTTGATCCAGCTAAAACGATGCCGCCGGCGTTCTGTCGGTTGACGGATCGAGGTGGCGACGGTTGTCGACTGCAGACGATCGAGGCCGGCCTTGAGCCGCTCGTAGTTCTGTGCGGAGTCGCCGCGTCCGATGAAGCTCAGAATCTCATATGGCGTCGCAGCCATCAGCCGTGATGTGCGCAATCCGCGGTCGCGCGCATCGACGATTTGGGACGCGGCCCAGATCAGCACGTCGGCGTCCCAGATTGTCGCCATGCCGTGTTCGTGCGTCGCTTCGACGACAATCGTGACGTCCCCCATGTGGAAGTCGATGGGCCGGACGCGCGGCGTCTTGGCGAGTGAGAAGAACGGCCATGACATGAGGTCTTGCGCGTCGCGCGGCGGCATATCGCCGGGCCTGGCGCGAAAGAGTTCGAGTTGATGATCGTCGTCGATGGAACGTCGCATGCGAACACCCGTCAGCGGCTACGCGACGGCGTGGCTCGCGCCGAGCGAGAGGACGGCTGCGGGCCGGGATCGGACGTGGAGTTGCGGGCGCGCTCGGCGGCCCAGGTCTCGAGGTCATCGATGGCGTAGACGACGCGGCCGCCAAGCTTTCGGAAGATCGGGCCTGTGCCGGTGCAACGATGTTTCTCAAGCGTGCGTCCGGAGAGACCGAGAAACGCCGCGGCATCGTGCGTGCGCAAGAAACGGGGCGTAACGCGAGGAGGAGAAGTGTCCAAGATGAGCCTCCGGGTCATTGGCGGCCGCTGCCGGACAAGGCAACGGATCGGAGGCAAGCGTGACGGAAGATCGGCGTCGTGGGGGAGACCCGCCCCAGGAGGCCTCCTGAAGTGTCCCCTTCGTTTGGCGCCCGAGAGCTCGGCGGGGCGGTCGCGGCTAGCGCCGGCGGAAGCGCCTCGCACGTTTGGCGTCGCCGCGCAGTAGCGCGAGATAGCCGCCGTTTGTCATAAGCGTGGCGCGCGCGATGATGCGGTTGATGCGCTTGCGCAGTGCTGCGTTAGTCCATTCGATGGCGGGGATATCGCGCGCTTGCGGATCGAGAAGGACCGCTGCGATCTCACGACGCGACGCGCCATCCCGAACACCATCGAGCGCGCGGAGTTGGAGCGTGAACCTGCTGCGCTGATGCACCGAGAGCTGCAAGCTGCGCATCAGGGGACCGGACCGCTCGCCGGCCAGGCGTCGCTCGAAACGCTGAATGGCATGCATGCGCGCGGCGCGGTCGTCATCGCGGGGGATGATGAAACTGCTGCCGCGCGCATGATGACCGCCGACGAACCAGACCTGATGATAGCCGTCGGCGTCAGCGAGGAGAAGATGACGGCCATCGCCGGTCGTCACGCTCGCCAGGATCGGCGAGAGATCTTCGAGACGGATGGTTCGCGCCGCGATGAAGGTCTCAGGCGCGGGAGCAATAATAACAGCGGATGGCGAACGTTCTGGTCGCCATATGGAAGGCGAGTTCCAGGCAGCGATGTCGGGGGCATGCGCGAAAACTCAAACCCCAACGTCGTGCGAGCCTGTCCATTCCGGCGGCATGCTCGACGACGCCTGACGCGATCTGATCCTGTGTGACGCGGTAATCTTCGCTGTAGTCGTGATTGCGGCGGAGGAACTCGGCGGCGAATTGCGGGCGATCGAGGCTCATGAGTTTTTCGGCGGTGCTCGCAGATCGCCAGTCGGACGCAGGTGGCATGATTACTACCCTCCCATCGACTGATCCTTGGTACGGATCGCAATCGTTGAGTATTGAGAGGATTGCAACGTCAGCTAGATATTAAGATTGAATGACGCGATAGCGTCGGGTTTGACCTCGGCGTGCGCTGCACGCGAGGGCTATTGCATGCGCGGTTCGAGGAGATTCCGATAGCCTTTATCTCTCATCCAGTGTGCGCGTGCGAGATGACTATCGTGCACGAGCTTGGCGCGCTCCGGATGCTTGTTGGGATCGAGGCCGAAAATGATCGAGACGGCCTCGCGCCAATCCGCGCCTTCGGCCTCAGCATCCAGCAGCCGGATGTAGCTCGCCAGATGTTTCTCGTCATAGGAACTGACGCGATCAAGCTGCGGAGGACAGTCTTCGAAGGGGGTAATGGTCACAGGTTTACTCGTGCGCTCATCCTTATTTACCAGAAATTAGCCAACCGGAATTGATTTCGCGCTGGCATCACGTAGGCGGCATTACGCTATCGCCGAATGATATCGAGCCATGCTCGCCCAGCAGACCGCGTATTTTATAATGCGGACCTGGGTCGCACCCGACCTCACGCTCCGCGCCGGAAGAACTCCACGGGATCCGTTTCAAGGACGTCGGCGAGTTTTTCCAGCATGTCGATCGTTGCCGCATGCTGTTCGCGTTCGAGCATTCCGACATAGTTGCGATTGATGTCTGCACGATCGGCAAGCTCCTCCTGCGACAGGCCTTTAGCCTGCCGCAGCCGGCGCAAATTTCTGGCCACGGTCTCGCGCAATCGCATGCGGGAGACGTCGCCGGATCACTAATATACTGCCACCCAGTATACTAGGGATTCGTCGGGCTGGCGAGTTTAATGCACGTGGAATCCGAGCGTCTGGTTGAGCGTCGACGCCCCCCCCCCGGGCCGATGTCGGGGCCCGGCGGCCTGAGCGAGGCGTCGCGACGCCATGCCAGAACCCCGCCCGGCGGTCCGGGCGGGGTGTCGGAAGGCTGGCTCAGTCGGCGTTGGCCTTGCGGCCGCGCGACCAGATGAGCGTGTAGCTCTCGCCGTCTTCGTCGTCGAAGAGGTTCGCGTAGATCGGCGCGTTGAAGCTCGGGTCGTCGAGCTTGACCGACAGGTAGTTGCGGCCCTCGGTGGACCGCTTGGCCCAGGCGGCGCCGATCTCGGCGCGGCCGACATAGACGCGGTGGCTCGGGGCGTTCTCGTTGGTGCCGTTGCTCTCCGGGACCATGCGGACGTTCTTTGCCTGGAAGCTGAGCGTGACGATTTCGCCGACGAAGCCCTGCTCGGTCTTGGTGAAGGTGCCGATGTTCGCCATGATAGTTCTCCTTGCTTTCTGTTGCCGAGCCGCGACCATCGCGGTCTCGATGGCGACCGACAGGCCGGAGACGATCGACGCCGCATCCGAAGGACCGAAGCGCAGCGGAGGATGCCAGGCAGGCAACTTTCTTGTCTCGCGAGGAATGGGCGAAGCCCAGGGGAAGAAAGTTGAATGCCGGCATTGCGGCTAGTCGAGCGAGGCGCAGCCGTTGTCCGGCCAGGTCTGGCCATCGTAGAGACCCGAATGGACGCGCTGCTCGAAACAGGAATAGTGCAAGGAGAAGCCAGCGAACGTCACCACCACGAGACCACGCGCGCGCCGATGCTGAAATCGCTCTGCCCTGCTGCAGGCGACGTCTCGCATTCCCCAAGACACGCGGCGGCAAAGAACGCCCGGCCATCGCAACATCAGTCCGCCGGAGCCCGGCGCGCCGCGGCGACAAGCGATCCGCCGGCCGCACACTCACTGTCACGTCAGGCCTGAAAGCACCCTGCTTCGGCTTTGCTCCGATCAGTACCCTCACTGAGCGACACGGCGCAGCACTCGACTCATCAGGTAGCGGCGTCGCCGGACTACGACAGTGCCGGTCTTCCATGCCCGCTGGAGCCGTCGGGGGGAGATGCCGCAAGCCGCGTCCAGGCCGTCACGCCGATCACGATCGCGCCGATTACGGCGAAGACTTGCCGCCAGAGATCGGACGTCATGGTGAGGCCGGAGAGCCCAAACGTTGCATAATAGCCGGCAAGCGCAGCCGGCACCGCGAACATCAGTGCGACCGCGATCCGCAGAAAGGGCGTGCGGACGATCGAAAAGATCGTCTGGCCGATGACAAGTGTGAAGGCAGCCGCGACTAGGCCAAGAACGATTGCGCCAAACGGGCCTGCGCCTACGCCGTGTGCGTAAGGGCCAGCCGTCATGCCGACGAAGAACGGCAGCGCGTAGATCGCGAGCGTGAACAGCACCCAGCAGAAGAAGCCGAGGCCGATGATGTTGAGGACGATGCCGAGTGCGAGCATGGTGGATCCTCCCGTGACAACAATGACATGGGTTGCGCCTTCCACCACCTCCACGGCGCGGTCGGCAGAATAGCAGAATTCGCGCGAAACGACAGCAATGGATCGGCTCCATCGCCATGTTTCGTCGCGACATGCGTTTCGCGAGCGCGAGAGTCCCTGCGATTGAAGCGGCGGCGCTCACGCGCCGCTCTTTCCGAGTTTCCAGACCGGAATGCCGAACCGGCGCGCCTTGTCGGCTAGGTTTTCCTGGATGCCCGAGCCCGGTGCGACCAGGACGCCGATCGGCAACGCTTCGAGCATCGCGTCGTTGCGCTTGAACGGCGCAGCCTTGGCGTGCTTCGTCCAGTCGGGCTTGAATGCGATCTGCGGCACCTTGCGGTGATCTGCCCAGCGGGCGGCGATGCGTTCGGCGCCCTTCGGCGATCCGCCGTGCAGCAGCACCATGTCGGGGTGCTTGGCGCGGACCTGATCGAGACGATCCCAGATCAGGCGGTGATCGTTGAAGTCGAGCCCGCCCGTGAAGGCGATCTTCGGACCGGCCGGTAGCATCACTTCGGTTTCGGCCCGGCGCTTGGCTGCGATGAAGTCGCGGCTATCGATCATCGCCGCGGTCAAGGTGCGATGGTTGACCATCGATCCGTTGCGCGGATGCCAATGCGATCCGGTGTGGCGCGCGAAGTGCTCCGCGGCCTGATCGCGGAAGAACTCCATCACGTTGCGCCGTTCGACCAGCGTCATGCCCTCGGCCGTGAGGCGCTCCAGTTCGACGGAGCGGATCTCGGAGCCGTCCTGTTCACGCTGGCAGCGCCGCTGCGCCTGCTCGTTGTCGTCGAGCTGGCGCTCGATCCGGCCATTGGCGCGATGGAAGAGGTTGACGGTCGACCACAGAAAGTCTTCGAGGTCCGGTTCGAGGCGAGTGTCGGTCAGGGTTGCCACGAGCGCATCGAAGATGTCGGCGACGGCACCGGCGACATTACGCGCTTCGGGGAGCGGTCTGGGATCGGGCTCGTCCTGGAAGGGGCGATAGCCATGCAGTTGCAGTTCGGTGAGGATGGTGTCGGTGGCGGATGCGGCGTGCGACTCGTAGCCGGTGTCGTCATAGTCGGTCGTCATGAGGTGCTTCCTTCTGTCGGATCGGCCGCGCCCATCGCGGCCTTCATGGCGACACAGGGCGGCGGGCGGACCGGACCTGCACCGCGGCGCGAGGCGCAGCGGCCGGAGCGAAGCGGAGGATGGCGGAGGACGGCTATTTTGCTTCGCGATGCAAAGGCGCGTAGCGCCGGCGGAAAATAGCCGGCCGCAGCCATTGCCGGCCCGGGCCGCTTGCCGCACGGTCGCCCTCGCAAGAAGGCCGTGGCCCGGCCCTCTCCGACGGAAGCGCCTTCACACGCCGACACAGCGGCAACGCGCCGGTCACCCGTTCCGGCCACATCTCACAGACGCATGAAGCGTGCGACGTCCTCCGGCACGAGTTGAACCCGCACGGCCATCCGTAGCGCATCGGTGCCGAAGCGGCGCAGATCGGCGTTGAAGTCGTCACCGTGGGGCGACAAGACCACCGCGTCGATTCGTGCCGCGTGGGCACGGTCGAAGAGACTGGCCATCGCGCCGTCGCCTGCCGGATCGTTGTCGCGCACGATATAGAGCCGGCGCAGCGTCGCCGGAAATACAATGGCGGCGAGATGAGCGGCCGAGAGCGCGGCCATCATCGGCATGTCGGGCAGGACGCAGCGAAGCGACAGCATGGTTTCGATGCCTTCGCCCGCGGCCGCAACGTCGCGCACCACACCGAAGCGCACCGCGTTGCCGAGCAGATGGCCCATCGCGCGCCGCGGCGAGTCGATCGGCGCCTTGCCGAGCGTGGTGGGGTCGAAGCCGTTCGGATCGAGCCAGGTCCGGTGCGCGCCGGTGATACGGCCGTCGAGATCGGTAACGGCGGCGATCATCGCCGGCCAGGTCTCGGTCGGCATGTCGCGATCGGGACGATAATAGCAGCGTGGGTGGAAACGGAGATTTCCGGTTTCGGGCAAAGCCGTGATGCCACGATTGCGCAAGTACGTTTCCACGAGTGTGCGCGGAATCGGGTGCGACATGGCAAACAGGCGCCGGGCGGATTCCGGCGATCCGACCGGAGCTGGTGTCAGACGCCGCTTCAACGCGAGTTCATGTTGCGGTCGCGGAAAGCTCAGGAAGCGCCTTGCTTCCGTCTCGATGTCGCGGAAGTCGTCGAGCGCGCAAGTCGCGCCGATGATATCGAGCAGGTCGCCATGCTCGCCGGTCGCGGCGTCGGTCCACTTGCCGGCAGCGCCCTTGCCGGATTCAGGGCCGCTGAGGCGCACGAACATCGAGCGCCCGGGCGTGTTGTTGACGTCGCCGACCATCCAGTAGCGGCCTTCGCGGCGACCACTGGAGAGATAGTGCCGGCACACCGCCTCGGCCTCGCGCGCGAGACGGCGTGCCAGTTCGGCCGCATGTCCCGGCATGATCAGGCCACGCGCTCGGCAACGCGCGCAACCGGATATCGGTCGAGCACTTTGCGCAGGACATCCACGCCGGCGGCATCGGTCGGCACGAACATGCGCAGCTTCCACGAGATGATCTCGTGGAACAGGCCGTAGGCCGTGAGCCGCTCGCGCATGGCACCGGCGAACCCGGTCAGTTCGATGCGGTTCGCGCCCATGACGCGGACACGGCGAAGCTGAAGGCCTTCAGCGAGATCGAGGATGGTCTTGCCGTCGAGCAGAGCCGAATGCGCTGCATCGGGCGTCAGCGTCGAGGCGCCGATCGCGGTCGCACTGGCAACCCAGGCCGGTGACACCTTGCGGCCGATGATGCGTTCTCCATCATCGGTCTGGAGCCGATAGACGCGTGTCGATTCATTCGGCAGCCGCTTCCAGATCGGCAGCAGGAGACCGGCGACAATGTGAATCTCGCTGTCGGTGAACGCCGGCACGTCGGCCAGTTCGGCCGACCAGACGCGCGCGAAGCTCTCACGATCCGCCTCACGCCAATGGGTCTGTGGCATGGTCGCAAGCGCGATGACCGGGTGCTCCATGGGCCGGATCAGGCGCACGCGACGTTCGACCTGGCCGTCATCGAGCATGACGCTGCGCGCCGGCGCCTGCACGGCGGCGCGGCCGGATTGCGTGTTGACCAGCAGCAAGGCGCGCGGATCGGAGAGATGCTCCAACGCCTCGTCGAGCGTAACCGGCCGGTTGCGCTGGCGTTGCGTGATCGTCAGCAATCGCGTTTCGGCCTCGGTGTTGGGATGCGTATAGATGGTCTGCCGATCCGTGACGCTGAAGCTCTCGGCCGTCAGCGTCTCCAGGCCAACATCATAGGTGCCGGACGCGATCGCGCCCTCGACCCGTGCGGTCAGCAACTGCTCGAAGGCGACGAACAGGATGTTTTGCAGGTCGATGGTCAGCGCCAGCAGACGGTTGAGGAACGTCGTGATCGGCGGGAGTTCGTCCTTGATGCCGTTCGCGTCGGTCAGCTTCAGTCCCGTGGCATCCTCAAAGGTCTGAAGCGAGCAGCTTTCGACCTTGCCCATGACCAGAAGGAGATAGAGCTGACGCAAGGCGTCGCGCGCATAGTGACTCTCGAGGTTGTCCCCGGGGCGGAACAGGCCCTGCCCGCCGGTCTGGCGCTGCCCCTTGGTGATGGCCCCGAGCGTGTCGAGGCGCCGCGCGATGGTCGAGAGGAAGCGCTTTTCCGCCTTCACGTTGGTGGCGATCGGCCGGAACAGCGGCGGCTGCGCCTGATTGGTGCGATTGGTACGGCCCAGCCCCTGAATCGCCGCGTCGGCCTTCCACCCGGCCTCCAAGAGATAATGTATGCGCAGCCGCCGGTTCCGGACCGACAGTTCGGCGTGATAGCTGCGTCCCGTGCCGCCAGCTTCCGAGAACGCCAGAATACGCTTGACGTCATCCATGAACGCCTGCGTCTCGGCGAGGTTCGCGGAGCCGGCACGGTTCTCGACGACGAGGCGGTCGATCCGGTCCGATCCAGTCTTGCGGATAATGCGGCGCGAGCGGCCCGTGACCTCCGCCACCATGTCCGTGCCGAAGCGCTGCACGATCTGGTCGAGCGCGCCATGCACGGGGGACAATGACGCGAGCTTCTCGATCAAGCGATCCCGGCGTGCGACTGCGTCCCGGCTCTGCACCGGCTGGCCGTCGCGATAGACTGGCCGTGACGACAAGTTTCCTTCGCTGTCCGTGAACGGCTCGTAGAGCTGGGTCGGGAAACTGTGCGCCAGATAATCGAGCACGTATTCCCGCGGGGTGATGTCGACCTGCACGTCGCCCCATTCCTCGGTCGGGATTTCGGCAAGCCGGCGTTCCATCAGCGCCTCGCCGGTCGAGACGATCTGGATCACCGCGGCATGACCCGCCTTCAGGTCACGCTCGACGGACGCGATCAGCGTCGGCGTCTTCATCGCCGTGATGAGATGGTTGAAGAAGCGCTGCTTGGCGCTCTCGAAAGCGGAGCGCGCGGCGGACTTGGCCTGCGCGTTCAGCGTGCCGGTCTCGCCGGTGACGTTCGCCGCGCGCATCGCGGCATCGAGGTTGTTATGAATGATCGAGAAGGCACCCGCATATTCATCGTAGATGCGGATCTGCTCATCGCTCAGACGGTGCTCGACCAGTTCGTACTCGACGCCCTCGTAGGAAAGCGACCGCGCCGCATAGAGGCCGAGCGCCTTGAGATCGCGGGCCAGCACTTCCATCGCGGCGACGCCGCCCGCCTCGATCGCCTCGACGAACTCCGCGCGCGTCGCGAACGGGAAGTCTTCTCCGCCCCAGAGGCCGAGGCGCTGCGCATAGGCGAGATTATGGACCGTGGTCGCGCCCGTCGCCGAGACGTAGAGAACGCGCGCGTTCGGCAAGGCATGTTGCAGCCGCAGTCCGGCCCGGCCCTGCTGCGAGGCTGCGACATCGCCGCGCTCGCCCCTACCGCCGGCGGCGTTCTGCATCGCGTGTGATTCATCAAACACAATCAGGCCGTCGAAGTCCGCGCCGAGCCAGTCGACGATCTGGCGGACGCGCGAAGCCTTTTCGTCGCGCGCATCGGACCGCAGCGTCGCATAGGTCGTGAACAGGATGCCTTCGGCGAGCCGGATCGATGTGCCCTGCCGGAAGCGCGACAGCGGTGTTACCAGCAGCCGCTCCATGCCGAGCGCCGACCAGTCGCGCTGGGCATCCTCAATCAGCTTGTCAGACTTGCTGATCCAAACCGCGCGGCGTCGGCCCTTCAGCCAGTTGTCGATGAGAACGCCCGCGACCTGGCGGCCCTTGCCGGCGCCGGTGCCGTCGCCCAGGAACCAGCCGCGCCGGAAGCGCACCGCATCTTCGGCATCATCCGATGCGGCCGTGACGAGATCGAAGGTCTCGTCGACGCTCCAGGACCCGGCGAGGAAGTCGGAATGGGCCTCGCCGGCATAGACGACGGATTCGAGCTGGGCATCCGAGAGCAACCCGCCTCGGACGAGGTTCGCCGGCAGATGCGGCCGATAGGTCGGAATCGGCGGCGCGACCGACGCCATCGCGGCCGACTGCACGAGCTTCGTCGGATGCGCCGTCGATCCGGGAATACGGATCGACTGCAATCCGTATTCTTCGTAAATCGCATCCGTGAGTTTACGGCTTTCCGTGGGTGCCCACGCGACCTGCTCATAAGCGAGTTCGACGGCCTCCGGATCGGCCGTCGATGTCGTGGACGCGGACGGCCGTGAGACATACGCGCGAACGGTCCGCGGAATGGCCGCGCGCTGAACCGTCGGAGCGATGACGTTGCCCGCGATCGGTAGTCGCGGCGGGACGCGCTCCGTGACCCAGCCGAGCAGCGTCGTCACGTCGGGCGCGACATCGCGATACGGCGGAAACACCGTCGTATCGTCAGCCGGCAGACGGTCGATCACGGTCAGGCGCGTGTCGATTGTGGTGCCGTGCTTCGCATAGACGGCACCGTCGATGGCGGCGGAGAACACGACGCGGCCGCGCTCCTGCAGGTGCACGAAGGCGTCGGTCCACGCGGGGTTGTCGGACGCGAAGCTCGCGCCGGTGATCGCGACCAGGCGTCCGCCTTCGGGCAGTCGCGCAAGCGCGGATGCGATGTGCCGCAAGGCCGCATCGGCCATGCGCCGATCGACATGCGCGACCGCCGAGAACGGCGGATTCATCAGCACGACGCTCGGCACGATCCCGGCATCGAGGTGATCGTCGATCTGCGCAGCGTCGAAGCGCGTCGTGGAGACGCCGGCGAACAACCGCTCGAGAATGCCAGCGCGGGTATCTGCGAGCTCGTTGAGAACGAGCGCTGCGCCCGACAGCTCGGCCAAGATGGCAAGCAGGCCGGTGCCGGCCGACGGCTCCAGCACAATGTCGGCTGGCGTGATCGCGGCAGCGACGCTGGCGGCGAAGCCCAAGGCGATCGGTGTCGAGAACTGCTGAAATGCCTCGCTCTCTTCGGAGCGGCGCGTGTGGGTAGGAAGAAGTCTTGCGAGCTTGGCAAGCATCGGCAGCATAGCCGCGTCCGAGCCGGACCTCGCCCGCATCGCGGGCCCGAACCTGCGCACGAACAGGACGCTCGCCGCCTCGCAGGCGTCGTAAGCCGTCTTCCAATCCCATGCGCCATCGGCGTCGGAAGCGCCGAATGCGGTTTCCAGCGCGGTCCTCAACATCGGCGCGTCGATGCGGCGGCCGTGTTCGAGGTGGGGAAGGAGAAGGCGCGCGGCGACGAAGACTGCGGACGCCGGATCGGCGGCAGGGACAGGGCTGGCCGCGGGGACGGCCGTGGACACTGAACGGCGGGACATGGAGGGAGCCTCGCGAGAGCGGGGACGGATCAGCCGCCCGGACGCTCTCTCGATCCACGGCGGCTCAAATCCGTCCCGGCCCGCCTCTCCCTCTCCTGCGCCAACGCATGAACGGGCCAACTCCAAGAAACAGCGAGTTGATCGTGGGCATCGGTTCGCGCAGGCCGGTCTGACGAACAAATGTCGCTGTTGAAAGGAAGCGGGACGGCCGGAGCCGCCCCGCTCGTGGAGTCATTCAGCCGCAACGGCGTGGGGCTGTTCGTCCTCGCCGGTTTCACCCACCTCGTCCTCGTCATCGGCGAGGAATTCGGGAAGCGGTTCGCCTGTGGTGTTGGGTTCGCCTGATGCCGCAGCCACCTCGGCAAGGCGCAACGGCTCGGGAAGCCAGCCCATGCCATCGAGCAGCCGCTCTGCCTCCTTCGCCATCTCGTTCTTCTTGAGATGGCCGATGAGTTGCACCGACGCCTCACCCTTTGCCTCGCGCACGGCTTCGAGGATGCGGCTCTTGGTGACGCGACCAAGATAGTTGTCGACTGTCGGGCGCCAGCCTGCTTCCGCCATGTCGAGATTGACGGCACGTGCCAGGCGATCGGCCTGATCGATCCGATGGCGCAGGCCGTGCGCCGACACGCCGGTGCCGCCGTATCGATCAATCTTCTCGAACAAGGCATTCACGCCGAACGACACGCAATGCGCCAGCAGCGCCGAACGGCTGGCGTCGTCGAGCGCGGCGAGCCAATCCCACAGTGCAACTTCGTCGTTCGGCATCTCCGCCGCCCAGGCCTTATTCCTTTCGTCGATGGCTTTCGCCGGCGGGGAGTCCTTCAGGTCGGATGCCTGCGCAGAGAAGTGGACCTGCCGAACTGTTACCTGCAGACAGCCGTTCGGCATCTCACGCTGGAAGGTATCGAGGCAGAGCTTGTGTAGCAGCGCCGTCATCGCGACCTGGGGATTGGTCGCTACGGCGTCACGCAGCGCGAGCGAGCGATGGGCCGTCAACTCCATCACGAGGCGCTCAGGCAACGGCTTGATGCCGTCGTCTTCTTCGTCCTCGGCCTCAGGCTGGCCGCTAACCGTGATGACGGTCCGCCGTACGGATGACGCGTCGGGATCGACAGCGTCCGTGTCAGAAGGGTCGGCATTTGCGTCTGCGCCCTCAACCGGCGCTTCGTCGTCCGGACGCACGAAACCGCGATCGATCAGCAGGCTGCCATCGCTGTCGATGCTAACGAAAACCCCGGCGCGGGTGATGTCGGCCGCATCGAAGATATGCGGCCGATTGTCGAAGGCGGACAGCGCCTTCTCGATCTCGCCGAGGCGGGCGTCGACCTCGTCGGGAATCTCGTCGGCGTCCTGATACTCGGCCTCGAGCTTCGCGTGCTCGGCTTGCAGCGCTTCCACCATCGCCTGCTCCTCGGCCGTGATGTCTGCAGGCGTTCCCTCGAGCTGACGGAAACCGTTGTCATGGCCATAGGGAAAGCTGATTGCGACCTCGATCCATTTCCAACCCTCGGCGGCAATGGTCTCCGCATCCGCCTTCAGCTTTTCGGTGACGAGACGCTCGAGCAGCGGCACGTCCTGCCACCAGCCGCCATCGTCGCGCTCGAACAGGTCGCGCAAAACACCTCCGCCGGCGGCTTCATATGCCGCGACGCCGACGAACTGCGCCCGCTTGTCCGACGCACGCACCGTATCCTCGGTGAGCATGCGCCGGATCTGGTACGGCTCGTCATAGCCAGATTTGCTGACGTTTTCCCAGACCAGCTCCTGTCGCGCGTGATCGCCGGTCACGGAAAAGGCCATGAGTTGTTCGAGCGTCATGCCGTCCTCTGCATAGACCTCGTGCAGTTTCGGCGACACGGATGCCAGGCGCAGGCGCTGCTTGACGATCGCCGCGGTCACGAAATGCCGCGCGGCGATGTCTTCCTCGCTCATGCCGAGAGTGCGCAGGGTCTGGAAGGCGCGAAACTGGTCGAGCGGATGCAGGCCGACGCGCTCATCGTTCTCGGCGATCGAGTCGTCCTCGGCGATACCCCCTTCGCGGACGACGCAGGGAACGAGCTGCGTCTTCGCCAAACGCTTCTGCTTCACCAGCAGTTCGAGGGCGCGGTAGCGGCGACCGCCGGCCGGCACCTCGAACATGCCGGTCTCGTTGCCCTCACCATCAAGGACGGCGCGGACGTTGAGGCTCTGCAGCAAAGTGCGCTGCGCGATACTCTCGGCCAGTTGCTCGACCGACACGCCGGCCTTGACGCGGCGTACGTTCGACTGGCTGAGTACCAGCTTGTTGAATGGGATGTCACGCGAGCGCGACAGAGTGATCTTCTGCACGGCCTTTGCCATGTGAGTTCTCCACGACGGGCGGCCGAAAGCCTCTCTCTCGACCTCCAACCCGTCGCGGGAAAACCCGCTCCCCTCTCCCTCTCTGGCGACCCAACCCACGCCTGTCACGCGGCCTCCTGATCTCCGACGGCGATCTCAGCGAAGGCGCTGGCAAGCGGCTCTGAGCGGAAGCCGAGCAGCCAATCAGCCGCTTTGCTTGCCTGCGACGCGGCGCGGACGATCGCGCGATTGTCCTCGCGCAACACGTCGAGCCACGAGCCGATATAGTCGGCATGGCGCACGGTCGGCACGATGCCGAGCGACGCGCAGGAGAACGCCGCGCACAGCTCAGCGATCAGTTCTTCGAAGGCGTATTTCTTCGAGCCGTGCGCGCCGGACAGGTCGCGGTTGAGGCGTGAGCGATGGCCGCTGGCGTGGCCCAATTCATGCAGGGCTGTGCGGTGCCAGTTGATGGGTTCGAAATACGCGGCAGGCGGCGGCACCTGCACGTAGTCCTCCGATGGAATGTAGAAGGCGCGGTTGCCTCCGATACGAAAGTCGATGCCGGTCGACTTGATGAGCGCTTCTACCTCCGGCTCGATCACACCGGGAGGTGGCGGCGGCGCGATGGTTACGATCTCGTCCGGCAGCGCATCACACTGGTCGGTGTTAAACACCGTAAAGCGCTTTAGGAACGGAATCGCCTGCGGTTCTTCCCCGGATTCTGCCGCGCGCTTCTTCTCATCATTGGGAATGAAGCGGTCGGCATAGACGACAGTCGTGCCGCGCTCACCCTTGCGGACATGGCCGCCGAGCGAGAGTGCCTGGCGGAACGTGAGCCAGCTCTGGCCGGTGAAGCCGTGCTCGATCACAGACCCCCAGAGGATCAGGACGTTCACGCCGCTGTATTGCCGCCGAGTGGAAGCGTTTTGCGGCATTGCGAGGGGCGCCTTTGCGGCAGCCGTACCCCAAGGCTGGACCCAGGGTACGCGACCGGCCTCCAATTCGGCGATGATCTTGTCGGTGATTTCGTCATAGAGGCTCGCCCGGTCCTCGCCGGCGCGCGCACGATAAGCATTTCTCGACATCGCGGGTCTCCGCGACGGGCGCCGCGAGCCTCTCCCGCGGCTTCCAACCCGTCACGGCCCACCCGGCCGGCACTCTCACTCTCCTCCTGCGCACCAGCAGCGCACGCGGGCGTCGGTTTCACCGAACGAATCCGCAAGCGCCGCGTCAGGGACGGAAGCCCGGAGGGTGAAGACCCGGCATAGCCGGGGCTTCAGCGACAGCCGACGGCGCGGTCCCGCAGGGAGACGCCCGATCCATCTCGGATAGCGCCTTTGACTGCCACTTTCCGCCGAATGCCCCCAAAAGCATCTATTGTCGGTTCGACCAGGACAGTGACCACGGGCGGGAAACATGGCGGCGGCGTCTGGCGACGATAATGAGTCAATTGAAGAGCATAAGCAGGCGCTGATTCATCCGGCGGCGATGCTTTACGGTGTTCAGAAGATGTTTGGCGATCAGGCCAGAGTGAAGGCCAAGCAGGCTTATGGACGCCTCATCGACGCCCACCTTCTCGTCGCCGGCGTGCTGGGCGCCGGATTGCTGCGCACCAATGGCGTGGTGACACCGATCACTGCCACGTCGGAAGAGCGCAACGCACTCTTCGCTGGATTTGTCATTGGGCTGAACGCCTGCGAGAGCGCCATTGAAGAAGCGCGCTATCTGCAAGCGCACGCGCTGCTGCGACAGGAGATGGAAATCCTGGCGCAGCTAAAGGCGGTCCGCGAAGGTCGGCGCAAACCGAATGGCTCCCCCAATGTGACGGCGCTCGAGAAATCCCTGCGCCGGCTCTATGGCGATCTCACCGCTGCGGCGCATGTGTCGAAGCACGACGTCGTTGAAAGCGTGACTGCCTGGGATGGTCCTATGGAAGATCTTCCTGGGCCCACGGCCATGACCCGTTACTTTCCCGAGACCGATACAGGCCTGGCCCGTCGATCCTTTGCGCTGCACATCACCCTGATGATCCATTTGATCGAGGAATTGAGCCTCGACTACGACGAGCGCCATCCCAATCATGCCTTCACCGACCGCGAGCGCGCAGCGCTCAATCACGCCGTGAAGCTCATGATCGCGGAGGGCCTCGTGGAATCTGACGATCCCGAGCCGCTGAACAACCAAGGCTGACCACCGATGCTGAGATTCAACAACCAATGGCGGTTTGACAGTCCCGGTCCGATCGAGCCCGGCGTCGTCAGCGATTTTCTCAATCTGATCAACCGCATCAGCGGTCAAGGGTCGCGAAAGGCTATCCTCGAACACTTCAAATCGGCTTTCGCCGCCGCAGCCGGCATCCCCTATCATTCGAGCAGCGACGCGAGTTGGGCCGCCAGCGATCTCGATCGGGCGATGGACGAGGCCGCTGCTAACGCACCCTTGTTTATCGACGCCTTTTACTCCGGATGTGAGCAGTTGCAGCAGCGCAATCCCGAAATGGCGCTGCCCGACGCAACGCGCATCAACCGCATCCTGACCGAGCATGGGGCCGGCTATCAGATCGATCTTCCGAATCTCATCGCAACGCGGACTCACATTCCGATCACGGTTCCTGAGCAGGCCCCTTCCCTCGATGCTCAAGCTCGCGCCCTGATCGACACGGCCCTTCAAGCGACGGAGAGAGCTCTCGCCGAAGGCAACGGCCGGCAGGCGGTGCAAGAAGTTCTATGGCTTCTCGAGACGGTCTCGACCGCTTTCCGAAGCGACGAGATTTTCGACGGCTCCATCCAGGGCCGGTATTTCAACAAGATCATAGGCGAACTGAAATCACGTGGTCGTGGCGGCCATCAGGATCAGATCCTGCAATGGATGATGACGCTGCATGGCTATCTGTCCTCGCCGACCGGTGGCGGCGTTCGCCACGGCGTCGATCTGCGCGATGGGCTCGCGTTTCACATCAACGAAGCCCGCCTCTACTGCAACCTGATCCGCAGCTACATCACCTTTCTTATCGGAGAACACGAACGCCTGAGCGGGCGCTCCTCATGACAATGTACATGACCAAGACCTGGGGTTTCAGCGTGCCCTGCGGTCCGTTGCAATTCAGTCTGAGCGGATTTCGGGACCGCGCTCGTGGCTTGCTCCAACCTGGCGATCTTGTGGCCATTGTCGGCACATTCGGCGCCAATACGCCCGAACAGGAACGCGGCATGATCCTCGGCCTGTTGGAGCCGTCGACGGTGGTCGTCAGTTCGCTCGATTATTTCGACCTCGACGCGGTGCGCGAGGTCGATCGCGACGAACACGGCAACTATCGTTGGCCCTTCGGCCTTGAACTCCGCGCCGCCTGGCGTTTCACCGAACCCCGAACCGCGCTAGGCGACATCTCGGCACGGCAATTTCATATGGATTCCGCGCAAGGCATTGTCCCGCTGCTGCCGAACGAAGCGGACGCGATCCTTAATTTACCGCGCGAGTCTGTGCCGCTGCTCAGCCCGCTGCGCGCGAGAGTCCGCGTGGAAGGGCTTGACGCCGCCCGGCGGAGAGCCGCGCCTCCCCCATCAACGACACGCACCGGCATCATGCACCTCCGGCGCGCACCGGCCTTTACTTATGCCATGAGGCTAGAAGGTGCGACGACGTCCGCATTCAAGATCGGCTGGGCCTTTGACTGGAAGCAGCGCGAGCGGCAATTCAATCAGGCGGCCATGCCTGCGGCCGGCGGGTTGCGATACCGCACGGTCTATCACGAGATATGGGAGACGGCGTTCGATGCCTTTCGCATGGAGCAGGCCCTGCTGCGCCACTTCGACTCGGCGCGCCATCCGCAAAACCGGGAGGTCGTCTCCGCGGTTGGGGAGGATAAGCTCTTGGCGGCGTGGATTCGCTGTCTGCAGGCGACGAAACAGACCCGGCAGCTCCAGACCGAGGTTCCGGCTCGGCCTGTACAGGGTTCGAGTCCCCGATCCGGCGACGAAGTTCGGTCGATTTAATACCGCCTTCCAGGCAAACCATTGAATCTAATTGATAATTCTGAACGTTCGTGCAGCCTTAAGAACTTGTGAACCATTGCCTTGCGGCGCCGGAGTCAGAACACTACATGAACAAACTAGGGCAATTGCGCCCAAGCGGGGGAGTTCATGTTCGAAATTGATTTCCTGCCGGTCGGCAACAGCAACGGCGACGCCATTTGCGTCCAGTACAGCGTGCCGGGCGGCGTCCTCGTTCATGTGGTGGACGGCGCCTACAAGGACGTTGGCGACAAGATCGTCGCGCACATTCAGACACATTACGGCAGCTCCTACTTCATCAACCACATGGTGCTTTCGCACGCCGACGATGATCACGCGACCGGTCTGGTCGAGGTGATGAAGAAGATGAAGGTTCAGAATCTCTGGATGAACCGGCCGTGGCTGTACGCCGCGGAGACGCTTCAGCACTTCCACGGGCGCTATACGCTTCAGGGTCTGATCAACAAGATGCGCGAGCTGCATCCCTATCTTGTGGAGCTCGAAGATCTTGCGGCCAAACAAGGCACCATCGTGCACGAAGTGTTCCAGGGCGCCACGATTGGCAACTTCACGGTGCTTGCGCCGTCGCGCGCCCGCTATGTGCGGTTGGTCCCGGATCTTGAGAAGACGCCGCAGCGCATGACCACCGCGGATTCGGCCGGCAACTTCCTCCTCGAAGCGCTGCGCAAGGCACGGAACAAGTTGCTGGAGACATGGGACATCGAAACGCTTTCAAACTCCCCCGACCCGACATCGGCGTCGAACGAGACCAGCGTCGTGCAACTGGGCGAACTCGACGGGCAGCGCATCTTGCTGACAGCCGACGTCGGACCGGAAGGCCTCAACGAAGCCGCCGACTACGCAGCGCTGCTGGGCAAGCTGAAGATCCCCAACATGGTTCAGGTGCCTCATCATGGCAGCCGGCGAAACGTCACGCCGAATGTGCTCGACCGCTGGCTGGGAGGAAAGGTCGCCAGTGGCGTCACCTGCGGAAGCGCGATCTGCTCGGTCGGCGATGGCCAGCCCGAATATCCGCGCGGCCAGATCAGCAACGCCTTCTTGCGCCGCGGCTATCCCGTGTATGTGACGCGGGGCAGCACGATCATGCACCATTCCGGCAGCAGCCGTGGTTGGCCGTCGAGCACGCCCGTTCCGTTCCAGGCCGAGGTCGAAGACAAGGCGGCGCCGGGTGTTGCGGCATGATCGAGCAAATGGGGTCTTCGATGCTTCGTTTCTTCGATGCCTACACCGTGAGGGCTCGGTTCATCCCCGCCATCCTCGCGGTCGCACCGGCTCTGGCCGCCCTGTTCTTGCTCGTGCCGTGGAAGGAGCTGGACCTCTACGTGGCGGTGACCACGGTGGCGATGCTGGCGCTGCTGTATGCGTTGTCCGACTGGGCACGGAAACAGGGACAGGCGCTCGAGCCGGGCCTGTACAGCGAGATCGGCGGCAAGCCGTCGGTCACGATGATGCATCGCTCTGACAACACGATCGACCAGGCCTCAAAGGATCGATACCGCGCCTTTCTTGCGGCCAAGATCGAGAAGCCGGAGCCGAGCGCGAACGACGAGCAACAGAACCCCGCCGCAGCGAATGCATTTTATGAACTTGCCGGGACGTGGCTTCGCACGCACACCCGGGATGCCAAGAAATTCCCGATCTTGTTCAACGAGAACTGCGCGTATGGCTTCCGCCGGAATTTGCTGGGCGCGAAGTGGACGGCGCTCGCATTGAACGGAATCGTCGTTGCTATTTGTGCGGCTGTGCTCGTCTATCACGGGACGCTCGACATCGGGAGCGCTGACGCGAAACGCGTTCTTGTCGTCCTGATCGTGGCTGCCGCCCATGCCCTGTATTTTCTTCTGGCCGTGAACCGGAAGAGCGTGATTGCCGCAGCGCGGACTTATGCGCGAGAGCTGATCTTGTCTTGCGAAACGCTCATCACGCCGAAAAAAGCCGCAACAAAGCCAGCAAAGAAGGCGGCAGCATCTCGCTCGAAGGCACCGCAACAGCCGTCACCCTGAACACATCAAGAGATCAGCGGCGGTCTATGTGTATGTCGCTGCCTTGCGCTCTCTTGCAAAGCGCGGTCGCACGCTCGACGCTGTGTCGGGCGCTTACTGCGCAAGTTCCTCGGCGCTCGGAATATCGATGATCTCGTGCCAATGCTTGATCAGCTTCTGATAGACGCCGGCCACTTTCGCTTGCGCGCTCTCAAGCTCTGACTTGGTCAGCACCTCACTTTCCAACGTCAGCACCCCTTTGCCCCTGACGCTGATGTGCTTGAGGTAGACTTCGAACTCTCGGGTCTCCTTGTTCACATCCATGTCGAGCGGGCCATGGGCGAACTTGTTTCGCGTCTTCACCACCTCGGCCGCTTCGCCGGCGATCCCGCGGATGATCTTGAGGATCGGCTCCGGCCGGCCGGCCTCGACCATCAGCGCTTCGAGCGCGCGGAATTTCGCATGAATCGATCCGAGCTGCGTCGTGATACAGGCGCCGCGCCGGTCCTCGACGTCGGCCAAGTACCAGATTGCAACATCGACCCAGTGCTCGAACTTCGCCCAGGTGGTGGTGATCCGGCCGATCTCGACGAGCGTCGATTCATAAAGATCGCGTTGCGGATGGCGCGCCATCTTGGTTCTCCGTCAGGCAGTCGGAATTGAAGGGTCAGGCCGGTGGTGCGGCTGGCGACATCGGGAGGCGAAAGCCAGGATAAACAAACGATCGGCTGATCGTGTTGCAGTCCGCTTCCGAGAGTCCCTCTCGCCGCGCGACCTCGTACCACTTGTTTCGAACCTGCTCTTCCATCTCCAACACGATTTTTTCGGCTTCGTCTTTTTCAAGCAGGAAGCGCATGCTTTGCGAGACGATATTTTCGGCGTTGGCATAGCGGCCAGCGTCGCCGCAGACCATGGCGAGGTCGCGTCGCTCCTCGCTGATCAACGGCGTGGGCGTGAGATCGTAGGCAGGCGAGAGCTTCCAATCCGGCGTCATCGCCATAACCGCATGATTGCGCGGGTGATCATCGGTGTTGGAGATCAATGCGTTGAAGCACATCCTGCGGAACAATTCGGCAGCATCGGCACGCGGGTTGGCCGAAATTCGCCGCAGCTCTTCAACCAGCAGAACGTAGGACCACCGGTCGCGTGTGTCGTGCCCCTCTTCGGCGCGCAGGAGTGTCAGGCCGCTGAGCATGCGGGCGCGGAGATAGCCGCCTTCTGCCCGCTCGCGATCAAATCGCTTGACCATGAGGACGTCACGGCCGCCGACGACGATCACCTTGCTCTCCGCCGTTGTGACACCGCACGCCCGTGCGAGCACGAGCATCGCATGCTCAGCGCGCGCGCTGTTCCATTTGTCGTCCTTCCTGTTGAACTTGGCGATCCATAGGCCGTCGGTGTCCTCGACGACGGCCTTCGGCCGCGCGCCGCCCATCGACGTGCCGACCAGCAGCAACTCCTCGACCTGAGCGGCTTCGGCATCGTCTGGGCGATCTTCTTCATCGATGATGGCATCGGCGATCTTCTGCAGCCGAGCGAGGCTCAGCGTCTTGTTGAAATCGCGCTTGGGCGCTGGAGGCTGCTGATTCAGTCCGAAGCCGAGCGCGCCTGCGCGGTCGTCGGGTGAGTGCAGCAGGTAGTCCATCTCGTTGAGCTGGGCTGCACCGACATGTCGCTCGATCACGCGGCGCCCCCAATAGTCCGGTCCCGCGTCGCGCAGCGCGCCGAACAGGCCTTTCATGCCGACAGTTTCGTAGGTCTGGCCGGCAAGCCTGAGTTCGATCGGATCGATCGGCACCGCGTCGGCGCGGGCGAGATAGCTACGGCCGTAGACCAGTCTGCCGATCGCAATGTCGCGCCTGTCCTTGGTGAGTTCAAACCGCGCCGCGGTGACCGGCGCGGTCTGACCGGGCAAGGTGATGTAGACGAAGCATTCCGTCGGCGTGACCTTAGAAGTCATTGTCCAATCCCTTCGGGCTACGGGCGTGGACACGATCCTGAATCAAGGCGAGACGCTGACCCTCCTCATCGAAGCGCGGATCGGCTGCATCACCAAGGCGATCGATCAGGCCGTAGGCCCACAGCAAGCCCGCATACACACCGATCTGCGTCGAGACCTTGCCTTTCTCGGCGTCCAGGATGGCACGACGGCCGGTCCCGATCTTGGCGGCGGTGGCGTCGACGGTCAGGTTGCGGCGCAGGCGGGCGGTCCGCAGATCGGCCCCTAGCTTCTTCAAGGTTCGATCGACCTCGAAGGGGGGCGCCTGGACGAGATTGTTCTTGGCAGTCATGGGCTCTTAAGGGCTCCAAATCCCGGTTTTCGTGCTCTTAAGAGCATATAGGAGGCAACTCCTTAACGGCAAGTATCTTATGCCCTTAAGAGCACCAAAAAGGTCATTCAGTGCTCTTAAGAGCACTCACCTCGAATAGGCGAGCAGCGACCAAGCCTACCGAATCGCGGAATTGTGCGGACTCCAAACACTCCCAGAGTCAATATCTTGTGGAAAAAGAATCACATTGAACCAAATATTGCGGAACTCCGATGAGTTCCTATCTCAGGTTCCAAAGCGCCGGCGACCCATCATTTTTGGGACGCACCACGTTTATAGAACAAATCCAGTACGGGAACGACCATGACCGCCTCTCTCACCTTTTTCCCTGTTTCCAACGGAGACATGGTTCTGATGTGCCTCGACAACGGTCAGCGCATCCTCATCGACATCAATATCCGCGGCAAGGCGGACGACGACGATGACGACACGCCGGACGTCGCCGAAGATCTGCGAAGTAGGCTTGAGCGGGACAACCAGGGCCGCCTCTACGTCGACGCCTTCCTGGTCAGCCATCCCCATAGCGACCACGTCGCGGGCCTGCGCAATCATTTTCATCTTGGGCCACCAGACTCCTGGGACGAAGACGACGACAAGATCCTGATCCGCGAGATGTGGTCGTCACCTGTCGTGTTCCGCCGCGCCGGCGCCAACGGCGAGTCGCTCTGCGAGGATGCCAAAGCCTGGCAAAAGGAAGCACGGCGACGCGTCGCGCTCTTCCGCGAGAACGGGTTTTCGACGGGGGAAGGCGATCGCATTCTGATCATGGGCGAGGACATCGACGGGAAGACCGACGATATTCTCGACATCGTCATCAAGCGCGATGAGACGATCGACGCCTGCAACCGGGTGGAGGACGGCTCGTTCCAGGGGCGGTTGCTGGCCCCCCTTCCTCCCATTGACGACGACGACGAGGAGACGCTGCGGCACAATCAGTCGTCGGTCATCATCCGCTTCTCGCTGCGCGGTGGCGGCATCAGCGATCGTTGCCGCTTCCTGACCGGCGGCGACGCCGAAGTCGCGATCTGGAATCGGCTGTGGAATTTGCACAAGGCAGAGCGCGCGGACTGGTTCACCTACGACATCATGGAGACACCGCATCATTGTTCCTGGCGCAGTCTGAGCTTTGATCGCTGGAGCGAGATGGGCGAAGCGGTCAAGGTCGATCCTGACGCGCGAAGCGCGCTCTCGCAGACGCGCAAAGGCGCGATCATCGTGGCGAGCTGCAAGCCCATCAAGGCGGACGACGACAATCCGCCGCACGAGCGGGCGAAGCGCGAGTACGTCGACATTCTCGACGATGATGCCGACCGGTTCTTCTGCACCGACGAATACTGGAACGACAAGAAGGTCGCCTTGGAGTTCGAGGTGAAGTCGAACGGCATCGTGCGGAAAATCGGCAAGGCATCGGCTCTCGCCGCACCGGCTCTCGGCATCAGCGCGACCGCCTCGCAGGCCCGCCCGCATGGAACCGGGCATGGCGGGAAATGACTTTCGCGGCCACGCCGAACGTTTTCTTGCGGCAGCGCTTCGTCATCCGGAGTGCCGGGGCGGCCGCCTAGTATCTGTCGATGCTGGCGGCTCGCGTATTGAGCTCGATTTGAACGTCGAGATGCCGCTCCAGTTCAAGGTCGACGGCGCGAGCCCGAACGGCGTTCGCGTTGTCGAGACGGTCAACGTGAGGCTCTGGCCCAGCTACCCATGGTCATCGCCCTCGTTCTCCTTGCGGATGGACTTCCCGAGGGATCTTCCCCACGTTCAGCCAGGTCCGGTGACCGAGCCGCCGCGCCCCTGCCTGATCGATGGCAACCAGCGAGAGTATTTCTTCCAGTTTGGCCTGGTTGAGCTCGGCATCTTCAACCTCGTGCATCAGCTTATTCTCTGGCTTCAGCGCGCAGCCGAAGGCACGCTGATCCATCACGGACGAGGATGGGAGCCGACCTTACGTCGTGACCTTAACGACGTGATCGCGCTCAATGCCGAAGCTTGCCGCGCGGTCGTTGATCGCAACGGTGGATATCGGGTTTTCAAGTCCACCTTCTTCCGTAGCGGCGGGGACGGTTCGCTCGTCGACAAGCAAGGCACCACGTGGCTGGACGTCAGCCAGACTCAAGCTGCACTCAAGCGGGATGACAAGAAGCTATTCGGGCGAAATACGCGGGATGGATACTGGTTCGGCGACACGGTGAGTTGCCTCGTCTGGCCCGATAAGAAGCCGAGTGGAGACGAGTTCGTCGCTGCGGCCTACATGCCTGAGACCGTCGACACCCTGGCCCGTCTGAAAGAGCGCGCCAACGAACTTGGATGCGGTCGAGGGTTGGACGTCTTTCTCGAAAATCTCAACCGCTGTTGGCAGGGCTATGTGCTCGAGGCGCCTGTTCCAATCGGAATCATCCTCTGCGCGCGGAGGCCCGAGCATCTGGTGGGATCGGTATCCAATATCGAGTTGCTGCCTTATCTGGTGGACATCAAGGCCATGAAGGGACGCGCCGCACTCTTCGCGGCAGGTGATGCGGAGCCCGTTGTGCCGGCCATGCAGATCGATGCGACGAATCCCACGCTGTTGCGCGACGTCTCCGGCGCTCCCGAACTTGCTCCCGTATCGATGCTGGGCTGCGGCAGCGTCGGTTCAAAGATGGCGATGCATCTCGCGCGGTCGGGCGTAACTATTAGCGCGGTCAGCGACAATGGAATGCTTCGACCGCACAACATGGCGCGACACGCGCTGGCCCGTGCATCGTTCGCCGGTTCAAAGGCAAAAGAGCTCGCCAGTGAGCTCGGGCTGCTCGGACAATCGCCCGCGGTGCACGACGGCGATATGGTCGCCGACCTTCCCAAGAACGAGCAGCGCAAAATGTTTCTGCCGAAGGACGCGCGCTATGCTGTCAATACCACGGCATCACTCGCCGTCCGTGAAGCTCTCTCAACGATCGGATCGAAGCAGGCCAAAGCCCGGTTTGCTGAAGCGGCACTCTTCGGGCGCGGCGATGGCGGTTTCCTGCTGTTTGAGGGTGCTGCCCGCAATCCAACGCTTTGCGACCTGACCGACGAGCTCAACGCCACGGTGACGGACGACCGGGTCCGCAAGCTGTTGTTTGACCCTGAATTCGGCCTGACGGAAATTCAAATCGGTCAAGGATGCGGATCGCTCACCATGCCGATGACCGACATGCGTCTGTCCGCGATGACGGCGGCACTCACTGAAGAGCTTGTCGGCCTGATGCAGGCCGATGAGGATCCGGGATGCATCGTTGTCGGAACAAGAGCTGAAGGATCGTCCAACACTACCTGGACGCACGAACGCGTCGCTCCCTTCGAGGTCGTGACCATTGAGGGTCCGCAGGGATGGACCGTTCGGGCCTCCTCACGTGTCATGACCAAGATCGCAGAAGAGGTGGCGCGCTATCCTACCGTGGAGACCGGGGGAGTCCTGATCGGCACATGCAGCGCACGCCTGAGAACGATCATCGTGGTCGACTTGATCGAGGCCCCGCCGGACAGCGAGCGCTCAGCGACCCGCTTCGTGCTGGGGACCGCCGGCTTGAAAGCTGCCATCAAAGTGCGGCATCGAGCCAGCGGCGGGACGCTTTTCGACGTCGGTACATGGCACTCGCATCTGGCGGATCAAGGCCCTTCCGCGCTCGACCGCGCCACGGCTCGGCAGCTCGCGGCGGAACGACCACCTCCCTCTGTATTGCTGATCCAGGCTCCCACACGCCTCTACGCTCTTATGCATGATGGAGCGATAAAATGAGCGGAGACGGCTGCGTAGCCTAAACCGGTACGCTTTCCTGCCGTTGATCTGATTGTTATCGGTCTGATCAGGCGGCTGATTGTGGCGGTATCCGTCTCAAGTCATGTGCAGGTCAAGCAAGCAGACGCGTTCAACGTGGATGAAATGGACTCTCGCCAGCGGTGAGCACACGCGTACCTAGAGATTCTTGCGGGATTCGATGTCCGTCGGCGAATAGAGATTCGACCGCGCCCCGCAGATCTTCCGGAAGCCAGGCGAGATCGGCTAGCGTAGCCCTTTCATTCGGGCGAAGGGCCGTTCGCGCACCTCGGTTTAGAAGCCACGCATAGAGAGACGCAGCAGGCTCAAGCGGCAACCCACCGCGCTGAGCACGGCGCTCCGCTGCTCGGCTCGCAATGCGCAGCCCCGCGGGGTCGAGATCGCCAAAGTAGAAAAGCCCTTCGGCCCGGAAACGATTAATCAACTCATCGATAAACATCTCATCGTAGGCCAGACTCTTGCCGTGACCGCCGCCGGCATAGGCGACGGCGGCGTAGCGTCCCGCACCGCGGTTCCAGGCGGAGAACGAGGCCCATGTGTCGTTGTTCTCAACAATGAGGATCGGCTGGCCGCGCGCAGTTGCGGGTCCCGCTTCGAACGGCAAAGGAATGGGGCATAGACGACAACCAAGTGAAGTGAGACTGACTTGCCCGAAGAGATTGGTTGTGCCGCCGCGTAGGTGATCGAGCCGCTTCTCGTCGCCGAAAATTTCTAGTGAGCGTTCTTTGATCGGCACGATGAGGCTCAAATCGGGATCACTTTTGAGCCACTCGTTGATGCGCTTCGCCGATTCCAACCGCAACCGGTTGCGCTCCCCTGCTGCAAAACTAAGCAATGGATGCCAAGCATAGCCGGCGATAACGACGGGTGGGCGTGGTTGTCGTTGCCCGGCGAGCATAACAAATCCCGGCAGGGCCGCGCCGCCGGCGCGGTCCCAGCTTCGTCTTTGCTTGGGAAGAAGTATCTCTCCCGTATCCGCGGCATTGAGGAGCACCTCAGCCAAGCGGGTGCGCCGATCCGGCTGCTCGGCAAGCTCGGGGCATGCCGAGGCGAATTCCCGGCGGAGCATGTCTAACGGGATACGCCTTCGCCCCGTTTTCTTGAGAGCGCGTACAAAGCGACGCGCGGCCTCAGGCGGCACGCTCGTCCCCCTTCAGGAGATAGTCGCCGGAGCGCACCCGGATGTATTTCGGCTGGCCATCCAACAGCACGCGCTCGCCCTGCACCAAACGCGTAATTGCGGGGAACATGTTGAGAACGTGCTTGTCCTCGCTACACGTCGTCACGAACAGCTGAATGTCCAGTAGGTCCGCCATCGTTTTCTGCAACACAATGTGCTCCATCATGTTGGACATGCCGTACGTATTGTCGAGCATCAAGAAGCCGCCCGACGCTGCGTTCTTTCCGTCTGTACGCTCGTCCATCGCCAGCTTCTGGATCACCGTATAGAGCATCATCGCAACGGTTACGCCCTCACCGCCTGACAGACCCATACGGTCCACGCGCATATACGGCTGGATTGCATCTCGCTTGGGCTTGAGAATTTCGATCTCAAGCGCACGACCGGCGTGTACACGGTTCAGCAATTCGGCAGCCAGGACGGCACCATCTGAGGGAACACGTCCGGTCTGTACCTGCTCGTCCAACCAGATCGAGAGTTGGTTGCGTACCATTTCGACTGGCACGTCACGCAGGCGCCGCTTGATCTTCAAAATGCGCTCGCCGCCGTAGAAGGCAATGTGGTCCGGAATCTTCGAACAGCGAGCAGCGCGCAGCAGGAGATCATCGGCGTGTATGACATGGAGCCGAAGCTGTTCCAGACACGCATTTTGGTCCCGCATCTGATTTTCGATCTCGCTGCGGACAATTCCGATGCGCTCGGTGATACGTGCTTGAAGCGTCTCGCGCTCCGCTCCCGCCGAGCGGTGCGAGTAACGGCGCAGGTGATCGGCGACTTGAGGTTCAAGACGGCGGAAGCTTTCGCTTTCAATCAGTTGGCGAATTTGCTCGAAACATGCTTCGGCCTCGTCGTCTAGCCGGCTGATTGTGGCACGCGTTTCTCCGATCCGGCTGATAACCTGATCGAGCGCAGGCTCGAGCTCATCATGATTCAGGCTTAGGTCTGGCAATTCGTCCCGGCTCGCTTCGGGGAGGTGCCCTTCAGCCCGCTTGGCAAGCGCTTGGACGCCGGTCAGCTTGCCTTTGATGTCAGCATGGCGCGTGCGCAAACCCGAATGCTCGCGTTCCATGTTGCGAATTTCAATTTCAAGCGCCTCTCCCTGTTGCTCACGCAGCGCAGCTTCATTGGCGCACAGTTCGGCTGGCGCTTGCGCGAATTCCGGAACCGGAATGGGTTTTAGACCGCTTTTCTTTTCAGCCCGCTCGATCTTCCCACTGACGGGACCAAGCGCCGATTGAGCCGACGTTAGCGTCGCGTCTGCCTGGACGACGGCCGCGCGGCATTCCAAGTCATTCTGATCCGCTTCCTTGATTGCACGCGCAAGATCGGCGACAGCGCTAAACGGCCCAAAATCGGCCGGCCCCAATCCGTCGCTGGCCTGCGCGTATTCCTGTTCAAATTTAAAAATGCTCTCTTTCACTGCCGAGAGCTGGAGCGAAACTGTCGCCTGTTGCGCGTCCCGCTTGCTGGCGAGGGCATGTTCAGCCGTTTTGTATTGGCTGCGCAGATCGTCAAACGTGCCCGTTCGATCGGCGGCCGCACCGTCCGTCTCCGGATAGTGCGCCTTGTCGGATCGGCGTGCGTTTGCATCGGCGCGAAGCGCCACCGCACGGCCCCCGGAATCGGTCGCCGCCGCGCGCGCTTTCACGGCAGCGCCGCGAGATTTCAGCGCGGCATCCTGCTGTTGCTGCTGTTCAGCAGTTGCCACCGGAATGCGCGCGGACATTTCGGAGATATCAACATACCGACGTAAGAACTGATCGACAGCCTGTGTCGCCATTTTCAGCCGGCTGATTCCATCGGTAAGCTCATGCAGACGGTCGCGGAATTGCGCGCGCTCTTGCGCAATCGCCTTTTGCCGGGCAATGGCATCCTTGACCTGCTGATCCGCGCGCTCCTTATCGGACTTAAACTGCTCGCAACGGCGCAATATGTCGTCAGGGCGGTCATCGCGATAGTTCTTGTGAAGCTCGCGGAGTTGATCGACGAGCGTGCCAATCGCCTCGATCTGTGCCACACAGGACGCAAGCTCCGCTTCCTTGGCTGACAAAGCATCCGCAAGCCGGGACTTTTCTTCCGCAGCCGCCTGTTTGTTAACGCGCGCCGCGCTGAAGGGGCCAAAGACGATTCCCGTATCCGTGGCAGACGTGGCCGTGGTCTGCAGCGTCGCTTCAGAGACGACCACCGGGCCCTTGAGTTTCAGACGGCCATCACTTGCGAGCGTCGACAGGCGCTTGCGGTCAAGGCGCGCAACGAACACGCCGCCAAAGCGTGCCGGATCATCGCGCAACAGCGCCAATGCTTCGTCGGCATCCGGCTTGAACTGCGCCAGATAGTGTTCTGCCGGCTGCGCATCGACAATACCGGCCTCCTTAAGGGCTTGGGCGACCACAGCGACATCGGCCGGCACGGACGATACGCCTTCAGCGTCGAGAAAACTAAGCTCGCCTGCGATCGCCTCGCGCTCGGTCGCAAGCTTGCGGTGCACTTCTTCGGATAACGTCCGCGCGGCGCGCGCGCGCTCCGGCAAATCCGGTCGATATGGGTCTTTGGATTCGCCAGCCAGTATTGCGGCAAGTACCTCGCTGGCAAGAATGGCCTGCTCCAAAGTCCGGCCAGCCTCGCCGAGCTTTGCGAGACGCGCAGCCTCCTCTGCGCAGCGGCGCGAATCCGCAAGTGCCGCAGTGCGGAGACCTTCAAGATCGCGCGTTTCCTTTTCTCGCTGCTCGTCTTGCAATTCGGTATCGGCGACGGCATCGCCTTGAACCTTCAATTCGCTATCGATGCGCGCCAACGCCGCAGCAGGACTTTCTGCCGCGCGAAGGGCACCCTGACGCTCGAGCTCCTTGCGCTCGCGGTCATGCTCCGCCACCCGTGCGGCGAGACGTTCGACTTCGGCCTTCAACTCCTGTGCGCGAATGCTCGCCGCACGATCCTCCTCGGCGTGCGCTTCAGCCAGCTGATTTGCCTCTTGGGCCCGCTGTTCGTAGATATGGGCATCACGCTCGGCCTCGGCAGCCAGCTGATCCAATAAGGCATGAAGATTCGCTCCGGCGCGCGCAAGGAGTGCACGGTCAGGAGCAAGATCCCGATCGATGCGATCCAACTCCGCCTCGAAGGCTTCTCGCTGTCCTTGCGCCGACGATAGTTTGCGACCGATATCAGTGGCGCGCGCCGCTTGGAGTCTGCGACTTGCGGCTGCTGAGCTGTCTTTTGCCCGTTCTACTGCCGCCTTGGCATCGCTAAATCGCCGGTCGGCAGCAGCCTTCTCCAGAAAGAGAACCTCTCCTTGGAGCTTGCGCTCGCGGGCGCGAGCGTCTTCGACACCCTGCCCCTTGATAGCCAATTCTCCGCCGACGATCTCCCATTCCACTTCCAGCTTGGTCTGATCGATCTTGAAGCGGGAAAACAGACGGCCGAGCCGCTTGAAGTCGTCGGCACGCTCGGCTTCGGCGGCTTCCAGAGCTCCGGCGGCGGAAATGAACGGCGTGAAGCCATCTGCAAGCTGCGTAAGAACCTTAAGCTGGTCCTTTCGCTGCGGCAGGCCGCGGATTTTCGTAAGTCCCGTCTCCAACGCCTGCACGACACTGTCGGCGGCATCCGGCGGAATCATAAAAGCGAATATCTTTTCGAGAAATTGTTGCTCGGACTTGAAATCGAGAAATGCCGCACCGATGCCGCCCTCTGTGCCGCAGAACCGGCGTTGCACTTCGATGACTTTCAGCTCCACCCCGAGTTCGGAGGTCAAATGCTTGCGCCATGCAGTGAGCGAGTCGGTGGAAAAGAATGTCGGCTTGCTGCGCATATCGCGCGCCCAACGCGTGAAGTCATCGAGCGAGCGCAATGGCGTGTCACCCGACAGCCCGCGAAAGGGCAACGTATCCAATGAGGCGTCAGCGTCGGCCTGGAATGCAAAGAACCGCCGGTGTCCCGGTTCTCCATCATCTCCCTTGGAAGCAGGCGTGAGCCAAAATACCTGGCCGATGACATGACGCACCGGTTTATTGTTCACGCCGGGTTTGATCAGCTCAAGCGCGACCACGCCAAGGCGTCCCGGCATGAAATAATGCTCGATCCTGTGCTGGCGGTTGATTTCCGTGCGCAGAAACTTGCGACGATCCGGCTCGAAGATGCTGAACAGGAGCGCGAGGATCGTGGTTTTTCCAACGCCGTTGGGCGCGTGAATAACGTGATGCAGTGCCGAACCGGTCGCGTCTGTCGGCTTGATCAGAAGCTCCTCAAACACGCCATCGACATAACCGCAGGCGTCCAGATATGCGCGACTGATCTTAAGCATGAGCATTCTCCCTCGCCTCACTGGCGCCGCGGGCCAGATCGAGAAGCGGCACGGAGGCATGCTCTGCGAGCATCATCCGAAAACGCGGCGTGGCAACGTAAAGATGGTTTCCGTCTTGACGCTCATCGACCGCCACGAAACCCGTTTCAAAAAGATGATTGAGGACCAGCCCGACAAGGCCATGCAGGTGGCTACGTGCCGTCCGTCGCGCATCCTCGACGATCTCGGGTAATGCCCGGATATATTGCCAGCCCTTTCGCCAGCGTGCAGCTGCCGCATCGCCCGTACGATCCTGCGATTCCAACGCCTGACATAGCTTGGTCAGACGATCTCTGATCTCGGACAATGTCGCGCTAGGCGACATGATCTCATCGCTGTCGAGCGCATCTTGTACCGGATAAAAGGTCGCGCACGCAGCCACCAACACGAGCGCCACAACCGCAGCGTCGTCATTTGAAAAGTTCCGGCGGAAGCGCGAGATCGTATAGGCGAAGACGGACTCCATTTCCGTACCCAGCACAATGCCCGTGCGCGCGTTCACACCAACCACCCGCAGCTTCAGACCTTCGGCGACGGAAGCGACAATGGCCTTGAAGCCTCCGTCATCCATCCAACGACGGACCAGATCGCGGTATTCTGGATGTGCTTCGGGCAGCGCACGCGGATGCAAGCCCCATTCGACAAGTCTCGAGGCGTCTTTCACGTCATTGGGAAGCATGAACTCCTCCGCCCGTGGCGCGCGAGAATCTCACATCGGTGCCCTCAACGAACCCCGCATCGAAACGCGTGCTCAAAATCGACGCGCCGCCGGCAACGTCTGTCGTGCGCGGATCGATCGCCTGTTCCAGGATAAGAAAAAGACAGCGTTGAAAGGCTGCGTCATCAGGTCGATCCGAGGCCGCCCGCGATAAAAGCTCACCGAGGGTGATGGCTCCCGTCGCGAGGATGGTCGCGCGTGCAAATTGTTCAGCCCGCGTGATGGTTGCCTCGTCGAAAGGCAATTCCAGCCCCACGGTAGGATCATCGAATTCAATGATCGGATCGAAGACGCCCGCCTCTTCAACATCCGGCTCGAATGCGGCAACCGCGGCTGCGATGTCGAGGACAAGCGGCGGCAGCGTTCCGGAAATCGCGCCAAAAACTCCGGATGCATTCTCAATCAAGAAGTTCGCCGGAGCCCGCAACAAAGGATCGAGAATCTCATTTTCGAGATCGGGCAATCGCGCCAAGGGCCGCAGCTTGAGGGTGTCAGCCTGGAGGTGCAAATATTCATCTGCCGTCTTCTGCACCACGACGATGAGCTTGCGGTGACGCGTTTGCACATCGAGCAGCAGCGTGCGGATGCGCGAGAGATGGCGGCGGTCCGTCTCATCCGTTACATCAGCCGCCGTATCGCTCAATTGGGCCAGCATGGCGCCCTCGCGCATGATGGACGCATCCAGCAGACTGCGCGCCTCCTCCATCTTCGGGCCAAGCTCCTCATGCCACATGACCTTGAGGATGGCGCGGCGCGCTTCCGCCATAAGCAGCCGGATCGCTTCGGCAAGACGAATACTGTTGGTTCTCGTCCGTTCTGCCGCAGACGCCGCATGATCGTAGAGTCCCCGCTTGAGAAACTCTCCAACGATGATCTCGCTGACCTGCGTCGCTGTGAGTGGATCGTGCGCCAGCAAGCTGAGATGGATTTCAATCGCTTCCTGGGTCAGCCGGTAACCCACCGTCCCGTCCGGGAGCGGCTCCGCTCGCAGCAATGCGAATTCGAAAAAGACCCCCTCAGGCTGATCTGGATCGAACAGACGGACCTTGAAGCGCGCGCGGCGGTCGCGAGCGTTGGTCAAGCCGTCGAACACATGCTCTGCCAGCGCGGTCGCATCCGGGTCAGAGAGATTTCGCGACTGAAGCCGTGCCAAATCCGCAAGATATTCAATCAGCTCTGCGCGGCCCGCCGTTCCGCCGGCGCCCATTCGGTCGATCAGCAATTCGATGGCGGCAAGAGCCAGATAGCGCATGTCCACGCGCTCCGCCGTCTTGGCGGAGACGTGCAGCATTCCTTTGTTGTCTTCGGCCCGCTGCAGGGGCGCAATCAAGGACAGAGCTCGCAGATGGCTGGTCAGGCGCGGCGCAGCATCGGCGGAAATGAAACGCTGGTCGGACATGGACGCATTCGATTTGTCTGTGGATCGCCCCTGCAGGCATTACGGAGTGCAACTTTTGATGCGCTTTTCCCCTGGTGAGCACACACCAAGATTGAGGCGGGGTCTACCCGCACCAAATCAGGAGCTCTGGCTTGTCCCGGAACCCAAAGTATGGAACAATTAGAGAACAAATGCAAACCCAACGGCCGCCAGCCGTGGCGGCCGTTCCCCTCCGGACGACGCAATGCGCCCCTCCTCTGGACGGGTCTCAGCCCCTCAGGCGATCGGCAAAACGCTTGAGATCAACCCGATCCTCATCCATCAAAAAAAAGCCGCGAGCCGGATAATCATTGGTCCCGCCGGCGAGAACGCGCCGTCCGTCGATCTGCGAGACCATATAAGCAAAGGCCGGATTGAAGCGTCTAAGCGGCCATCCCGTCGCTGCATGCAATTCTTCGACGCCTACCGTGTTGCTCCTGGCAAGCGCCAAGTCCACGAGCGTAACCACATCCGACGCCGGGTCAGTCTTTATCGCATGCGGATCGAAAGTGATGAACAGCTCGGCGGCGACGCGTATCCGTGGAATGCGTTTGGAGATTACGGCGCTCGTCCGCAGATAACCGTCCTTCGCAAGCTCGGCCACGGCGAACGCCAACTCGTCCATGCTGGAATCCGGAAAGGCCTTCGTCAGTTCCTCTTCGGCGATGAAATCACCGAGGCCTTTTTCTGATCGTTCCGCAACCCATAGTGCAATGCGTACGGCCAGCTTGCCTAATTTTCCGACCCTCAATGTCGCCGGCTCCTTCGCTGGAGGCGCGATAATCGGCTTTACAGGCGGCACATCGCGGCTTGGAGGCAGCGCGCCGCTCGCAAGCCACGCATCGATGTGGTCGACGGTCATTTTGCAGATGTCCGCGAACTGAAGAATGTCCTCGCCAACCAAGGGCACCGTTTCGCCAAGGCGCGCATCAGCCGCGTGCTCGGTGAACATCGCATCGGCAATCCCGAGATTATGCCCAATGACATGACGCTTCTGGATATTCAGCGTGAGCACAGCAAGCGCATCAACACTCAGGCTTCCGAATGGATCGAAGCCGAATTCGGCGAAACGCTTCCGGCCCCGCTCGATGTTCTGGAAAGCATTTCCGACTGGCTTCACCTCGGGCGCGTCTGCGGGCCGCGTCGTGAGCTTGTAGAGATAGACGGTTTTGAGAGTTGCCTCGAATGCGGTCAGGACATCCTCATGCGCATTGCCGAGCAGCCGGTAAGCCAGTTCCCCCTGCTCTGCACCCAGCTTGCCGGCCATCTCCACTTGCTCCCGCACGAGCATCGCCTCGCGGGCGAAATGCAGATGGATGTTCGGCGCTCCGCAATCCGGGCAGAACAGCGAGATCGCAAAGACCCCGTAATCGCGGCCGCATTCGTCACATACCAACTCGCGCAGCAAATCGCGGCGCGCGAAACGGGGTCGAGGTTTCGGATGCGGCTGCGGACCCGGCTTGATCTTGACGAACTTATTCCCGGCGAATTTGCGCCCAAGATCGGCGAACATGCCATGAAAGGCCTCAGCGACGTCGGCCGCAGCGGCGTGCGCGACCACTTCCTGCGCTGCCGCTACGTCGTCCGGATGTGTGAAGGCATCGTCTTCATCCAATGTGCCGCTATACGGACAGATTGTGCCGGGCGTTCCCGGCATATGGGACATACGCGCGCTCATGGTTTCCGGGAGAGCGAAGCCTTCCACCCGGTCGCCAAGCAGAAAAAGTCGCGGATGCGCATTTTCGTTCGGTGAGTACCGATAGACACGGCCGTCCGGCGTTTTCGGCAGGGGAATTCCAAGCTGCATGTCGCTGCCGACCCCGCCGATCCTGTAACTCTCCAAATTCTTGAAGCGCATGGGTCAACATCCGCCTGGTCATTGAATCACGTCGCATAGCCGATTGTACCATGGTCAGGCAGCAACGGCCGATATTCTTAGCCCGCGCGTCATATTGCCTGCGCCATCTCCAAGTAACGGCAGAAGGCATTCGCAAGCTGCATCTGCTGCGGCGTACGGCATTCCGCTTCGAACAGCGACGGCGAGCCGACAAGGATGCAAACGCAGCGCGCCCGCGACGTGGCGACGTTCAAGCGGTTGGCGCTGTAAAGAAACTCCATACCGCGCGGCGCGTCCGCGTGGCTTGATGTGGTCATTGAATAGATGACGATCGGTGCTTCCTGCCCCTGAAACTTGTCGACGGTGCCGATCCGCGCACCCGGCAAGCGATCTTGCAATTCGAACACTTGCGCGTTGTACGGCGCAATAATCAGGATGTTGTCGAGTGCAACAGGAGCCTCTTCTCCGTCCGGTCCTATCCATGTCGCCTTCGATGCAAGGATCTCTTCGACCAAGGCCTTGATAACGTCCGCTTCCTCAGGGCTAGCGCTTTGATTGCCTTCATGTTCGACCGCTAGGTAGCGCAAGCCAGAGCCATTCACGCCGCTTTGTGATTTGATCGCCTGTTGCTGCAGGCCGGGTTTCGACCGCAGCCTGTCTTCGTAGAACAGCTCAGAAGTGAACGAACATATCTCCGGATGCAGCCGCCATGTTTCTTCCAGGAACAGCCCGCGGTCGGCAGTGACGGTGGCATGTTCGCCCAGGATGTGCTTGAGCGCCGATACGTCCGTTCCTTCCGGGTGACTGCCTTGCAATGGCTGTTCGAGTTGGCGCGGGTCGCCGAGCAGAACGACCGTCTTTGCCGCGTGCGACACCGCCAGGACGTTCGCGAGCGACATCTGCGCCGCCTCATCAACGAACAATACATCAAGGGCTTCGAAAGCTTCCGGGCGAGCCCATAGCCACGACGTTCCACCGGCCACCGGACAATCGGGCCCGAGCGAAGAGAAGATTTTGGCGTTGTCGGTCGTAAACCGGATGCCGGGAACGTCGTCCGCCTTTTCCGATAGCTTCTGGATGCTCTGAATTGGCTTGCCGCTCTGCTTGCACGCGCGCTGAATCTCATCCAGCAGATTGCGGATGACTTTATGGCTGTTCGCGGTGATACCGACCTTCTTTCCCGTTGCAACAAGGGCGCAAATCATGCGAGCGCCGATGTGCGTCTTACCCGCGCCCGGAGGTCCTTGAATGGGAAACACACAAGGCTCGAATGCCGGCGAGATGCGAACCGCTGCACTGAGCGTCGTCTCATCCACGTTTCTGATCGGCTGCCCACCGATCTTCGGCGCATCGAATAGAAGGAGATCGCGCGCCGCCTGATAGCGTCCCGGCCCCTTCATTCCATTTGCGATGACATATTCGGCGATACGCACGAGGGCTTCTGCCTGCTCCTCTGTTCCAATCACCTTATGCGAGAAAATTGCCTCCGGGTGCAGTGAAGCCGAATCCTGCCGCTTCTTGATGTCCACCGTACGGTCGTCAAGAGAGATCGCGTTAACTTTGCCAAACGGCTTCCCTCCGACCGCACGCAGATCTTCATCGCCGCGCAGCTCCGTTTCCTGCGCCGGGAAGCTGTAGCGGTGAATAGGCGCTTTTGCTGTTCCTCCAACATTGCCGGCGAACGTCAGGCCGGAGATCGCAGCACGCTCGTCGAGCAACTCCTCTGCGGACAGAGCCGACAAGCGGAAATACTCCCACCAGGTCGCCTTTATCTCGCGGCCGTGGAAATCCAGAACATTGCCCAGAAGCCAGCGTGCATGTTCATCCGGTGTCCGGTCCGTCACATCGACCGGAGCCACTTGCGTCAGGCTTTGGACGAGCGGAGCAATACGCTGCTGCCATGCGGTGAGCTTTTCGCTTGCGTCTCCGCTCTTGGGCTCGGGACGGTCTATTGTCGCGCCTCCCGTGAGGAGCTCGGCGCGCAATCCTTCGAGCCAATCACGCAATGCCCATGCCGATAAACAATCATCCTTGTTGTAAGCGTCGACGACCTTGCGATCGGCATCTTCTATGCCCTGCACATCGCCGAGCTCAAGGCAGGCCTGGACCTTGGCAAGTATCTTTCCGGCGTCGGACAAATCTTGCGCGCGCTTGTATTCGTAAAGCGGCTCCAGCTTCTTGATGGAATAGCTCTCGACGCTGGCGCGAATGCTGTGGCGGATCACGGCGAACAGATCGACAAGCACGCCGCCGCGCAGCAAGCGATCGATTTCCTCTTCCCGCGCTGCGTATCGGCCCATAAGGCGCTTCAAGGCGGCCGGTTCGTACGGCGCGAAGTGATAGATGTGCAGGCCCGGATATGTTTTGAGGCTCTCAAAGACGAAATCGACGAAGCGTTCAAAAGCAGCTTTTTCATCGGCCCGGGTGAACGACCATTCCGCGCGATGCTGCGCTTGTCCGCTTTCGTCCTGATAGGCATAGCCGAACAAGAATTCGAGCCCGCCGCCCCGCACGAAGGGATCGCCTTCGAGGTCGAAGAAGATGTCTCCCGGCGACGGTTCGGGCAGACAACAAAGCCCGAACCCGGGCTGAATCGGCAAGGCCTCATGGATGACCTTGCCTTCCGTCCGTCCCTTGACCTGCAGTCGCGCCTGCTCGCGAATTTTCTCGTAGCTCTGAGCGGCGCCACGATCCGGCTTCCACGGCCAGGGCAGAACAACTTCCGCCAGCGTCGCGGTCGTGCCGACATCATGGCGTCTCAATTCGCCAATCTGGCTTTTCGAGATTCCGGCGACGAGCGAGAGGTGATCGTCCTTTCGTCGCTTCTCATCGCAATGTCGCCGCCATCGGCAGATGTCGCAGTGCGGGTTCGGTTCGGGATAGAGATCGTCGGCCGTGCCATTGTCGACCGACTGTTCAAGACTGCGGCGCACGCGCCGGTAATAAGCCGAATAATCTGTCGTCCGATAGATTTCCGGCTCGAAGCCTGTCTCCGGGGTAACGACGTAGCTGAATTCGGGCAGTTTCTTCTGCATCGATGCGAGCAGCTCCGAATACAATGAAAGCTGCAAGACTGTGCCGCCCTTCGTCTCCTTGGCAAGCTTGGTGTCAACGACTTCATAAGACCAGGCGCCAAAGACGCTTGGCTTCTCGACGCGGCGAAGCACGTCAGCCCGCCCGCTCCATACGCCATCCTGAAGGGCGGCCTGGACAACGATGGATGCACCGCCCTTCATGGCGGCGACGGTCTTATTGACGGCATCCTTTTCGACGCCGATTCCGCCGATCAGGCGTATCTCATCTCCCTTCCCTTTGAGATGATCGATGTAAGCCTTTTCATGCTGCGCACCGCGTTCTGCCAGGACTTCCAGGACAGGATCCCAAACGGACGGCTTCGCGATCTCGCCGCGCGCGGTAGAGAGATCGAGCGCTGTCAGGTAGCGGCAGTTGAGATGCCCCACCAGGTCGCTCGCCGTAAGATGGACCGTTTCCCCGTCCTTGCGCATGAACGCCACGCTAGTGCAACCGGGGCGTGCTCCGCAACACGGCATTGAACTTTTCGGCTAATTCATGTTCCTGCGTCGCAATACGCGACGTATTCACTGCGGCCACCGCCATGCCCGTACAATCTTTGGACGCGCTCGGTCAGCCTATTTGCTCGTGGAAAAGACGACGTCCTGCGCGTCGATCCGGCGGAAGTCCGACACCGATCACGCTTGACGACTACCATCGCACACGGGCGGAGTTGCAATGGCACGCTCGCTGGCCGAGGCTGGGCCACCGGATCGAGCAATTTTTGTTCGGATCTCAAGCCGAATCTTACGTGCCTTACTTATTCTGACGCAGGACGAGTCAACGAAGGTGTCTGGCACGCAGTGTCTACCTGACCATTGCCTTCAATCGAGGTCAAACGTCAGGGAATTCAAACCAGCGCCCACCTGTCCCGCAGCATCTCGGCAAGCTGCGCTGATTCAGCAAGCGTAAGACTGGAGAGTTCGTCCGCAAGTGCCGCGAGATTCTTGGTTGTCCGCACGGCCGGATATTCATCCTCAATCATCTGGCTTTCAATGACCTGGCCGGGCTGGAAGTATCCAAGTTCCTCACGCAGCTTTTGCGCTCTTAAGATGGACTCCTCCGTCCAATCCGCTGTGTCCCAGAAAATGAAATCCTCAGACGAGCCGCGTATCCCACGTGCATCGAGTGCAATCCCGACGATGAAGCGCCTTTCCGGTCTTACCGCTTTTGCAGCGATGCATCGCGACCTCAGGTGAAGCATGCGATCGGCGCGGTACGCCGCGTAATCCTTCCCTTGATCGCCGCGACCGATGAACAGGACGTAGTTGATGTCTGCCTGGTCGGAGGGAAGCAATGTGCTTACCGCGTTATTGCGGGCAATCTCGGCGCGCTCCAGAATGAGTTTTGACAGGATGCGTCTTGAGAAACGTGTCTCACCGGCCATTGCTCTAACCAGTCGCTCGTGATCGGACATCTGTATTTCGTTCCCGAACTCAAGCGTCTGCGCCAAATAATGGCCGGTGACGTATTCGATCAAACCGTCCCAGAACTGCCCTATCTTGTTCCGCTCTCGCCCAGCCTGGAATTCGGGAGACGCCTGCGCTTTCGCCCACAAATCCGGTTCGAGCCGATATTCCTTGTCATGTTGCGGAAACTTGCGGCCGTTCCACAGGTAGTAGGCCAAGATGTCCAGTTCAGATTCCGCGTATACAAATTTCCCGTTTTCAAAGAGCGCCATCTTGCTGTTCAGGTAATGGATTAGGTCGGACGTCGTTGAGAGCTCCGTCAGCACGACCTTGATACTGTCTTCGTCGAATACATGAACCCAGCCGCGGGCTTGGCTTATTGTGCCGACCGTGAACGGTTCGGCATCGTCGACAATTCTTGGATTGATCCTGAGCGCACGCACTCCGGTTTCCGCCTTGGCTCGATCCAACGCGCCCAGTGCCACGCAAATGCGGTGAACACGCATCTCCGTAAGTGGCGGCAAACGGATCGGAAGAGGCTCCGCGCATCTGGTGTCGAGGAAGACCTGATCAGGATAGGTGCGAAGCCAGCGTTCCGCCTGGTCGACCTGATGAGCCGAGCGGGCGACGGACCGCCGAAACCAACGAGACCAATCAAGCATCGAGTCGCCGGTCAAGGGAAAGGCACAGGATTTGTCCGAGAACACAAGCACGTCGTTGCCAAAGACGACCAAGAGGTCCGTGAGCTCCTTGCTCGGCTTCTTGAAAAGATTGGGATAGGTCCAGAGTTTCAGGAATGAACGATCACAAAGCTCGGCCAGAAGCCGCTCGGATGGTGTCAGCCCCTCGGAACGTTTGAAGAGCATCGTCCGCTACTCCATTGTGGCCAAGTGTCCTTCAACGCGACCTAAGAGATCATCGCGCGTGCGAGCGTTCGCGGTAAGATCTGAAATGGCTGACGTTGCTTAGTGTGCTGGGGCGCAAAAGCGAAAGCAGCAGAGGGCAACTTTGCGAGAACGAATAGTAAAAAATCGTAGAACATGCGTGCACAGAAATTGCACACGACCCACGTCTAACTATTTGATTTCAATAAACTCTCTGTCCAATCCATCATCGGCGCCACGGAGAAGCGCCCAACTCCGGGGAGGCCATATTTCACAGTTGTTTCAGACACTTCGACAAACCATTGAGAGCTCTTTGTGCAGCAGGGGGCGACGTTCACGCCGCCCTGTCAGGCCGCCGAGACAGCTCATCCACACCACGACCACGTGGCTTCAGTCGGCTTTTACCCGCACTTGGGGCTCAGGAAAAGCCGAGGTGAAGGCCGTTGCCCCGGCGACTGCCGGGGCGCCCGGCTTCTACAGATGATCGCAGGCGGAAGACTCGCGCCTGCTCATCGAAAGATCATCCAGGCTTGAGAAGAGCTCAGGACAGGGTCGGGTCGCCAGCCATTGGAAACGTCGGTACGTCACACGTCGGCAAGGGTCACGCCGGTGAGCTCAGCCAGCTTCGCAATGAGCTGATCCTGGAAGGCTGGATCTGACGCCTGTCCGGCCGGCGCTTCCCGCCGCAGATGATGCCAATACTGGCCGCTGACCAGCGCAGCGGGATCCTCGCTGACCGCCAGCCATGACTGGGTCCGCTGGCCGGTCTCCAGATCAACGGGCGCGCCAGCGCCGCCCATGCGCGTGCGAACCCATCCTGGATCGACCGCGTTGCTCAGAACCTTCGGCCAGCGGCGCGCGAGCGCCAGGGCCAGCGCGACGACATGCAGCTTGCTTTCGGCGTAGGCGCGGGCCGGATCCCACGGCCGGCGCGTCCAGTCGAGATCGTCCAGCGGACCCTCTCCTCCGCGATGCAGTCCACTGCTGATGAAGACCAGCCGATCCGGCCGATGCAGCCGCGCCGTCAGCAGATAGGGCGCAAGCGTATTGATGGCGACAGTGCGGGCGCGCCCCTCGGGGGTGGAGCCGCGACTTGGCTCGGTGTAAACGCCGGCATTGTGGATGATCGCATCCATTCGCCCGACGGCGTTGACCTGATCGGCGATCGCATCGATGTCGGCGGTGACGCTGAGATCACCGATCGCGACAGCAGCCGCGCGTGAGCGGAGATCGCCGATGGCCTCGGCGCGCTGCGTCGACCGGGCGTGCAGCACCACCTGATGACCGGCATCGAGAAGCGACACGGCGGCTGCCCGGCCAAGCCCGTCGGTGCTGCCAGTGATGAATACGAGGGCCATACGAGCTCCTTTGCGCGCCAAGGCGACAGCACGGGTCCATACTTGCAGCAAGGCATGGACTTTGACAGTCAAGACGATGGGCGGTGCCCTGGTTCCCTTGCCTACGCAACTCGTCAGCAGGCGTCGAGCAGCTATACGGTCAGCCGATCGAAATCCGAGGCGATACGGCTGGCCGGAAAAACCGCCCTTGCCTCAGCCAGGATCTCCTCGTCGGAATAGCGGCCGGAAATATGGTTCAGCACGAGCCGGCCGACATTGCTGGATGCCGCAAGCGCGGCGGCCTCGGCCGCCGTGAGGTGGCCATAGTCGCGCGCGGTGGCGGAATCGCGGTGCAGAAAGGTCGCCTCGATCACGAGCACATCCGCATCGCGAGCATGGTCGTGCAGGCCCTCGGTGGTTTCCGTGTCGCCGATGATCACGAGCTTCTTCCCACCGCTCGCAGGCCCGAGGACATCCTCGGGATCGATGGTCCGCCCATCATCGAGCGTGACCGGCTGTCCTTCCGCCAAAGTCTTTCGGATTGGACCGTCGGGCACGCCGAGAGTTGCGAGGCGCTCCGGCAGCAGGCGGCGGCGCGCCTGGGTCGTGAATGCGAAGCCGATGCTGTCGGTGTCGCGATGCCGGACCGGGAAGCAGTTGATGGTGAAGGCCCCGGCGTCCGCGACCTGCCCAGGCGTGAGCGGAACGAGCTGAAGCGGAATTGGCGCGCGGCCCTCGCCCCACAATCCCGCGAGCATGCGGATCACCACGTCGAGCGTGCCCGAGCTGCCATGAACGCTCATGACCTCGGAGCTGCTGCGCAGCCGCAGGGTGGAAAACAATCCGGGAATGCCGAGGATGTGGTCGAGATGGCCGTGGGTGAGCAGGATACGGTGGAGCCTGCGAAAGCCCGCTCCGCTGCGCAAGAGCTGGCGCTGGATTCCCTCGCCGCAATCGATGAGGATTCGCTGTCCATCTGCCTGCACCAGAAGGCCGGGATGATTGCGGTCCTCCGACGGAACGCTCGCCGAGGTTCCCAAGAACGTGAGCTCGAACATCGGCGTCAGATCCGTCCGGATCCGGTCGCCGGACCGTCAGCGGCACCCTCCACTACGCCTGGATTTCGCTTCTCAATCACGTCGGGCACTCCTGATCTGCTGGAAGTCTCTCACGGCCTGTAACGTCGCGAGAGCAACGACCAATGCCTGATTGCACCGGACGTTCTTCGCCGTCGAGTTCGTCCAACTGATCATGCCAAGCTCCGGTCCAGACCCGGATGCCGCGCCGCCGGCGATCCGCAAGATCATCCATATCGACATGGATGCATTCTACGCGTCGGTCGAGCAGCGCGACAATCCCGAGCTGCGCGGCCGGCCGGTGGCGGTCGGCGGCTCGCGCGAACGCGGCGTGGTGGCAGCCGCCAGCTATGAGGCACGCAAGTTCGGCGTGCGCTCGGCAATGCCGTCGGTGACGGCCAAGCGCCTGTGCCCTGACCTGATCTTCGTGAAGCCGCGCTTCGACGTCTACAAGGCGATCAGCCAGCAGATCCGCGCCATCTTTGCCGAGCATACTGACATCATCGAACCGTTGTCGCTCGACGAGGCCTATCTCGACGTCACCGACAATCTGCAGGGCATTCCGCTGGCGCGCGACATCGCGCTGCAGATCCGGGCCAGGATCAAGGCAGAGACCGAGCTCAATGCCTCGGCCGGCATCTCCTACAACAAATTTCTGGCGAAGCTCGCCTCCGATCATCGCAAGCCCAATGGCCAGTATGTGATCTCGCCGGAGATGGGAGCGGCCTTCGTCGAGGGGCTGCCGGTCGGCAAGTTTCACGGCATCGGCCCAGCCACGGCCGCGAAGTTCAACGCGCTCGGCATTCACACCGGCCTCGACATCCGCAATCAGACCCTGCCGTTCCTGCAGCAGCATTTCGGCAAGGCCGGCAGCTATTACTATTGGATCTCGCGCGGGATCGATCATCGCCCTGTTCGGGCCAACCGCATCCGGAAATCGATCGGCGCTGAAAGCACCTTCGCGACCGACCTGACCGAGTTCGCACCGCTGGCGGCCGAGTTGCAGCCGCTGATCGACAAGGTGTGGCGGCACTGCGAGGCGACCGGCAACAGGGGCCGGACGGTGACGCTGAAGGTGAAATTCGCCGATTTCGACATCATCAGCCGCAGCCGGTCGGTTGCGACGGCGGTCGCAAGCCGGGACGATCTGGAGCGCCTTTCCCTCGCCCTGCTTCAGGCCGAGATGCCGCTGCCCAAGCCGGTACGGCTGCTCGGCGTGTCCCTGTCATCCTTGCAGGAGACCGAGGCCGGAGTCGAAACGCAGCTGGCGATGCCGATCTGAGACGCGTCCCGATCGGCAGCGCGACCTCCTTCGACCGATCTCAAAACCGCACAGCCATCTCGGCAAGTCGTCGATGCGCGCGCTCACGCGCCGCGGCCGTGTGCTCGCTCGGCCCGCTGGTCGGCCCGATCGCAACGAAGCGCACGTCCTGCAGGCCCATGAATCGTAGCGTCTCACGCAGGTAAGGCGTGGCGAGATCGGTGCGGCCGCGGCTCATGCCGGTGGTGAAGTCGCCGCCGCTGGCCAGGATCACCAGCGTCGGCCGGTCCTTCAGCAGCGGGAGATAACCGCTGTTCGGATCGAAGCGGAAGGTGAGGCCCGGCTGATTGATGATGTCGAGCCAATGCTTGAGCTTGTAGGGGATGCCGAAATTCCACATCGGCGTCGAGATCACGACGCGCTCGGCAAGATCGAGCCGCACCGCCATGCGCTCGGCGGCGGCGAACGCCGCGCGCTGGCCGTCCGTGAAGGCGCGTCCGCCCATGCGGGCATATTTGGCCTGCAGGATCTCGCCGTCGAACTCCGGCAGGCTCTCGCGCCACAGTCTCATCTCGTCGACGTCCCAGCCCGGCTGCGCCTGCCTGAAGCGGTCGAGGAAGACGCGAGCCCCGGCGGCGGACTCGGAGTCCGTGCGGGGCGAGGCAGCAAGATGAAACAGTTTGGGCATCCCCTACCCCAGCGCCTTGATGACCGCATCGGCGTTGGTCACCACGGACACGTTCTGCAGGGCGAAGTTGATCGCCGCATTGTGCCAGTCCGCGTTCATCGTCGAGCAGCAATCCTCCGGCACCACCATGAAGTAGCCCTTGTCGGCCCCGGTCCGCGCGGTGTGCTCCACCGACATGTTGGTCCAGGCGCCGGTGTTGATGATGACATCGCGGCCGGTCGCCTTGAGAATGGTTTCCAGCCGCGTCCCCTCCCAGGCGCTCATGCGCATCTTCTCGACGACGAAGTCCCCGCTCTGCGGCTCGAGGCCCGCCACCGGCGCCGCGCCCCAGCTGCCGCGCACCATCGCCTTGCTGTCGACCAGCCCCTCGAACAGCGGCGCATTCAGGGTGACGCCGGGCGCGCCCGGCTCGACCACGAACCAGACATGAATGATGACGACGCCACGCGCGCGCGCCGCCTCCGCCACCCGCCGCACGTTGTCGACCACGCGCTGCTGCTTGGCATGCCCGGGCGCGCCGGACTCGGCAAAGGCGCCGCCGTCCATGATGACGTCGTTCTGCAGGTCCTGAATGATCATGGCGCAACGCCGCGGATCGAGCTGCATGTCGCCCGACGCGAGTTGCGGCGCCTGCGTCGAGGAGGATGATGGCGCCGCACCCGCCGGCCGCGCCCGCATATAGGGCTCGTGGCGCGGGCCGACCTTGGTGGTCACTGCATAGACCGAATGCGTTGCGGTCAGATACAGCGTGCGGAAATCAGCGCCGCCCCAGGCCAGATTGGCGACCAGCTCCGGCACGCGAACCTTGCCGAGCAGCTCACCTGTCGGCGCGTAGACCCAGACGCCGCCCGGCGCGGTGACCCAGACATTGCCGCGCTGATCGCACTTCATGCCGTCGGGCACGCCGGGCTCCAGCTCGGAGCGAATGCCGCTGGCGAAGACGCGGCCGTTCGACAGCCCACCGTCGCTGCCGACGTCGAACACGCGGATCAGCGCCTGCACGGTGTCATTGACGTAGAGCAGCTTCTCGTCCGGCGAGAAGCACAGCCCGTTCGGCTGATCGAACAGATAACGGTCGACCAGCAGCCGCGGAGCGCCGCCGCCCGGCGGCACGCGATAGACGCCCTGGAAACCGAGCTGGCGCGGCCGCTCCACGCCATAGACCGGCATGCGGCCGTACCAGGGATCGGAAAAGTAGGTAGCGCCGCTGGAGTGGACGCAGACATCGTTCGGGCTGTTGAGCTCCTGGGTCTCGAAATGCGACGCCAGGATCTCGCGCCGCCCGTCAGGCCGCTCGCGCACCAGCGACGACGTCGCATGCTCGCAGACGATCAGGTTCAGCTCGGCATCATAGGTCATGCCGTTGCACTTGTTCGAGGGACGCCGCATCTCGACGACGCCGCGCTTCGCATCCCAGCGTCGGCGGATGTCGGCGGGCATGTCCGAGAACAGCAGGAACTGCTCGGCCGGATGCCAGATCGGCCCCTCCGTAAACTCGAAGCCGGTCGCGACCTGCCCCACCGGCGCGTACGGGTCGATCAGGCTCTCGAATTCACTGCGCAAGGTCACATGGGTCATTGCCGCGCTCCGTGGTGATCACGCTGGAAACCAGTGCCGCTGCGGCAGCGACTGAACGACCGGGCCCGGCACCTGGTCGTGCAGCCGCCCCGTCACCACCCCGCCCTCGATCTTGGCCGGGCGATCATGAACCGGCAGCAGATAGCGCGAGCTCGACAGCAGCTTCTTGATCGCCGCCTTCTCGGCGCGCTTGCTGGTGCCGTGGTTGCCGGTGGTGCGCGGCTCGGCGTCCTGGAGCTCGTTGAAGGGGGTTACGATCTGATCGTTGAAGTCGTAGATCACGTCGCCGCAGATGGTGGCGATGCCGTCGGCCGTATGAACATGGATGTTCATCGAGCCCTCGGTGTGGGCGTTGGCGGCGTCGCAATAGACACCCGGCATCAGCTCGACCGGCCCGGTCAGCTCGAGGTCGAGAAAGCGCAACGCACTCTTGGTGTGCAGCCGGTCGATCAGGTGCTTGATGTCGGGCGCAGGATATTGCGGATGCATCAAGCCCGAGACGGAATACTCCAGCTCGCGCCGATTGAGCACCACCGTCGTGTTCATCGGAAACAAATCGTCCTTGCCGGCGTGGTCGATGTGCAGATGGGTGTGGCAGACGTAGCGGACGTCGCCCATCCGCACGCCGTGGCGCGCCAGCTGGTTCTCGATCATGTTTTCATGATACTGCAGGCCGCGCATGCCCAGCGTCTCCATGATCTGGTTGGAGCGGTAGCCGGTATCGACCACGACCGGATACGGCCCGCCCAGGATCAGGAAGCCGAGCGTGAGAACGCGGCGCGTGCGGCCGCAGTCGCGGCCGAGCACGAGGAAGCTCGATTCCAGTTCGATGTCACCATAGTCGAGGATCTTGATTTCCAGCGCCATGAGCGTTCCCTGTTGCTTTTGTTGTCGTTGCGCGCAGCGTCATGCAAGCCGATAGACCCGCCGCGCGGTCTCTCCCATCACCTGCGCACGGGCTGACACGTCGAGGTCGCGGATTGCGGCCTCGTAGCCGGCGACGAGCGTGCGGTAGTCAGTCCACAGTTTTTCGATCGGAAAGTTCGAGCCGAACAGGCAGCGTTCGGCGCCGAACAGACCGATCGTCTCGCGCACGATGCCGGCGACATGCGCCGGATCGTTGCGGCGGATGAAGGTGCCGAGCCCTGATAGCTTGCTGACGACGTTGCGGCAGGCGGCGAGCCGCTGCATGCCCGCGCGCCATTCGTCGCGACCAGCTGCTGACAAATCCTCCAGCATGCCCGCGTGCTGCAGGATGAAGGTCACGGACGGGCAGCTCTCGGCCATATCAGCGGCGCCGGCCATCTGGCCCGCGAATACCTGCAGGTCGAACGACCAGCCGTAATCCGCGAGCCGCGCGATGTTGGCGCGGATGCTGGGATCGCTGCGGAGATCTGGCGAAGCGGCGAAGCGATACAGCGGGTTCTCGTGCCAATGCAGCTGCATCCGAACGCCGCGCACGAGGGAATACCGCGCAAGCCGGTCGAATTGCGGCCGCGCATCATCGACTGTCATATCAGCGTAAGCGACGATCGCGTGTGGAAAGCCGTGCTGCTCGGCGGTTCGCTGCACCCATGCCGCCTCGTCCTCGAAGCCGTCCTTGGCCCAGTTGGTCTGGACGTAAACCGACTGCGTCACGCCGCTGCCGGCGATGTCGCCGAGATATTCCTCGATCGGATAGTCGCGCCGGATCGGCTCGTACGGACCGAAGATCCGCGGCTGCATCGGTCCGACCAGCCAGGGCAGATCGGCCTGGTACCAGATGTGATGGTGCGCATCGACATGGCCGGTCATGCCGCCCTCCTCTGCGCCAGCGACAGGACGTGGCTGACGATGGCTTCGTCGGAGCCGCCGGCCACGATGTCGTCGACGAAAGGTTCGATCGCCTGCAACGCCTCGGTCTGCGGCCTGAAGCCCGGACCTGTCGCCAACGGCGTCAGCCAGCTTAGGCGCCAGGCGCGCAGCGACAGCTTCCACACGGCCTCACGGAGCGTCTGGTGATCGCCGCGCTCCAGCCCGTCCGAAATGATGAGCACGGCGGCGCCGCGCGCGTAGGTCGAGAAGCGCGGCACGGCGAGGAACGCCTGCAGCGCCTCGCCGATGCGCGTGCCGCCGTCCCAGTCGCTGACGAGATGCGAGGCCGCGAGCAGCGCCTGCTCGCGCCGCTTCAGCCGCAGCGGACGTGTCACGCGCGTCAGCCGCGTCCCCAGGGTGAAGACCTCAGCTTGCGGCACCGCCTGCATCAGCACATGCGCCAACCGCATGTTGTCCTCGGTACGCGCCTTCATCGAGCCGGAGACGTCGATCAGCAATAGCAGACGACGCAGCCGTGGCCGCCGCTTCAGGCGACGCAGCGACAGTACCTCGCCGTCGCGCCGCACGCTCTCGCGCAACGTCCGTCGCAGATCGACGAAACTGCCGCGGCGCGCGCGCATGCGCCGGTGACCGCGCCGCTTCGGCAGCCTGGCTCGCGCCTGGCGCGCAAGACGGAGCAACGCATTGCCTCCGCTGCTCGCGGCGAGACGCCGCGCGACCAGCGCCTCGGCCCGTGTGGCCGCAAGGCCGGATTCATTCTGCTCCTGAGCGAGGTCCGGATCGACAGCGCCGTCACCCTCCTCCTGCAGCCGCACGACATCGTCCTGCTGATCGCTCGCGCCGAGAACGGAGGCCTCGGAGAGGCCGAAGTGGATGTCGAACAGCAGATTGTAGGTCGCAAGGCGCTCGGGCGGCGGCGCCAGGGTCGCCGCCCCGGCGCGGCGGATGTCATCGAGACTGGTCGGCCCCAACAGTTCGATCGCGGCCAGGAATGCGGTGGTCTGCTCCGGCGCAATCGCAAACGCGTTCCGCCGCAGCAGGGCGGCGAAGGTGAGGAAGATCTCGGTCGCACGTGGCAGACGCGGCTCGGTCATGTCATCGCCTCCGCCAAAAGCGCGTCGAGCCGCGGCGCGACGAAGGACAGGTCCTCCTCATCCTTCAGCGCCACGCCGATCGAGCGCTTGAACGCTTCAGGCCAGCGCGCACCGGTTCTGTTCAACAATGTCGCCGCCTCGGCCCAGTCGACGGCCTCGGCAATTCCGGGCGCCTTGCTGAGCGGCTCGCGCCTGAGCTTGGCGACGGCAGAGACCACGGCGCGCGCGGTCGCTTCGGCAACGCTGGAGGCGCGCATCATCACGATCCGCGCCTCGCGCTCCGCATCGGGATAGTCGATCCAATGATAGACGCAGCGCCGTCGCAACGCTTCGTGCAGGTCGCGCGTCCGGTTGGAGGTCAGCACGACGATCGGCCGCTCGGCGGCGCGGACCGTGCCGCGCTCTGGAATCGAGATCTGGAAGTCGGACAGGAATTCGAGCAGGAACGCCTCGAATTCCTGGTCGGCGCGATCGATCTCGTCGATGAGCAGCACGGTCGCATCCGGCGCGCGCAGGCAGGCGAGCATGGGACGCTCGATCAGGAAACTCTCGCCATAGATGTCGATGCTTTCTTCGCCGGCCTGGCGGATGGCGAGCATCTGGCGCGGATAGTTCCACTCGTAGAGTGCGGCGGCAGCATCGATGCCCTCGTAGCACTGCAGCCGGATCAGCTTGCGGCCCAGCACCGCAGCGATCGCCTTCGCCGCCTCGGTCTTGCCGACACCCGGCGCGCCTTCCAGCAGCAGCGGCTTGCCCAAAGCCAGCGCAAGATAGGCCGCGGTCGAGAGCCCGTCATCGGCGAGGTAATAGGCCGCGCGCAGCGCCTTCTCCAGCGCCTGCGGCGAGTCGATGCCGACGATGTTGCTGCGGACCACCATGCCGCGTCACCGCCGCGTCTGCGGCCGCGCGCCGCCTTGGGACTTGATCGCGCGCAGCACTTTTTCCGGCGTGATCGGCAGCTCGTCGATGCGCACGCCGACGGCGTTGAAGATCGCGTTCGCGATCGCCGGCAGCACGGGGTTGGCGCACATCTCGCCGGGGCCCTTGCCGCCGAACGGGCCGTCCGGCGCCGGACGTTCCAACACCGCGATGTCGTGCGGGCAGATGTCACCAGGTCCGGGCATCAGATAGTCGACGAAGTCGCGCGGGCCCTGTTTTGGATCCGGATAATACGGCTCGGTGGTCTCATACAGCGCGTGGCTCATACCCATCCAGGCGCCGCCGACCAGCTGCTGCTCGACCAAGCGCGGATTGAGCGCGCGTCCGAGCTCATAGGCCGAGTCCATCCTGACCACGCCGACCTCGCCGGTCTCATCGTCGACTTCGACCTCGGCGACCAGACAGGCATGCGCGTAGCAGGTCGCCGGCGACATCTCGCCGGTTTCGGGATCGACATCCGACAGCGGCACCAGGAAGATGCCGCGCCCGGAGATCGTCTTGCCCTGCCGGAACTGCGCGGCAATGGCGACGTCCTTCACCGAGATCGAGCGGTGCGGCGCGCCCTTGACGTGGATGTTGCCGCGGCCGTCGGTCTCGAGATCGCTCGCATTGACCTCGAGCTCCTCGGCCGCCGCCTCCATCATCACGCCGCGCGCCTCCTTGGCCGCCGCCATCACGGCATTGCCGACTCGATGCGTGCCGCGCGAGGCGAACGAGCCCATGCAATGCGGGCCGGTGTCGGAATCCGCCGTGTCGACATAGACGTCCTCGACGGGCACGCCGAGCGTCTCGGCGCAGATCTGCCGCGTCACCGACTTCATGCCTTGTCCCAGATCGATCGACGACAGCGCCACCGTGAATTTTCCGCTCGGGTTCGAATGCACCAGCGCCTGGCTCGGATCGCCGCCGAGATTCATGCCGATGGGATAGTTGATCGCCGCCATGCCGCGGCCGCGGTGCCTGGTCATCTCAGCGCCTCCTGTTGCCGAACACCGACGAGAACCGCGTCGCGCCATGTGACGGAGACGGTGCGGGACTCTGCGGCGGCGGTGGCGGCGGCTCGGGCGGCGGCGCGATCGGAAGCCCGCGGTCATAGCTCGTGCGCTGCTGCGCCGGGGCAGGCCTCGCGCTCACCGGCTCGCGCGGCGTCGTGGGCACCGCCGCCCTGGTACCGCCGCCATCCTTGCGCGACGACATTCGCCGGAACTCGTCGCGGATCGGCCATTTCGCCTTCTCGGCCGCGACCTGCACGCATTCGATCAGCGCGGTGTTCTTGGCCTCGCGGCGATGGGCCTTCATGTCGCCATCGCGGTACGCATTCAGGATGCGGAACTCCATCGGATCCATGCCGATGAGATGCGCCAGCTTGTCCATCTGGCATTCGAGCGCGAAGTCCATGCCGGTGATGCCGAAGCCGCGCATCGCGGTCGCCGGCGTGCGATTGGTGAAGACGCAGTAGATGTCGCCGTGGACGTTCGGGATCGTATAGGGCCCAGGCAGATGCGCGGCACATTTGACGACGGCGTAGCTCGATAACCGCGTATAGGCGCCGGAGTCGAAATAGCCGCGGATCTGCCGCGCGACGATGCGGCCATCGCGCATGACTCCATCCTTGATGTAGATGCGCTCGGCGCCGCGCGGCGGCCCGAACTGCATCTCCTCCTCGCGCCCGAACACGTAGCGCACCGGCCGTCCCGTCAGCATTGCCGCGAGAATGGCGAGCGGCTCGGTGAGCGTGTCGACCTTGCCGCCGAAGCCACCGCCGACCGTGCCGCCGATGAAGTGGAAGGTGTTCGACGGCAGATCGAGGATCTTGGCGCAGGTGTCGAGCGAGAAGAACAGCGCCTGGGTCGAGGTGTAGACGACGTAGCGGCCATTGGTGTCGGGGGCGGCGATCGAGCCGTTGGTCTCGACCGGCGCATGCTCGATCGGCGACATCTGGTAGCGCTGCTCCAGCACATGGTCGGCGCCGGCGAATCCGCGCTCGACATCGCCGAACCGAAGCTTCTGATGGTCGTAGCGGTCGTGATAGGTGAACGTGTTCTTCGGATAGGTCTCGTTCACCGTGGGCGAACCGGGCTTCAGCGCCTCCTCGACATCGAACACGGCCGGCAGTGTCTCGTAGTCGACGCGCACCTTGGCCGCCGCCTCGGCCGCCGCGCGCGGCGTATCCGCCACGACCGCGACGATCGGCTCGCCCTTGTAGCGCACCTTGTCGACGGCGAGCGTCGGCTCGTCGTCCTTGCCGAAATTGATCAGGCTGAGCAGCGTGTTGAGATTGCGCGGCACGTCAGCGCCACGGATGATGCGGCGAACGCCCTCGCTCCGCTCGGCCTCGCTGGTATCGATGCGGCGCAGCCGGGCATGCGGCTGCGTCGACCTGACGACCTTCAGATGCAGCATGCCCTGCAGCTTGTGATCGTTGAAATAGGTCGAGGTGCCGGTGACGTGGCCCAGCATGTCCTGGCGCTGGGTGCCCTTGCCGATCTCGTTGAGATTGTCGTCGCGCTCGTCGGCGAAGATGTCCTTGCGCAATTCCAGCATGGCGATCTCCCCTTAAGCGCTCGCGCGCAGCGACGCGGCCGCCGCCAGCACCGCATTGATGATCGGCTCGTAGCCGGTGCAGCGGCAGATGTTGCCGGAGATCGCTTCCACGACCTGCTCGCGGCTCGGCTGCGGGTTGCGGTCGAGCAGCGCCTTGGCCGCCATCAGCATGCCCGGCGTGCAGTAGCCGCATTGGGCGGCAAACCCTTCGGCGAAGGCCCGTTGCAGCGGATGCAAATTCGGGCCGGTCTTGATGCCGTCGAGCGTCTCGACGGCGCGGCCCTCAACGGCTTCGGCGAGCGTCAGGCACGCGAGATGCGCATCGCCGTCGATCAGCACGGTGCATGCGCCGCAGCCGCCCTGCCCGCAGCCGAATTTCGGCGTGACGTCGCCGACCATCTCGCGCAGCACGACCAGCAGGTTGGTGCCGCCGTCGACGAACAGCGCGACGTCGCGGCCGTTGTGACGGAATTGGAGCGGGGTCTTCGCCATGGCCTAGCTCTCCTGTCCCGACAGCAGCCGACGCAGATGCACGCCGACCACTTCGCGGCGGTACCATGCGCTCGCCAGCGAATTGTCCGATGGCGCCGTCCCTTCGCCCGCAGCCGCGGCCGCGGCGCTGATCGCGCTCGCATCCAGCGGCCGGCCTTCGATGGCGCGCTCGGCGGCCTTGGCGCGGATCGCGGTCGGCGCCATCGAGCCCAGCGCGATCCGGGCGCCGGTGACGCGGCCGCTGCTTTGGGGAACATACGCCGCTATGGTGACAACCGATCCGCCCTTCGGCTTGATGCGCGCGATCTTGCGGTAGCGGAACGCATCGGCCGACGCCGGGCGGATACAGGAGACCGCAACGACCAGAGCGCCGGCCTGGCGATCGCGCGACTGCAGGAACTCCTCGATCGGAATGTCGCGCAGGCCAAATCCGCCCTGCACCGAGACCATGCCGTCCAGCGCCAGCAGCGCCACGGTGAAATCGCCGAACGGCGCCGGCGCGAACAGATTGCCGCCGACCGTGCCCATGTTGCGCACCGCCGGACCGCCGATCGACCGCGCCGCCGGATGCAGGAAGGCAAGATCGCGCTCGGCCAGCACGCGGGCGAAAGTGACACCTGCGCCGATACGGACGCGCGCGCCTGCGGCGTCGATGCTCTGCAGTGCGCGATCGGTAGCGCGGACCACCGTCGCGATCGAGACGTCGCCTTCGTTGAGATCGCGCATCACGAGCGTGCCGCCGCCGAGGTAGCGCGCGGCGCGGTCCGACGACAGCGCGGAAGCCGCCTCGCTCAGCGCCTGAAATGTCTTCACCGTCACCGGCATCACGTCACCTCGTCGTTCATGCGGCCTGCTTCAGATGCGATCGGATCGCCTCGAAGCCGGCTTGGTAGATGTCTTCCGCCACCATGCGCGTCAGTGCGTCGGCCTGTTCCGGCCGCGTCGTGAAGCGGCTTTCCCAGTGCCAGAACGTCCGGTCACCGTCGGTCACCGGCAACAGCCGGACATGGGCGACGTAGTTGAACAGCTGGACCGGTGTATCGAGCAGGCAGTAGCTGAAGCTCTGTTCGAGATCGGACAGCGCCAGCAATTGCTCGCGCAGCTCGGAGCCGTCCTTCAGCCGGAAGCGCCTGACGCAGCCGATCTTGTCGGACGTCTGCGAACGCTCGATCGCCGAGATCGCGACCGCCGGATGCCAGCGGTCATGGCCGTTGAAGTCGCGCAGCACCTCCCACACCCGGTCGGTCGGGGCGTCGATGATGGTGCTCTTGACGACGTGCGGCACGGCACTAGCCCCCGAACGCGCGCTTGAGCGCATCGAAACCGCCCTGGAACACGCCGCCGCCGATCGAGCCGACCAGATCAGCCTCGCGTTCGGGCGCGCAGTCGAACTCCGCCGTCCATTCCAGGAACGTCTTGTCGCCGTCCGTGACCGGCGTCAGGCGGAGCGTCGCCACGTAGTTCGACACGCCCATCGGCGATTCCAGGATCGAGTAGGTGCAGAACATGTCGTAGTCGGACAGGCCGAGCAGTTTCTCGCGGATGCGGTCGCCATTGCGCAGGCGGAAATCCCTGACGCAGCCGATCTTGTCGGCGGGCTCGCCGCCCTCGATCCGGCTCTCGGCGATCGCCGGATGCCAGTTCGGCAGCCCGTTGAAGTCGCGGACGCGCGCCCAGACCCGATCATTGCGGGCATTGACGACCGTGGAGACGTAAACCCTCGCCATCTCGCATCAACCCTTCTTGCGTGGGCCGCGGTCAGTGGGCTGCTCCGGCGGCGAGCCGTCGCCGGTGCCGCCACCGCCCGCATCCTTTTTCGCCGACGTCTCTTTCCGAATGCCCTGCATGTCCCGGGCTTCGCGGATCAGGCCGGGCATCTTGGCGAGGCTGCCGCCTTCGACGCCGATGTCGGAGAGTATCGAGTCGATCAGCGGCGCCTGGACGCGATAGCGCAGCGCGGAGTCGATCACCTCGTCGGTGGCGCTGCGGCCGCCATTGCCGTTGCCGCCATTGCCGTTGAGGCCATCGACCTGGAGAATGCGGATGCCCTCGATCTTCTCCATCGGCTTGACGCTCTCGCGCACGATGCCCTCGATGCGGTCGAGCAGCTTGCGGCGGAACAGCGAGTAGCGCGCCTGGTCGGTCAGCACGTTCTCGGCCTCGTTGAGCAGCCGCTGCGCCTCGGCTTCGACGGCGGCTCGAACCCGCTCGGCATCTGCGGCGATCTTGGTTTCCTCGGCCTGCTTCTCGGCGATCAGCACCTCGACCGTCTTGCGGCGGCGGGCGATCTCGCTCTCGCGCGCGGTGATGACCTTCTCGGCCGCCTCGGTGGCACGCGTGCGGGCCTCCTCCGCCGTTACCTTGGCGGCCGATTCCTCAAGCGACTTCTGGTACAGCGCGATCGCCTTCTCCATCAGCGCCGTCTCGACGTCCTTCTCCCTGTTCACTTCGAGCTTGCGCAGCTCGCGCTCGCGGCCGATGCGGGCCTCGTCGAGGCCGCGGTCGGACGCAATGCGGGCGCGCTCGACCTCCTCGCGGGCGGCGATCTCGGCCTCCTGCAGCGACTGCACGCGGGCGACCTCGAGCTGCTCGATGGCGCGGCGACGCTCCAGCCGGACGGCCTCCAGCGCCTGCTCGCGCGACACGTCGGCGGTCTCGACCTGCTTGCGCGCGACGATCTCGGCCTCCTTGACCTGCCGGTCGGCATCGATCCGCTCGGCGCGCTTGGCGGCGAGCTCGATCACCCTGACCTCATCGGCCAATTCAATGGCCTTCTTCTGATCGATGTTGAGAACCTCGCGAGTCCGCGACGATGTGATGCGTTCGGCTTCGAGCGCCAGCTCGACCTCGATGCGGCGCCGCTCCACCGCCTCGCGCCGCTTCAAATCGGCCGCTTCGACCGCTTCGGTACGGGCGATCTCGAGGCTGCGCGTCTCCTGCTCCGAGCGGATGCGCTTCTCGGCCACGGCGAGTTCCTGCGCGATCCGCGCCGCTTCGATCGCCTCGCGCGAAGCAATGTCGGCCTCCTCGATCGTCCTGATGCGCGCGATCTCCAGCGCACGCACCCGCTCCTCCTGCGCGATGCGACTGGCTTCCGTGGCCTCGCGCGCGGCGATGCCGGCGATCTCGATGCCTTGGTTGCGCTCGATCTCCAGCTTGCGCGTGGCGTGCTCGGCCGCGATGCGGTCCGCCGACAGCGCCTGCTCGCGTGCGATCCTGGCAGCTTCCACCGCCTTCTGCGCCTCGATCTCCGCCTCCTGGATCGCGCGCACCTGCGCGATCTCGGTCGCGCGGGTGCGCTCGTCGGAGCCGATCCGTTCCAGATTGACGATCATGGTCTGGGCGATCCGCGCCTTCTCGGTCGCCTCACGAGCCGCGATCTCGGCCTGCTCGATGGCGCGGGTGCGCTCGATCTCGCGGCGACGGGTTTCCTCGTCATTGGCGATTCGTGCATCGGAGACCACGCGATCCTGCTGAATGCGCGCCTTCTCGACGGCCTCGCGCGCGGCGATCTCCGCCTCCTCGATGGTGCGGGTCCGCTCGATGTCGCGCTGGCGCACCTCACGCTCGGACTCGATCCGTGCAGCGTCGATCGCGCGCTGGTTGGCGATCCGCGCCTTCTCGATGTCCTCGCGCGCGAGCAGCTCGCGCTCCTCGACCGCCCGGGTGCGCTCGATCTCGCGCTGCCGGGTGTCGCGCTCGGCCGCGATACGCGCCTCCGCAATCGTCAGCTCGTTGGCGATGCGCGCCTTCTCGATCGTCTCGCGCGCCGAGATCTGCGCCTGCTCGGCCTCGGTCTCGCGCAGCGCCCGCTCGCGCGCAACTTCGGTCCGTTGCAAGGCGCGTCGCATCTCGATGTCGCGCTCCTGCTCCAGCCGCGCCGTCTCGCTCTCACGCTCGATGTCCAGCGCCTCGCGCTCGGCTTCGAGGTTGCGGGTGCGGATCTTGATCATCGAGTCCTGCTCGATGTCGTTGCGCAGCTTGCGCCTGCTCTCGATGTCCTCCATCAGCCGGGTCAGACCTTCGGCATCGAACCGGTTCGACGGGTTGAAGAACTCGAGATCAGTCTGGTCGAGATCGGTGATGGCGACCGATTCCAGTTCGAGGCCGTTCTGGGCCAGCGCCTCGGCCGCGGCTGCCTTCACGCGCCCGACGTAATCGCCACGCTGCTCGTGCATCTGCTCCATGGTCATTTCGGCCGCCACCGAGCGCAGCGCGGACACGAACTTGCCGGACAGCAGCGCGTGCAACTGCTCGGGTTCGAGGGTGCGGCGGCCGAGCGTCGCGGCGGCGATCGAGACGGCTTCACGGGTCGGCTGCACCCGCACATAGAAATCGGCCTCGATGTCGACGCGCATCCGGTCGCGCGTGATCACTGCGTCCTGCTTGGAGCGCGTGATCCCCATCGGCAGCACGTTCATGTTGACCGGCGTAGTGTCGTGGATGAACGGCAGCACGAAGGCGCCGCCGTTGATCACGACACGCTCGCCCATGAATCCGGTGCGGACGAAGGAGACCTCCTTCGAGGAGCGATGATACAGCCAATTGATGATGTAGACGGCGACCACGATGACGATGATCGCTATGATCAGCCAAAGGATCAGCTCACCGATCAGAACCCCGGACATCTCCATTCCTCCCTCGGTCTTCCGTCCGGCGAGGCTGGCGCTTGGCGCCGTTGCTGCCGGATCTCCTGTTGTCGTGTCAGACGCGGCGCGGCCGCGAACTGATCGCCTTGAAGTGTCGCACCTGCTCCGTCAGCGCCCGCTCCACCGGCAGCCGCTCCATCGAGGAGGCGCCGTAAAAGCCGTGGCAATTCCTGGTCTGCTTCATGATGAACTCGGCATCGGCCGGCTCGGCGATCGGGCCACCATGCGCGAGCACCAGAATCTCCGGGTTGACGCTGAGCGCCGCCGACGCCCAGCTGTCGATCAGGCCGGGACAATCCTCAAGCTTCGGCGCGGTCTGCGCGCCGATCGAGCCGCCGGTCGTGAGACCGAGATGGCAGACGATGATGTCGGCGCCGGCGATCGCCATGCCCGCCGCCTGGGCCTCGCTGAAGACGTAGGGCGTCGTCAGCAGGTCCTTGTCACGCGCGCGCCCGATCATGTCGATCTCCAGCGCATAGGAAATCCCCGTTTCTTCGAGATTGGCGCGGAAGGTGCCGTCGATCAGGCCGACGGTCGGAAAATTCTGCACGCCGGTGAAACCGAGCGTCTTGAGCTGATCGAGGAATACATCCATGTCGCGGAACGGATCGGTGCCGTTGACGCCCGCGAGCACCGGCGTGCTCTTCACGACCGGCAGCACCTCGCTCGCCATCTCGACGACGATCGCATTGGCGTCGCCGTAGGCCATCAGCCCGGCGAGCGAGCCGCGGCCAGCCATGCGGTAGCGGCCGGAGTTGTAGATCACGATCAGGTCGATGCCGCCTGCCTCCTCGCACTTCGCCGACAGGCCGGTGCCGGCGCCGCCGCCGATGATCGGCACGCCCCGGCGCACCATGTCGCGAAATTTCTTCAACAGCGGTGCGCGTTCGAATCTCGGCATCCCCATCACCTCGCCTGTCTGCGCCGCGCCGGCAGCCGACCGAGCATCGGCCTGATCGCGCCGACGATGACTGCTGTGAACTCATTGTCGTTGATATGATGCGGCACGCGGATCAGCCGCCGGTTAGACGTCTGCCGCACGGTCTGTTCGAGGCTGCGGAACAGCGCCTCATCGGCCTCACGGTCGAAGAACGGCTGGCCCTGCGCGTCGAGCGCCGAGACACCCTTCTCCGGCAGGAAGAACCTGACGGGCCCATCCATGCGGTTCAGCCGCTCGCCGATCCAGCGCCCCATCTGCGCGTTCTCCGCCGCCGTCGTCCGCATCAGCGTCACCTGCGGATTGTGGACGTGGAACTTGCGGCCGCGATAGCGCTCCGGAATCGTCTCGGGCGCACCGAAATTGACCATGTCGAGCGCACCGACTGAACCGACATACGGCACGCGGCTGCGGATGATCGCGCCGAACCGATCCTCGGTCGCAGGGAAGACGCCACCCATCAGCAGGTCGCAGATCTCGGTCGTGGTGAGATCGATGATGCCGGCGAGCATGCCGGAATCGACCAGCTTCTCCATCGAGCGACCGCCGACGCCGGTGGCGTGGAACACGAGGCACTCGTAGTCGTCACGCAGCTCGGCCGTGATCTTCTGCACCGCCGGAGTGGTGACGCCGAACATCGTGATGCCGATCGCCGGCCGCTGCGGCTTGGCACGATCGACCGCCGCGGATTGTTGCTGACGCGCGGCGACCATGCCGGCGAGCGCATTCGCGCCGTTGCTCAAGACGGCGCGCGAGATCGAATTGAGACCCTGGACGTCGGTGACCGAGTACATCATTGCGATGTCGGCCGGGCCGACATAGGCGCCGACGTCGCCCGACGCGATGGAGGACACGATCAACTTGGGCACGCCGACGGGAAGCTCACGCATGCCCGGCGCGACCAGCGAAGTGCCGCCGGAGCCGCCGGCCGAGATGATGCCTGCGACGTTGTCCTGCCGGCGCAGCCAGCGCGCGAACGCCTCAGCCATCGCGGTGACGGAGGCGCCGCGATCCGCGCCGAACACGACCGAGCCGCCGCGGGGATGATTGAGCGCGATCTCCTGGGCCGAGACGTCGCAACTGATATGCCTGCCGCTGGTGGAGACATCGACCAGACGCGTTCGCAGGCCGTGGCCCGCGATGATGTCGCGGATGAAGCGCAGCTCGTCGCCCTTGGTGTCGAGCGTGCCGACCACGATCACCGCCGGCGGCCCGGACGCCGTCGGCGCGCTGCGCTCACGGCCCTGGCGCGCTGTGTCATCGAGCCGGGTGACGCTCGTCGAGACGGTGCGGGCCTTTGCCTCGATCTGCGCGATCGGCACCGGCTGCGACCAGCGCGTCGGCAGCACCGGGTTGGAAACGTACACCTTCACCGGCGCCGCCTTCGGCGCTGCTGCAGGTGTCGCCGTGCGCGCGGTCGGCTCGTCCCGGACCTGCTCGGTGCCCAGATCGGTCTCGTCGCCCGCGTGCTGGCCGACGCCGAGCAGGCGCTGCTGCAGCTCGCGGTCGGCCGCAAGCCGCGCGGAGTCGATGATGCGGTTGATGCGGCCGTTGACCATGATCGCGACGCGCGGCGAGATCGCGGTGGCGACGCCGATGTTCTGCTCGATCACGAGCACGGCGATGTCGCCATCCTGGCCGAGCCGGATCAGCATCTCCTCGACCTGGGCGACGATGACCGGCGCGAGCCCCTCGGTCGGCTCGTCCATGATCAGGAGCTGCGGGTTGGTCAGCAGCGCGCGGGAGATCGCCAGCATCTGCTGCTCGCCGCCCGACAATTGCCCGCCGCCATTGTTGCGGCGCTCGGCGAGGCGCGGAAACGTCTCGTAGATGCGCTCGATCGTCCAGGCGCCGCGGCGCATGCCGGCCGCGAGCCGCAGGTGCTCGTCGACGCTGAGCGAACGCCAGAGACGCCGCCCCTGCGGGACGTAGCCGACACCGAGCCGGGCGATGCGCGCCGGATTGAGTCCGGTGATGTCGTCGCCGCGCAGCCGCACCGAGCCGCCGGAGGGCCGCAGCAGGCCCATGATGGCCTTGCACAGCGTGGTCTTGCCCATGCCGTTGCGGCCGACCAGCGAGAACACGCCGCTGTCGAGCCGGAGATCGACGCCCTGCAGCGCATGGGAGTGGCCGTAGTAGACATCGAGACCGCGAACTTCGAGCGCAGGCACGGTGCGGCGGACATCATTCATGGCCGCCTCCGAGATAGAGCTCCTGCACCTCGGGATCGGATTCGATCTCGTGCGGCGCGCCCTCCTTGAAGATGCGGCCATTGTGCATCATCGTGACGCTCTCGACGACGCGCAGCGCCACGTCCATGTCGTGCTCGATGATGATGTAGCCAATATGCTGCGGCAGCGACGTGAGGATCTCGACCAGCTCGCGCCGCTCGGTCGGCGACAGGCCCGCCGCCGGCTCGTCGAACAGGATGAAGCGCGGGGCACCGGCGAGCGCCAATGCGATCTCGAGCTGCCGCTGCTGGCCGTGGGCGAGCTCCGACACCAGTTGATCGCGCACCGGCGTGAGATGCACCGCCTCAATCAGCTGCTCCGCCGTCTGCATCAGCGCGTCGTTCGCGCGGGGACGCAGCATCGAGAAGCGCGCGCGGGAGACGCCGCGGCACGCCAGATAGACGTTGTCACGCACGGTCAGGCCGAGAAACAATGCCGAAATCTGGTACGTCCGCCGCAGCCCGCGGCGGATCCGCTCATAGGGCGGAAAGGCGGTGATGTCCTCGCCGAAGAAACGGATCGTGCCGGAGGTCGGCAGGAAGTCGCCGGTGACGCAGTTGAACAAGGTGGTCTTGCCGGCGCCGTTCGAGCCCAGTACCGCGCGCCGCTCGCCCGGCCGAACCGTGATGGTGATGTCGGTCAGCGCGGCCAGCGCGCCGAACATCCGCGTCACGCCGCGCAGCTCGAGCGCAGCGGCCGAGCCGAGTGCCGAGAGACGGTCCGCGACCCTATCCATGGCCGTGCCCTCCCGGACGCGGCCGCGTCTCCTTCTTCTGGCCCCGCTTGCGCCAGCGCTCGTAAAGGCCGATGACGCCGTCCGACGACCAGAACACGATGGCGAGGAAGCCGAGCCCGATCAGCAGACGGAAACGGTTGCCGTCGAGTCCGACCTTGACCAGAAAGTCGAGTGCGAAGGTGCGCAGGATGACGAAGATGAAGGCCCCGATATAGGGTCCGACCGGGCGCGTGATGCCGCCGACGACGGCGACGATGAGGATATCGATGCAGCGCTCGACCGCCACCGAGCCTGGCGAGATCTGCCGGTAGTTCCAGACCTGCAGCACGCCGCCGAGCCCGGCGATCAGCGCCGCGAACGCATAGGCGGCGATCCGGTGCGCATTGACGTTGAAGCCGAGCGCAGCCATCCGCCTCGGATTGTCGCGCACGCCCTGCAGCGCCAAGCCGAACGGCGCCCGCGACAAATAGAGCACCGCGAAATAGCTTAGAGCGGCCACCGCCAGCGTCAGATAATAGAACGCGATGTCGGTCCGCCAATCGAAGCCCATAAAATGTGGGGTTGCGATCGTGTTGATGCCGGTGTGACCGTTGAAGATCGCCCAGTTCTGGTTGGTGAAATAGTAGAACGCCGCGCCGATCGCGAGCGTGATCATGATGGTGTAGATGCCTTCGGTGCGCACCGCCAGCGCGCCGCCGAGCGTGCCGAACAGCACTGCGAGCACCAGTGCCATCGGCGTCGCCAGCCACCACGGCCAGCCCAGGCTGATATTGGCGTTGCCGCTGACGCCGAACACCGCGACCATGTAGCCGGCAAAGCCGGCGATGGTCAGCTGCATCAGGCTGACCATGCCGCCATAGCCGGCGAGGAACATCAGGCTCAGCGCGATGGTGCCGAGAATCAGGGTGGTGCCGAAGATCTCGATGAGGAAGAAACCATTGGCGATGATCGGCATGATCAGGAGCAGCGCCGCCACTGCCCAGGCCCACGGATTCTCGGTCACAGACCACTGCGCGGCCGGCCGCTCCGCGGCCCTGCTCGCCAGCATCCCGTCCCGTGCCCGTGCCTCCTGGATCAGCGACATCTTAGCGCCTCGCCAGCAGGCCCTGGGGCCGGAGCGCGAGCACCAGCACCATGATCAGGAAGGTCACGACGATCGCGTAGGTCGGGATGTAGACCGAGCCGAGCTGCTCGGCGAGGCCGATGATCAGCGCGCCCAACGCGGCCCCTGGAATCGAGCCCATGCCGCCGACGATCACGACCACGAGCGAGGCCAGCAAGAAGCGCGTGTCCTCGCCGGGCGAAATCGACTGGAAGGTTCCGCCGACGACGCCGGCAATCCCGGCAAGGCCTGCGCCGAGCGCGAACACCAGCACGAACACGAGCTGGATCTGGACGCCCGTGGCAGCCAGGATCTCGCGGTCGTCAACGCCGGCGCGGACGATCATGCCGACACGCGTACGATTGAGGGCGAGCCACATCAGGACGCCGATCACGACCGACCCGCAGAAGATCACCAGCCGCACCAGCGGATATTGCAGGAACACCGCTTCGCCCGACGACTTCATCGCCGTCATCAGCGGGAGCTGCACCGGGCCGATCAGCCAGGCCGGCGTCTGCACCTGATAGAAGTCGCCGCCGAACGCCCACAGCATCAGATCGGCGAACACGATCGAGAGCCCGATCGTCACCATGGTCTGGCGCAGGTCCTGGCCTTCCATGCGGCGAAACACCAGCAGCTGCAGCAGGACGCCGACGACCGCGACGACCACGAAAGCAGCAATGAACGCGAGGATCCAGGAGCCGGTCGCGGCCGAGATTCCGTAGCCGACATAGCCGCCGAACAGATAGAGCGATCCGTGCGCCAGGTTGACGTTGCGCATCAGGCCGAAGATCAAGGTGAAGCCGCTCGCCACCAGGAAGTAGAGTCCGCCCAGCGTGATACCGTTGAAGACCGCGCTCAGGAACACCTTCTTGCGGCCGATCGCCTCCTCCAGCCCCGGCGGCCAGACAGCGAAGATCAGCCAGGCCAACAGCGCGACCACCAGAAGGATGACAAGCGACCAGATCGGGTGACGCTCGATGAAACGGCTCATCGGCCCTCCCTCACATCCGGGCGGACCGCTCCGTGCTCAAAGCGGCAACGCGCATCCAGCCGTAGATCGCCGGGTCTGCCGGCCATCGCTTGTCCTCCCTCGTCGGATCCTGTTCCGGATCGCGTTCAGTGGAGTGTAGCGAGGGACGAGCGCGCGTGTTTGATCGACAGTCTCTTTTCGCGCGATGCACGGCCGCGCGCGTCAGGCACGCAGCACCTTGGCGACGCGGCGATAATCGGTCGGCGCCATTCCGACGTTGCCGGCGAAGAAACGGGTGAAGCCGCTTTGCGACGAGAATCCCAGATCGAAGCCGATGTCGGCGATCGGCGATTCCGTCGCGACCAGCGCATCCAGCGCCCGCTCCATCAGCAGCGTATTGAGATAGAGGTTTGGCGTGACGCCTGTCTGGCTGCGGAACAGGCGATAGAAATGCGGCCGCGACAGGCCCGATTCCCGCGCGATGTCATCCAGCTCGATCTCGGCGCAGGGACTATCGGACATCAGCTTGATGCACTTGCGAACACGAAAATCCGTGACCTCAGCACACGGCCGCTCGGTCGCAAATTCGGGCACCCGCCAGCTTTCTTCGTAGCAGCTGTCGATCAGCTGGCGCAATTCACCATCGAGGCAGCCCAGAGATGGCGCCCCACAGACCAGCGCTGCGGTGCGGCGAATGCAGCGGTCGAGCGCGGCCGTCCGCTTGAAACAGGTACGTCCGAACCGCAGACCCTGCTCGCGCGCCGCCCGCGGCGCGAACCACTCCGCGTTCACGTAGAGGACGAAAAAGATGGCGCCGTTGCCAATGTCATTGGGCAGGAAATTGTGCGGCTCCCACGGATTGACCGCGACGATCCAGTCCTCGCCAAGCTGATAGCGCTGGTCACAGACGTCGATATCGGCCGGGGTCCCGCCGACGTGAAAGATCAGATGCCCCTCACGATGGGCATGCACGTTGAACGGCCGATTGAGCTGGTAGACCGTCGCGCGACCGAAGCGGGCATGAAAAACCGAGAGCGCCCTACTCATCACTTCCCCACCGAAGATGGCTTCTTGCTTGTGCGTCAGCGTCGATCATTGCTCCGTCAAAAGCAAGAGACGCGAAGACGCGGCCGAGCATGCTCGAGCCGCGTCGCGCTTGCGAAAAAAGGTCAGTACTTCTTACATTCAGGCACAGTCCGGCTCGGCAGGCCGATCTTGGCAAAGACGGCCGCGTCGTAGCCCAGGGTCTGGTTGACGTCCGGGATCACCTTCACGACCTTGCTGAACAGCGCGCCCTTGCCGTCGTCCACGACCTCGGTCACAAAGTTGGTGCCGATCGCCTGCCGGTTGGAGTCGAGCTTGATCTTGCCGTTCGGCGCGTCGATCTCGATCTTGGCCAGCGCCGCCTTCAGCTTCGACTGGTTGTCAGACAGATCGCCATTGACCTCGCGGAGCGCCAGGACCAGCGCCATGGTCGAACCGTAATAGTTGGTGGCGAGCAGCGACGGGCTTGGGAAGCGCTTCTCCGGCGGGAACGAGTCCTGATAGGCCTTCACGAACTTCTGCCAGCGCGGATCCTCCCAGGTATCGGCCTGGCCGGAAGCGGCGATGGTGCCGATCAGCGCATTCTTGGCGTTACCCTTCGACGACAGGATGGTCTGGTCGATCATGATCGAGCCGCCCATCAAGTGCGCCTTGCCGCCGGCCTGCTGATACTGATTGAGGAAGTTGACGGCATCGGCGCCGCCGAGCCCGAGATAGATGGCGTCGACATCGTCGGGCAGCGCCGCGATCACCGAGGCGAAGTCCTTGGTTCCGAGCGGCACCCATTGCCGGCTGGTGATCTTGCCGCCAAGACCGCAGAACTCCAGCGCCAGCCCGAACACCTGGGTGTAGATGAAGGAGTAGTCCTCGCCGACGGTCGCGATCTTGCGATAGCCCTTGGTCTCGAAGGCATACTTGCCGAGGCCGACCTGCCACTGCGCGCCATCCATGTTGAAGCGGAAGAAGTTCGGCGCGGGATCGACATAGGTCGCCTCCTGCGCGCCCGAGGCGGCGTTGACGAACGTCAGCTCCGGATGCGTCTTGGCGAAATTCTTCACCGCGATGCCTTCGTCGCCGGACAGCGGTGACAGCAGGATCTGCACCTTGTCCTGCTCGATCAGCTTGCGAACGGCACGCACCGCCGAGTCCGGCGTGGCGTCGGTCGAGGCCACCACGAACTCCAGCTCCTTGTCGCCGATCTTCTTGCCGAGGACGTTCAAGGCGGTGACATGACCGCGCATGCCATCCTCACCGAGCACGGTGTAGGTGCCCTCCAGCGTCGCCGTGACGCCGACCTTGATCTTTTCCTGCGCGTACGCCGTACCCGACAGCAAAAGCGCCGTAACCGCGGCGAACCCTACGCGTCGCATGTGCATCGAACTCCTCCCTTGTCGCCAATTGCTGGAGCACACGAATGTGCCGGCCTGTCGTTGCTGGCCTTGGTGGCGGCGAGCTCACGGCATCTTGTCTTGCAAGTGCCGAGCACCCCCATCGCCACGGAGGCTAGCGGATGGCGTGGGGCCGCGCGTAGGTCATCCCGGCGTCACCTTGACGACGAGTCTCATTTTGTATGATGCGACGCGGAAACAGGTGTGATGACCTTGGTCAACCACAAACCGCCTGACGTTCTGGCATACCTACGCCACTCATGCGTCGGCGGATCTAATCTTTCGCAATCATCTTGGACGCCAGCCGCCGTCGCGCCACGCCGCGTGAGCGCCGAACCCGCCGTTTTCGAAACTCCAAGCCGCACACGACAACGTCGACGCTTTCATTCGGCCGGCGCAAGCGCCGGCCGTGAAAGCCAAGCCACGTCTCGACCTGACGGACAAGATCACGTCCGAGGTCCAGGCGGCGCGACAACTCGTCACGCGTATGCAGCGAGGCGATGTCGACGAGGTAATCGAGGCGCTCCGACGGGGTCCGGCCGACGAGCCGCGCATAGTCGCTGGACAGCAACGATATCACCACCCGTTCGGTCAGATGCGGCTCAGCCATCGCTCATTCCAAACTCCGTCAGCGGCCGCCGATATCCCCTGGCAGGCACGACGGCATCATGGCCACGCGGCAACGATCCCACTGCATGGGCCATGCGCGAGATCTCAGAAATTGAAGGTCGTGGAGACGAGATAAGTGCGTGGCGCTCCCAGCGTGATCACGCCGCTATAGGCCGAAGCCCAATACGCCTCGTCGAACACGTTCTCAACGCTCGCCCGCAGCACGATCGGCTTGCCGTTCCAAGGCGATGTGAAGGTGTAGCGCGCACCCAGGTCCACGCGCGTCCAATCCGGCAACGAGAGCGTGTTCTTGATATCGACATATTGCACGCTCGTGTAGACCACGCGGCCGGTCACGGTGAAGCCGCGCACGAACGGTGTATCCCACTCCGCTCCCAGGTTCGCCGTCAGTTCGGGGACGCCAACGGCCCGCTTGCCGTCGGTCGATCCGCCCTGCGTCTTCTCCTGCACGCCGTGTGTATAGGCCACGCCGCCAAGCAGCCGGAACGCCGGCGTGATCTCGCCGAACACGTTGAACTCCGCGCCGGTGTTTCGTTGCAGGCCGTTGAGCACCTGGTCCGGCTTCGCGACTCCCGCAGTCGTGACGCTGATGATGCTGGGCTTGGAAATGTCGAACGCGCTGAGCGTCGTGGTGATGCGGCCGAAGTCGACCTTGATGCCGGTCTCGATCTGCTTGGTCTGTCCAGGAGGAAACACGGTCCCGACATTGTTGTAGGTGTTGCTGGTCACGACGGCCGGGGTCTGCAGACCTTCGATGTAATTGGCATAGAGCGCGACCTGCTCGACCGGCTTCACGACCAGCGCATAGGCCGGCGTCCAGACGGACGTGTCCTGAAACGGCCGGCTGACGCCGTTCGGAAGGTAATTGGTGATCTCGGTCCCGGCGGTCTGCCGGCGCACACCGACCGTGAGCTGGATCCTCTTGTCGAGGATCGACATCGTGTCGGAGACGCCGACGCTCCACAGATCGGCTCCGACGATCTGATTGCTCTGAACCGTGGGGAAGCTTGGCAACGCGATATCGGTTGGCTCCCTGTAAAGGCTCCAGTTGGGCATCAGGCCGGCGACCACCTTCTGGGTATAGGTCCGGTCGGTGATCGAATAGCCGACATTGACGGCGTGGTTGATCGGACCGGTATCGGCGGTCAGGCGCAGCCCGGCCTCGCCGGCATACGTCTTGTACGTCTCGCTACCTGTTCCCGGAGTCGACGTCAAAATTCCGGCGTTGCTCGAGAGCACTGGCGACGGATAGCGGTAATTGATGTTGCTGTCGTGATAGCCGAACCCGGCATAGGCGGTGATGCGATCGCTCAGATCGACCTCGCCCTTCACCGTCGAGAAGAAATCGGTCGGCGCGTAGTAAGCCCACGGAACCTGGAAATTTGCGCCGGACGCCGGCGGCGTTGGAATGCCGGTGACGGCTGGGCCGACGCCAAAGAACCGCAACGGCGGGTTCAGATTGTCCGCCTGATAGCCGATATCGGCGTCGATGCGGACCCGATCGCCATGATAATCGACCGCGAGATGAGCATTGCCGAATTCGTCGGTCTGCCGGTTCCACGGGGTATCGCCGTTCGAATATTTGCTGTTCAGCCGCACACCCCATTCCTTGTGCTCGCCGTAGCGGCGGCTGACATCGACCTGCTCGCCGAATTGAGTCTTGGAGGCGTAGGTCGCCGTCAGCTGTGTGATGTCGGTGTCGAGTGCGTGCTTGGTGACCAGATTGACGCTGCCGCCGACGGCGCCGCCGCTAGAAGCGCCGGTGCCGCCGACCGTCATGCCGTTGAGCAGCGCCGCCGGGCCCTTCAGCAGTTCGACGCGCTCGATGAAATTGGCTCCCGTCGAGTAATATGGCGCGATGCCGGCGAGACCGTTCAGGGCGTAGTCGCCGCTATCGTAGTAGAATCCGCGGATGAAGAGACTGTCGGCGCCGCCGCCGGCGGCCTGGATTGTGCGCACCGAGGGATCGTTGATCAGAACATCGCGGATCGTGCGTGCCTGCTGATCCTGAATCGTCTTCGACGTGAAGCTCGTCTGGTTGACGGGCGTGTTCATCACACCGCGATTGCCCAGGAGTCCGAGGCCGCCGCCGCTGGCCACCTGGCCGCCGGCATAGGGTGACGGCGGTGCGCCGACCGTGCCCGTGGACGGCGTCACGTAGGCCACGGGGGCGGCCGGCGGCAAAGCGCGTGGAGCGACGCGGCGCTGTTGCGCCGTCCGTGTCGAATTTGCCTGAGGCCTCAATGTGGTCTGCCGCGCCTTCGGCTTCGGCGCGTCGACGGTGACATCGGGAAGCTTGGTCTGAGCCAACGCCTGCTGAACGCCGCCCATTGTCAAAGTGAGCGCCAGCGAGCTCACCACTCTGAACGCGTTCGTGAACGCAGCATCCCTCACCCGAACGCAACAAACCATCCTGACACCCCAACATTCCAAATAGCAACTCGGTACGTCGGTGCTCCTAACACACAGGTATTCGGGGGTGACGATACGCGGCATAGAACTCATCTAACGAACGACAGATCCGTCGGCCGCGTCGGCTCAACAGATTGTCGTGACGACGAGATTTTTCTTGTTCGCGCGCTTTGAAGCTTTCAAAAGAAGCGCATGTTGCGCGATAGAGCACCGCGAACCGATCAGACTCAGTCGTCTGATTTCGATCACTCTTGAACTGCTCGACGTCACCTTCGGGATCGCAAGGTAGCAACTAATCATGCGGGCACTATTTGATCAATGTTTGCTTTCAAATGCGCCACACGGTCACCGCGCCGCGCTCCAACTGCAGCCGACGGCGCGATTCTTGTGACTGATCGTTTCCAAGTGGCGATGAGTCTCGTGCACGCTGAGACGACGTGGCAAAGACAAAATCCATTGCCATCGACTCGAGCTGCGCGACTCGATGTCGCGCGAGCCGACGCGTCGCCCGTTGGTTGCGATGAATAGCTTTTGATGAACGAGAATTCGCCGGAATGGCAGCAGCTCGCGTCCGACCTCAGCGCGCGTCGTCCGACGCGGTGCTGGCGGCGCGGATCCAGGGCGTCCCATAGCGGAGCGCCAACAGGATCGGCACCGAAAGTCCGAGCCAGCACAGTCCATCCCATAGGCCGTCGCCGAGCAATCCGAAGACGAGCCCGGCTGCGGCGACGAGGCCGATCAGCAGCGGCGCACGGAAGACCTCCCACACCGAGAGCTGCGCGACGCGTTCCAGCGCAGTGGACGACGTCCTCGACGAACTCATCGCGAGACCGCCATTGGCGCCGCGGAGACGGCGACGCCGGTCACCTTCCGCCTACTGCCCCGTCGCTTCGCGACCCACAGATAGAGTCCGCTGCCCAGCACGATGATCGTGATGACGTCGAGGACGGCCCAGATGATCTTCAGCGGCAGCCCGCCATAGTCACCGAAGTGCAGCGGCCGCGACACCTGCAGCGCGGTCAGGTACCAGGCGAGCCCGGGCGCCACCATCTTGCTGCTGTCGTCGGCGTCGACCAGCACCGGCTTGAACATGCGCGCCGTGAACGGCGTCCGGCCCTTGGTCCAGACCATCACATGCACAGGGCTGCCGAACCGCGTCGTCGTCGGCAGCGTGATGGATGTCACCAGCCGATCCGGATGGGCGCGGCGAACGGCGGCCACGGCGGCCTCGACGGACTTCGGCTCGGCAAGCGGCTTGCCCTGATAGGGCGCGAGCAGCGGCGGCATTGTCTGCGCGCGCCAGAGATCGAACAGCGGCACCGCGAGCGTGTTGATGGTGCCGGTCAGGCCGACCGCGAGCGCCCAGCTCACGGTGACGATGCCGAGCAGATTGTGCCGGTCGAGCCATGTGAGTCGCGCCGAGCGATCCCTGATGGTGCCGAACTGCAGCCGCCGCATGAACGGCCAGTAGACGACGACGCCGGAGACGATGGAGGCGGCAAACACGAGTCCCATAAGGCCCAGAAAGAGCTCGCCGGGCAGGCCCGTGAACATGTCGCGGTGGATGCGCAGGATCACGTCCATGACGTCCTGATGCGGCACCTCCTCGCCGAGCACGGCGGCAGTGCGTGCATCGACCGTCAGGCGATGGAACTGGCCGGGCACGGGAATCGCGGTCGGCGACATCGCAACGACGACTAATGGCTCCGCCTGCTTCAGGCTGACGAACAGCGCGTGCTGCTGCGGAAGCTGCTGCCGGGCCGCCGCGATCAGCCGGTCGAGCGGGAGAATCGGCGTGTCGGAAGGCATCGCCGGCGCGGCGATCTCGTCCTCGAACAGATGATTGATCTCGTCATGAAAGATCAGCGGCAGCCCGGTCAGACACAGCATCAGCAGGAAGATCATGCTGATCAGCGACGTCCACGTATGAACCTGAACCCAAAGCCGCATTGCGCTCGAACCCTTCGCCGAAACCATGTCGTGACATGATCCGACCGTCCGGCAAGAGAAGGGCTGCAGCAAACCGAATTGGTCTAAAGCTGCTGGAATTTATTTAAAGTGGCGCACGCTGGCGCCGCAACTTCCGGAACGGCAAGGTGAATTTCGGCTCGGCGCTCCGTCCCAGTGCTGGCGGTGCAGCCGGTCACGATCCGGTCCTAACAGTCGTGCCCTCGCGGATGCCGTCGACGTTCACCGCGAGCCGCTTGATCTTGTCGTAGAGCGTCTGCTTGGGGATGCCCAGCATGGCGGCCGTCGCCTGCACGTCGCCGAGCTTGCGGCGCAGGGCGTCCTCGATGATCGACCGCTCGATGTTCTCCAGCTGGCGCGGCAACGACGATTCGGAGGATGCGGCCGCCGAGCGGTTGAGCGCCCGGCGGTCGAGCACCCCGAGCACAAAGCGATCGGCGACGTTGCGCAGCTCGCGCACATTGCCCGGCCATGCATAGGTCAGCAGCAGCGACATCGTCGCATCGTCCACGATCGGCGCATCGCGCTCGAAGCGGCGCGCGGCATCGAGGGTGAAATGCTCGAACAGGATCGGAATGTCCTCGCGCCGCTCGCGCAACGGCGGCAGCTCGATGAAGGCAACGCCGAGCCGATAGTACAGATCGGCGCGGAACAGCTTCCGCTCGCTGAGCTCGTAGAGGTTGGCCTTGCTCGCAGCCACCACGCGGCAGTCCACCGCCACCGGCTTGTTGGAACCGACGCGCTCGATCGAACGCTCCTGCAGCGCCCGCAGCAGCTTCACCTGGACGCTGAGCGGCATGCTCTCGATTTCGTCGAGGAACAGCGTCCCGCCATCAGCATATTCGATCTTGCCGATGCGCTGCTTGGTCGCGCCGGTGAACGCACCGGCCTCGTGGCCGAACAACTCGCTCTCGACCAGCGATTCCGGCAGGCCGCCGCAATTCACGGCGACGTAGTTGCCGCCACGCCTGACGCTGTGATTGTGCAGGCAGCGCGCGACGACATCCTTGCCGGTGCCGGTCTCGCCATAGATCGTGACGTCGACATTGGTCGAGGCCAGGTTGGCGACCAGGCGGCGCACCTCCTGGATCTGCGGCGATCGCCCGAGCAGGCTCGCCTCGATGCCCTGGCGGTCGGCCAACGCGGAGCGCAGCGTCCGCACCTCGAGCGTCAGGCGCCGCTTGTCGAGCGCACGGCGTACCACCGAGACGAGCTGCTCGGACGAGCACGGCTTCTCGATGAAGTCATAGGCGCCGTTGCGCATCGCGTCCACGGCCATCGAGATGTCGCCATGGCCGGTGACCAGGATCACCGGCAGGTCGGGATCGAAGCGATGCAGTTCGGACAGCCATTCGGTGCCGCTCTTGCCGCGCAGCCGCACGTCGGAGACCACCACGAACGGCATGTCGGCGCGGACGATCGCGCCCGCCGCCTCGACCGAACCGAATGGCGTGACTGAGAGGCCCGCAAGCTGCAGCGCCTGCACGGCGCCGATGCGCACGTCCTCGTCGTCCTCGACATAGATCACGCCGATCTGCTGCTCAGGATTCATGCGAAGACCCGTTCATTTCTGCTGACGGAAGCAACACGACGAATTCGACGCCGCTCGGTTCGGTGTTCGTCGCGCGCAATTCGCCGCCGAAAGACCGCGCGATGTGATTGGCGATCACGAGGCCGAGCCCAAGGCCCTTGCCGGCCGGCTTGGTCGTCACGAACGGCTCGAACAGGCGCTGCAGCACGTCCGGCGCGATCGCCGGGCCGCTATTGGCGATAGTGATGCGACACTGGTCCGACGACCCATCCTCGCGCACGGCGTGGATCTGGATCATCTTCTGCGCCGCGCCGTCGACCGCGTCGAGCGCATTGGCGACGATGTTGCAGAGCAGTTGCTCGAGCCGGATCTGATCGGCCTTGACTTGGAGCCCCGGTGCGAGATCGACAATCACCTCGACGCCACCGTCCTTGACCCGCGCACCGAGAATGTTGAGCGTTTCCGAGAGCGCCTGCTCCACCGACACGGCGTCGAGCGGCGCGTTGGATTTGTAGGCGAACACGCGCAACTGGCCAGTCAGCCGGCCGAGCCGGCGAACCAGTTCGCCGATGCGCACGAGATTGCCGCGGGCCTCGCCGATCATGCCGCGATCGACGAACTGGACCGCATTGTCGGACGCAGTCTGCAACGCCGCCAGCGGCTGGTTGATCTCGTGCACCATGCCGGCCGACATCTGGCCGAGCACCGCGAGCTTGCCGGCGTGCACGAGCTCGTCCTGCGCGGCCCGCAATTCGGCGGTGCGCTCCTGCACGCGGGTCTCCAGCCGGTCGTTGGCGGCTTCCAGCGCGGCCTGTGACGCCAGCCGCTGCCGGATCTCCCGCCGCCGCTGTGCGAGCAGGCTGAAGACCAGCAGCGCAACGATGCCCGCAAGACCCGACAACGTTCCGATGACCAAGGCAGTTCGCCGGATCGGCGCCTCGTCGTCGAGCACCATCAGCTGCCATTGCCGCCCATTGAGCGGTCGCTCGTCGACACTGTAGATCGCGCCGCGTTCGGTCTCGACCTGCCCGCCACGATCCGCGGCGTCCTTGAAGGTCCAGCCCAGTGGCGCAAGGGCGGAGCTGCCATACGGCTTCGAGGTGGCGATCTCCTCGAGCGCATCGACCGAGAGCTGTGTCAGCGGCCGGAAACGCCATTCGTCGCGCGAGGCGAGAATGGTCACGCCGCGGGCGTCGACCAGAACCATGTCGCTGCCGCGCTTCTGCCACTCGCGCTCGAAGGACTCGAGGTTGACCTTGACCACGGCGACGCCGATCGTGCGTCCCTCCCGCTTGACCGCGTACGACAAATAATAGCCCGCGCGGGCGCTGGTGATGCCGATGCCGAAGAAGACGCCGCGCCCGGTCGCCAGCGCCTGGCGCATATACGGCCGATACGACAGGTTGCTGCCGACCGGTGTGCCCGGCTGGTCGAAATCGGCGGCCGCGATCGCATCGCCGGCGACGGTCAGGACATAGAGGTTATCGGCCCCGGCCAGCAGATTGATCGACTTCAGGTACAGGCTGACGCTTTGCTGCAGGGCTTGATCGTCCGGCGTGCCGAGCAGCCGATAGACGTCCGGCGACGTCTCCAGCAGCGACGGGAGGTATTCGAACCGGGAGAGATGCCCGTCGAGCTGGGCGGCTTCGACCGCCAGCCGCTGTTGGGCCGCGGCGTGCAATTGATCCAATCCGCGCGAGAAGGCGATGGCGTAGCCAACCCACGCCGCCGCGCCGATCAGCGCAAGCGCCAGGACGCCGCGCAGCAGCCACGCCGAACGGCCAGGCCCCACCGCCGGAACGTCCCGCTGCCCCTCGAGGCCGATCCGAATTGGAAGGTCCGTCATCTCCTGAACCTGGCCGCTCAGGCCGTCTCGGGCGGCACCCGCCGCGTTGCCATTTCCGCTGCGAGTCTAAGGCTTTGCCCGGGAATAGGCGACAGGAAATTCGGCCGCTTCGGCCACCGCGAGCGTCAATGCAGCTTCACATGCGGCTCGGTGCGGCGGGTGATCAGGCGCGCCAGCGTGTCGAGGCTCACCTTGGCGAGCCCGTGCAGCGCGTATTCGTGCATCTTGTACAGCGACAGGTACATCATGCGGGCGAACAGGCCCTCGAACACCAGATTGCCGCCGACCAGCGCGCCCATCATCGAGCCGACGGTTGAGAACTCGCCGAGCGACACCAGCGAACCGAAGTCGCGATAGCGGTAGTCACCCAACGGCTCGCCGCGTAGGAAGCGCGGGATGTACTTGTAGAGATGCGACGCCTGCTGATGCGCGGCCTGCGCCCGCGGCGGGACGTTGCCGCGTTCGCCCCACGCACAGGCCGAGCAGTCGCCGATGGCGAAGACACGGTCGTCGCGCGTGGTCTGCAGAGTCGGCTTGACCACGAGCTGATTGATGCGATTGGTCTCCAGCCCGGCGATATCCTTCAGGAAATCGGGGGCCTTCACGCCGGCGGCCCAGACGATCAGCTCGGCCGGAATGATGCGGCCATCGGAAAGGCTCACCTGATTGGCCGAGACCTCGGCCACCTTGGCGCCGACCAGAACCTCGACGCCCAGTCTGGCCAGCAGCTTCTCGGTCTCACGCGAGACCCGTTCGGGCAGCGCCGGAAGCACCCTGCCCGCCGCCTCGATCAACGTGATCTTGATGTCCTTCTCGGCATCGACCTGGTCGAGACCATAGGCCACCACCTCCCGCGTCGTGCGATGCAGCTCGGCCGCCAACTCGACACCGGTCGCACCGGCGCCGATGATCGCGACCTTCAACTGGTGCACGGCGATCGGCGATGACTGCGAATGCGCGCGGATGCAGGCGTTGATCATGCGTTCGTGGAAGCGCCGCGCGTCGCGCTGCGATTCCAGCTTGATGGCGTGATCGACCACGCCAGGCGTGCCGAAATCATTGTTCTGGCTGCCGATGGAGATCACCAGCACGTCATAGGGAATGGTCCGCTGCGGCGTGACCTCGCGCCCCTCGGCGTCGAGATACGGCGCGACCAGAACCTCGCGCTTGTCGCGATCCAGGCCGATCATGTCGCCGATACGATAGTGGAAGCCGTGCCAATACGCCTGCGCGAGATAGTCGACCTCGTGCGCCGAGATGTCCATGCTGCCGGCCGCGATCTCGTGCAGCTTCGGCTTCCAGACATGGGTGCGGTTGCGTTCGACCAGGGTGACGTCGAGCTTGCCCTTGCGGCCGTATTTGTCGCCGAGCCGGGTCGCAAGCTCGAGGCCGCCTGCGCCGCCGCCGACGATCACGACCCGAGGGACTTCCGACTGCGCCACGGCCATCATCAAACCTCCCCAAGTCAGGCCATGCCGCGACGGACGACGCCCGTGTCAGTCCGTCAGCATCACGTCCTCGGCATCACCGCCGCTCCGGCCACCGCAACCGCCGCCATGTTCACGATCCGCCTGACCGTGGACGAGGGCGTCAGGATGTGCGCGGACTTGGCGGCGCCGAGCAGGATGCCTCCCACCGTGAGCCCCTGCCCTGCGGCCATCCTTAGCAGATTATACGAGATATTGGCTGCATCACGATTGGGCATCACCAGCACGTTTGCTGGTCCCTCGAAGCCGGACTCCGGAAACTCGTGCTCGAGGATGGATTGCGAGAGCGCGGCGTCGCCGCGCATCTCGCCTTCGACCGCCAAATCGGGGGCGCGCTCGTGGATGATGGCGCGCGCCTGCCGCATCTTGAGCGCCTCGGGCGCCGCCGAGCTGCCGAAGCTCGAATGCGACAGCAGCGCCACGCGCGGCGTGATGCCGAAACGCTGGATGGCCGCAGCCGCGAGCAGAGCGATGTCAGCGACCTGCTCGGCGGTCGGATCGGCATTGCAGTGCGTGTCGCAGATGAACAGCTGATGCCGGTCGAGCATGAGCATCTGCATGACGGCGAGCGTCGCAACGTCATGGCGAAGGCCGATCACGTTCCGGATCGTGGTGAGATGATCAGATGTCCGGCCGACCACGCCGCACAGCATCGCATCGCCGACACCGCGCGCGAGCAGCAGCGAGGCGAGCACCGTCGCGTTGTTCCGGGTCTCCGACAGCGCCAGCGCCGCGGAGACGCCGTCCCGCTTGCGGCGGGCATGATAGAGTTCGGCGCATTCGGCATGGACTCGCTCGTCCTGCGGATCGATGACCTCGCAATCCTGGCCCGGCTTGAGCCGCAGGCCGAACGCCTTGATCTGCTCCGCGATGACAGCGGGGCGGCCGACCAGCTTCGGCAGCGCCAGCCCCTCGTCGACGATGATCTGCGCGGCACGCAGCACGCGCTCCTCCTCGCCCTCGGCCAGCAGCAGCGACTTGGCCGCGCCCTTGGCGACAGCGAACACCGGCTGCATGGCATTGCCGGAGCGGTAGACGAACCGCGCCAGCTTCGCGCGATAGTCCGCCATGTCGGTGATCGGGCGACGGGCGACGCCGGTGTCGGCAGCGGCCTTGGCGACGGCAGGAGCGATCACCTCGATCAGACGCGGATCGAAGGGTTTGGGAATCAGATAGTCGCGTCCGAACCGCAGTCCCTCGCCCTTGTACGCCGCGGCCACCACCTCCGGCACCTCGGTCATGGCGAGATCGGCCAGCGCATGCACGGTGGCGAGCTTCATCTGATCGTTGATCGTGGTCGCGCCGCAGTCCAGCGCGCCCCGGAAGATGAAGGGGAAGCAGAGAACGTTGTTGATCTGGTTCGGGAAGTCGGAGCGCCCGGTGCCGATGATCGCATCGGGGCGCACCGCCAGCGCGTCCTGCGGCATGATCTCCGGCGTCGGATTGGCCATGGCGAAGATCAGGGGATCACGCGCCATGCGCTTGACCATGTCCGGCTTCAGCACGTTGCCGGCGGAGAGGCCGAGAAAGATGTCGGCGCCTTCGATGATGTCGCCGAGCGTCCGCGCCGAGGTCTCGACCGCATAGCGCGCCTTGTTGTCGTCCATGCCCTCGGCACGGCCGGCATAGACGACCCCGAACACGTCGCTGACGATGATGCGCTCGCGCGGCAGGCCGAGGCTGACGATGAGATCGAGGCAGGCGAGCGCGGCGGCGCCGGCGCCCGAGCACACCAGCCGGACCTGGCTGATATCCTTCTTCACCAGCTTGAGCCCGTTCAGAATCGCCGCGGCAACGATGATCGCAGTGCCGTGCTGATCGTCGTGGAACACCGGGATCTTCATCCGCTCGCGCAGCTTCTGCTCGATGTAGAAGCACTCCGGCGCCTTGATGTCCTCGAGATTGATGCCGCCGAAGGTCGGCTCCATCCGCGCGATGGTGTCGATCAACGCGTCCGGATCGGTCTCCGCGAGCTCGATGTCGAACACATCGATGCCGGCGAACTTCTTGAACAGGCAGGCCTTGCCTTCCATGACCGGCTTGCCGGCGAGCGGCCCGATATTGCCGAGGCCGAGCACGGCCGTACCGTTGGTGACGACGGCGACGAGATTGCTGCGCGCCGTCAGCTCATCGGCCTGCGACGGATCCGCCGCAATGACCAGGCATGGCTCGGCCACGCCGGGCGAATAGGCCAATGCGAGGTCGCGCTGGGTCGCCATCGCCTTGGTCGGCACCACCTGGATTTTTCCCGGCGTCGGCAGGCGATGATATTCGAGGGCGGCGTCTTTCAGGTCCCGGTCCATCGTGATCCTCGAAGTCGCGTGCGTGTGGCGGGAGCCGGGGCTGGCCGTGCCAGCCCCGGATGATCAGTACTAGCCGGTGGTGACGGCGACTTCGATGTCCGACGGATCGATGTCGCGATCGAGCGCGGCGCGCAGCTTGTCGCGGTCGAGCTCGCCTTCCCACCAGGCGACGATGACGCAGGCGACACCGTTGCCGCACAGGTTCGTCAGCGCACGGCACTCGCTCATGAACTTGTCGATGCCGAGCACGATCGCCATGCCCGGGACGAGCTCCGGCCGGACCGCGGCGAGCGTGCCGGCGAGCGTGATGAAGCCTGCACCGGTGATGCCAGAGGCGCCCTTCGAGGTCAGCATCGCGACCAGGAGGATCGTGATCTGCTCGCCGAAGGACAGGTGCACGTTCATCGCCTGGGCGATGAACAGCGTCGCCAAGGTCATGTAGATGTTGGTGCCGTCGAGATTGAACGAATAGCCAGTCGGAACCACGAGGCCGACGACGGGCTTGGAGCAGCCGAGACGCTCGAGCTTCTCCATCATCTGCGGCAGCGCGCTCTCGGACGACGAGGTGCCGAGCACGATCAGGAGTTCGTCCTTGATGAACTTCAGGAACTTGAAGATCGAGAAGCCGGCGATGCGGGCGATGATGCCGAGCACGACCACGACGAAGGTGAGCGCCGTGAGGTAGAACGTCGCGATGAGGCCGGCGAGATTGCCGAGCGCCTGCGGGCCGTAGCGACCGATGGTGAAGGCCATGGCGCCGAACGCGCCGATCGGGGCGGCCTTCACGACGATGGCGATGACGCCGAAGATCGCGTGCGCCGCGTCGTCGATGAAGGCGCGCATCGTGTGGCCGCGCTCGCCAAGGCTCATCAGCGCGATGCCGAACAGAATCGAGAACAGCAGCACCTGCAGGATCTCGCCCTGCGCGAACGCGCCGACCACCGTGTCAGGGATGATGTGGAGCACGAAGTCGACCGACTTCATCTCGCTCGCCTGCTTGGCGAAGTTGGCGACCGCCGCGGCGTTGCTCTGGCCCTGGAAGCCTGCCCCTGGCTGGATGAAATTGCCGACGATCAGCCCGAGCGCGAGCGCGAAGGTCGAGACGACCTCGAAATAGATCAGCGCCTTGACCGCGACGCGGCCGACCTTCTTGACCTCCGAGACATGGGCGATGCCCGATACAACGGTGCAGAAGATGACGGGTGCGATCACCATCTTGATCAGCTTGACGAAGCCGTCGCCGAGCGCCTTGATCCAGTCGTTCTTGGCGAACTCCGGCCAGAGCCAGCCGACGATGACGCCGAGCACGATGGCGACCAGGACCTGAACATAGAGGACCCGGTAGAATGGTTTTTTCGGTGCGGCGGCCGCGGTTGGGGTTGCAGACATCGTCTCTTCTCTCCCTGGTCTCAGTCAGTCTACGTCTTGTTTCGTTCGCCTACTTCCGCTTCTGCGGCGGCAGGTCGGTGCAATGCCCTTCGAACACTTCGGCAGCCATGCCGATGGATTCGCCGAGCGTCGGATGCGGATGGATGGTCTTGCCGATATCGGCCGGCTCGCAGCCCATCTCGATGGCCAGGCAGATCTCGCTGATGAGATCGCCCGCATGGGTGCCGACGATGCCGCCGCCGATGATGCGGTGGGTCGTCGCATCAAACAGCAGCTTCGTAAAGCCCTCGTCGCGGCCATTCGCGATCGCGCGTCCGGACGCAGCCCACGGGAATACCGCTTTGCCGAACTTGATGCCCTCGGCCTTGCACTGCTCCTCGGTCTTGCCGGCCCAGGCGACCTCGGGGTCGGTGTAGGCGACCGAGGGAATCTGCCGCGCGTCGAAGTAGGACTTGTCACCATGCGCGGCCTCGGCCGCAACATGCCCCTCGTGCACCGCCTTGTGCGCCAGCATCGGCTGCCCGACGACGTCGCCGATGGCGAAGATGTGCGGCACGTTGGTGCGCAGCTGCCTGTCGACGTCAATGAAGCCCCGGTCGGTGACCGCGACGCCAGCCTTCTCGGCACTGATCTTCCGGCCGTTCGGGCTGCGCCCGACCGCCACCAGCACGAGATCGTAGAGCTGCGGACCGGCCGGCGCCTGCTCGCCTTCGAAGCTCACCTCGATGCCGGCGTCGGTGGCCTTTGCGCCAACGGTCTTGGTCTTCAGCATCACCTTGTCGAAGCGGCGAGCGTTGATCTTCTCCCAGACCTTGACGAGGTCGCGGTCGGCGCCCTGCATCAGGCCATCGAGCATCTCGACCACGTCGATACGCGACCCGAGCGTCGAATAGACCGTCGCCATCTCCAGCCCGATGATGCCGCCGCCAATCACCAGCATCCGCTTCGGAATCGACTTCAGCTGCAACGCACCGGTGGAATCGACGATGCGCGGATCGTCGGGGAGGAACGGCAGCTTCACCGCCTGGCTGCCGGCGGCGATGATCGCCTTGGCAAACCGGATCGTGGTCTTGCCGCTGGCCGTCGTGACCTCTAGATGGTGCGGATCGACGAAGTGGCCGACGCCGGTCACGACCTCGACCTTGCGCGCCTTGGCCATGCCAGCGAGGCCGCCGGTGAGCTTCTTGATGACGCCGTCCTTGAACGCGCGCAGCTTGTCGAGGTCGATCTGCGGCGCGCCGAACGAGATGCCGTGATCGGGAAGATGCTTGACCTCGTCGACGACAGCAGCCGTGTGCAGCAGCGCCTTGCTCGGGATACAGCCGACGTTGAGACACACGCCGCCGAGCGTGGCGTAGCGCTCGACCAGCACGGTCTTCATGCCGAGATCGGCGGCGCGGAATGCCGCCGAGTAGCCGCCCGGGCCGGCGCCCAGCACCAGCATCTCGCAGTCGATGTCGGCCTTGCCCGTGTAGGAGGACGCGACCGGCGCGGGCGCTGCAGTTGCCGCCAGCGGCGGCGCGACCGGAGCCGGCGCCGGGCTGGCGGCTGCACCGGTCGTCTCCAGGCTGAGAATGACCGAGCCCTCGCTGACCTTGTCGCCGGCCTTGATCCGGATCTCCTTGACGGTACCGGCATGCGACGACGGGATCTCCATCGACGCCTTGTCGGACTCGACGATGATCAGGCTGGTGTCGACGGCGACCGTCTCCCCCGGCTTCACCAGCACCTCGATGATGGCGACCTCCTTGAAGTCGCCGATGTCGGGCACCTTGACGTCGATCAGCTGAGCCATGCCGTTCTCTCCTTCAGTCTCAGAACAGCACGCGCCGGAGATCGGCGAGCACGTTGGCGAAGTGGACGTTGAAGCGGGCGGCGGCGGCGCCGTCGATGACGCGGTGGTCCCAGGATAGCGACAGCGGCAGGGTCAGCTGCGACGTCCAGGTCTTGCCGTCGCTCGAATGCTGCTTCCAGTAGCCCTTGCAGACGCCCATGATCGCGACCTCGGGGGCGTTGATGATCGGCGTGAAGTAGATGCCGCCGATGCCGCCGAGCGAGGAGATCGAGAACGTGCCGCCCTGCATCTGGTCCGGCTTGATCTTGCCTTCGCGCGCCAGCTTGGCGAGTTCGTTCATCTCCTTGGCGATCTCCGGGATCGACTTCTTGTCGGCATCGCGGATCACCGGCACCATCAGGCCGTTCGGCGTGTCGGCGGCGAAGCCGATGTGCCAGTAGTTCTTGTAGACCAGCGTATCGCCGTCGAGGCTGGCGTTGAACTCGGGGAATTTCTTCAAGGCGGCGACCGCCGCCTTCACCATGAACGGCAGCAGCGACAGCTTGACGCCGCTCTTCTCCAGCTCCTTGTTCATCTTGACGCGGAACTGCTCGAGCTCGGTGATATCAGCCTCGTCATGGGTGGTGACGTGCGGAATGACCACCCAGTTGCGATGCAGATTGGCGGCCGAGATCTTCTTGATGCGGCCGAGCTCCTTGCGCTCGACCGGACCGTACTTTGCAAAGTCGACCTTCGGCCACGGCAGCAGATCGAGGCCGGCGCCTCCGCCTGTGCTCGCGGCTTGCGGCTTGGCCGGCGTGGCGCCCTTGGTCTCTCCCTTGGCAAACGCCTCGACGTCCTCGCGGAGAATCCGGCCGTGATTGCCGGTGCCCTTCACCTTGCCGATGTCGACGCCGAGCTCGCGCGCGAGCTTGCGGACGGCCGGACCGGCATAGGCCAGCGCGAAGGCGCCGTCGTCGACCGCGGCCGCCACAGGAACAGCGGCTGCAGGCGCGGCTGGCGCAGGCGCCGGCGCGCTCACGACCGCAGTCGCCTCGCCCGTCGCCAGCACCAGGATGATCGCGCCCTCGCTGACCTTGTCGCCTGTCTTGACCTTCAGCTCGCGCACGGTGCCGGACAGCGGCGCCGGCACCTCCATGGTCGCCTTGTCGGATTCCAGCGCAATCAGCGGATCCTCGGCCTTCACGGTGTCGCCCGGCTTGACGAAGATCTCGATGACCGGAACGTCCTTGAAGTCGCCGATGTCGGGCACGCGCACTTCGGCGACACCGGCCGGCGCGCTCACCGGCGATGGCGGCGCGCTGACGACGGGACGCGCCTCGGCCTGCGCGGCGCCGGCATCCTCGAACTGCAGGATCACGGCGCCTTCGCTTACCTTGTCGCCGATCTTGACGACAATGGCCTTGACGACGCCGTCGCGCGGCGACGGCACTTCCATCGTCGCCTTGTCGGATTCCAGCGCGATCAGCGGGTCTTCCGCCTTCACGCGGTCGCCCAGCTTGACGAAGATCTCGATCACCGGGACGTCCTTGAAGTCACCGATATCGGGTACTTTGATTTCAGTCATCGCTCTATCCTCGGCCGGCTGCGTCTAGAGGGTCCAGGGCGCAGCGCACCCGGTGTCGATCTGATATTTGGCGATCGCTTCCGCGACGATTTCCGGCTTGATGCGGCCGTCATCGGCCAGCGCCTTCAGCGCGGCCACCGCGACGTAGTGCCGATCGACCTCGAAGAAGCGCCGCAGCGCGACGCGATAGTCGCTGCGGCCGAAGCCGTCGGTGCCGAGCACGACGTAGCGCCGGCCGGCGGCGTGGACGTATTCGCGGATCTGGTCGGGATAGTTGCGCATGTAGTCGGTCGAGGCGATGACCGGGCCGGCGTGGCCATCGAGCTGCGCCTCGACCCAGCTCTTGCGGCGCGGCTCGGTCGGATGCAGCAGGTTCCAGCGCTCCGCCGCCATGCCGTCGCGGCGCAGCTCGTTGAAGCTGGTCGCGCTCCAGACGTCGGCGATGACGCCGAAATCGGCCTTCAGCAGCTCGGCCGCCGCGATCACCTCACGCAGGATCGTGCCCGAGCCCATCAGCTGGACACGCGGCGCCTCGGCGGCCTCGCCTGCGTTCTTGAGCAGATAAAGGCCCTTGAGGATGCCCTCCTCCGCGCCCGCGCCGGCTTCCGCCAGCGCCGGATGCGGGTAGTTCTCGTTCATCAGGGTGATGTAGTAGTAGACGTCCTCCTGCGCCTCGTACATACGGCGCATGCCTTCGCGGACGATGGTCACGACCTCATAGGCGAAGGTCGGATCGTACGACACGCAGTTCGGAACGGTGGCTGCGAGAATGTGGCTGTGGCCGTCCTCGTGCTGCAGGCCCTCGCCGTTCAGCGTCGTGCGCCCAGCGGTGCCGCCGAGCAGGAAGCCGCGGGCGCGCATGTCGCCGGCGAGCCAGGCGAGATCGCCGACGCGCTGCAGGCCGAACATCGAATAGTAGATGTAGAACGGGATCATCGGCACGTTGTTGGTGCTGTAGGAGGTCGCCGCGACGATCCAGCTCGACATCGCGCCGCCTTCGTTGATGCCCTCCTGCAGCACCTGCCCGGTCTTGTCCTCGCGGTAGTACATCAGCTGGTCGGCGTCCTGCGGACGGTAGAGCTGGCCGACCGAGGAGTAGATGCCGAGCTGGCGGAACATGCCCTCCATGCCGAAGGTGCGGGATTCGTCCGGCACGATCGGCACGATGTGCTTGCCGATCGCCTTGTCGCGCACCAGCGTGCCGAGCATCTGCACGAACGCCATGGTGGTCGAGATCTCGCGCTCGCCGGTGGCCTCGAGCAGCCGCTGGAACGTGGTCAGCGGCGGGATCGGCAGCGATGTTGATTTGCGCCGGCGCTGCGGCAGGCTGCCGCCGAGCCGCTCGCGCTGCGCATGGAAGTACGTCATCTCCGGGCTGTCGTCGGGCAGCCGGATGAACGGCACCTTGGCGAGATCCTCGTCGGCGACCGGAATCTGGAACCGGTCGCGGAAGCCGCGCAGCGCATCCTGGGTCATCTTCTTGGCCTGGTGCGCGATCATCTGGCCTTCGCCGGACTCGCCCATGCCGTAACCCTTCACAGTCTTCGGCAGGATGACGGTCGGCTGGCCCTTGTGGTTGACCGCCGCCGCATAGGCAGCGAACACCTTCTCCGGATCGTGGCCGCCGCGCGTGAGCTTCCAGATCTCGTCATCGCTCATGTCGGCGACGAGCTGCTTCAGCTCGTCATACTTGCCGAAGAAGTGCTCGCGGATATAGGCGCCGCTCTTGCTCTTGAAATCCTGATATTCGCCGTCGACGCACTCCTCCATGCGCTTCAGCAACAGGCCGGTCTTGTCCTTCTCGAGCAGGCGGTCCCAGCCCGAGCCCCAGAGCACCTTGATGACGTTCCAGCCGGCACCGCGGAACACGCTCTCCAGCTCCTGCACGATCTTGCCGTTGCCGCGGACCGGGCCGTCGAGCCGCTGCAGATTGCAGTTGATGACGAAGATCAGATTGTCGAGCTTCTCGCGTCCGGCGAGCGAGATCGCGCCGAGCGATTCCGGCTCGTCGGTCTCGCCGTCGCCCATGAACGCCCAGACCTTGCGGTTGGCGGTCTCGGCGAGCTTGTGGTTCTCGAGATATTTCAGGAAGCGCGCCTGGTAGATCGCGAGCAGCGGGCCGAGGCCCATCGACACCGTTGGAAACTGCCAGAAGTCCGGCATCAGCCAGGGATGCGGGTAGCTCGACAGACCCTTGCCGCCGGTCTCCTGGCGGAAGCTCAGGAGCTGCTCCTCGGTCAGCCGTCCCTCGAGGAAGGCCCGGGCATAGATGCCGGGCGAGCTGTGGCCCTGCACGAAAATGAGGTCGCCGCCATGCGTCTCGGTCGGCGCGTGCCAGAAATGGCCGAAGCCGATGTCGTAGAGCGTCGCCGCCGACTGGAAGCTCGCGATGTGACCGCCGAGCTCCGAGCTCTCCTTGTTGGCGCGCAGCACGATCGCGAGCGCGTTCCAGCGGATGATCGAGCGGAGCTTGTGCTCCATGGCGCGATCGCCCGGCAATGCCGGCTGCTGATGCACGGGGATGGTGTTGCAATAGGGCGTGGTCAAGGACTGGCCGACCGGCAGCCCGTCGCGGCGCGCCGCGTCGAGCACGGCCTTGACGATGAAGCGGGCGCGCTCGTCGCCGCGATGCAGCCGGATGGCCGACAGCGCTTCCAGCCATTCCTGGGTCTCCAGCGGATCCAGGTCGCGCGCATCTGCGATCGTCATTCACCTCTCCCTTGCATGCGATGCCGAACTCAAGCAGCAGAATCCGTGTCCGTCGGACGGGCCGAACGGCGCAGCGCTCCAGGCGAACTCACCTGTTGCCGTCAGATCCCGGATTGACTGCTGGATGGCATCTGAGCGTCCCCTCGGCTCGTTGTTGTGGAGCGACGGCTCCGTTGGACGAGCCTTGATCCGTTTTGCGAGCGTTACGTTTTGCGAGCCTTAAAGCAGCATCTGTGCCAGCTGCGACGAAAGCCGTCCAGATCTCCGCATCCCTGCGGTTTTCAGCTGAAACACCGCAGGATGCGACGGGGTGCTGCGGTTCGGTCTGGACGATCAATCCGACGGTCCGGAAATCCGGCCAGGGCGCAGTCCGAAATCCCGGACGACCAACCCGGACGACTCTTGGAGGGTGACGGCCGCGTTCCTGCAACCGCCAGGATTGAGCCTGCGCCACGTGCGATGCGTTCCGCCACCTGCCCCGTCGATCTTGACAGCGCTGACATCGGCGGGACACGCAACGTCCTCGCATGTGGCGCAGTGCTTTCGATCGCTGATCGTTGACCCCTGCTAATCGTTGACCCCTGCTATATGTGCAGTGTTCATCTGCCGCCGCTTTCCGCTGGGTCTCAAAAGCGGACCGACAGTAATTGACAGCGCTGTCATTGGTCAGTAACGCTGGCTCCGCTGAGACGACGAGCGACGCTCGAACAACCTCCGACAACAAGTGAGGCGTCTCGCATGTGCGTCAATTGTTGGCGCTGCAACAACAGGGGAGGTCACGAATGTCTTCCAAGTCGATTTCCAAGTCGATGAAGGCGCATTGCCTTGCTACGTGCGCATCGCTCGTGCTGCTGACGGCCTTTGCCGGCAAGGCGCTGGCCGAGCCCGAGGTGACCAAGGGTCCGGCGGCTGAGCCCGAGTGCATGGTGCCATGGACCGGCGACACCAAGTTCTTCAAGTTTCCCGCCAAGAAGGGCCCCTACCGCGTCGCACTCGCGAACGGCTACATCGCCAACACCTGGCGCATCCAGATGATCCAGACCGCGAAGGCCTATGCCGCGCAGCCCGAGGTCAAGGCGAAGCTGAAGGAATTCAAGGTCGTGTCAACCGGCGAGGACGTGCCGGCGCAGATCTCGGCGATCAACAATTTCATCGACTCCGGCTATGACGCGATCGTGGTCAACGCCCAGAACCCAACCGCGTTCGGTCCGGTGATCAAGCGCGCCAAGCAGGCCGGCGTGGTCCTCGTCGCCTTCGACAACATCCTCGCCACCGAGGACGCCATCAACGTCAACGTCGACCAGAAGGGCCTCGGCGAGCTCTGGGCGCGGTGGCTGATCAAGAACGTGCCCAATGGCGGCAAGGTGCTCGAGGTGCGCGGCGTCGCCGGAACATCGGTCGATACCGACCGGCATAACGGCCTGAATTCGGTGCTCAACGGCTCCGGCAAGAAGTGGCAGGTCACCGAGGTCGTCGGCAAGTGGGACGACGGCGTAGCCCAGAAGGCCACTGCCGACGCGATCGCAACCAACGGTCCGTTCGACGCGATCTCCGGCCAGGGTGGCGACACCGGCATCGTGCAGGCGATGCTCGACGCCAAGCACAAGATGGTGCCGTTCGGCGGCGAGACCGAGAACGGCTTCCGCAAGTTCTGCGCCGCCAAGGCGTCGGAAGGCCTGAAGTGCTCCTCGGCCGGCACCGGCCCCGCACAGGTCGCGGTCGCGATCAAGGTTGCGCTCGCCGCGCTCGAAGGCAAGGTCGTGCCGCAGTCGGTCAAGCTGCCGCTCGCCGTCGTCGAGGATCCCAACTTCAAGAAGGACGAGGACTACTTCCCGTCGCAGTCCGACAACTTCTTCGTCGGCAACGCCTTCCCCACCTGCGGCATCAACTTCACCGCGCAGGAAATCATGGGCCAATCGAAGGAAAACCAGTAGGCTCGCAACGCTCACCCCGGTCCGCCGCGGCCTGATGGCGCACGCGGCGGATCGGGCGTATCGTCCGGATCCGATCATTGCCTTGTGGACCCCGTGTCGACTGGTGAACCCGTTCGCCAAGGGGCATGTCCCGTTGCCGAACCGCTGAGGAAGCAGACATGAGCGCGGCCGAGCCGCTGTTTCGCGCCGAAGGCCTGTCCAAGCGCTATGGCGGCGTGATCGCTCTCGACCGCGCGGACCTCGAAGTCCATCCCGGCCGCATCCACGCCATTCTCGGCGAGAACGGCGCCGGCAAGTCGACCCTGATCAAGCTCATGGTGGGCGTGGTCGCGCCCGACGAAGGCCGCATGACGCTCGGCGGGCGCGAGGTCGCGTTCCGCAGCCCGTCTGCAGCCAATGATGCCGGCGTGGTCTGCATCTTCCAGGAGCTGTCGCTGATCCCCGATCTGTCGGTCGCCGACAACATCGTCATCAGCCATCCGCCGACGCGGCTCGGCATGATCGATCGGCGCGCCCAGCGCCGCATCGCCGAGGAAGCCCTGCACCGCGCCGGCGCCGGCGACATCCATCCGCGCGCGCTGGTGAAGGACCTGCCGCTGTCGCGGCGGCAGATGGTCGAGATTGCGAAAGCGCTGGCGCGGCAGCCGAAGATCCTGATCCTCGACGAGGCGACGTCGGCACTGACGGCGTCCGACGTCACCAAGGTGTTCGAGGTGCTCAAGCGGCTGCGCGCCGAAGGCCTCGCTTTGCTCTACATCTCCCACCGCATGCATGAGATCGCCGAACTCGCCGATGATTGCAGCGTGTTTCGCAACGGCCGCCGGATTTCGACTTTCGCCGCCGGCACCAAGACGGATGCTGAGGTCATCGAGCTGATGATCGGCCGCGAATACAAGCACGCATTCCCGGACAAGCCGGTGCGGCAGCCCGATGGCCGTCCGCCGGCGTTGCAATGCAAGGGACTCGGCTGGGGCGACCGGCTGAAGGACATTTCCTTCTCGTTGCATGCCGGCGAGATCATCGGACTCGGTGGGCTCGACGGCCAGGGCCAGCGCGAATTGCTGCTGGCGCTGTTCGGCGTGCTCAGGGACATCAGCGGCGACATCGTCATCGATGGCGACAAGGTCGCGATCGACAGCCCGGTCGCCGCCAAGTCGGATCGCATCGGCCTCGCCCTCATCCCCGAGGATCGCAAGACCGAGGGGCTGATGCTGCCGATGTCGGTGCGCGACAATCTGTCGGCGGCCGCGTTCGACCGCTTCGCGCGCTTCGGCATCATCGACCGGCAGCGGCAATCGGCGCTGATCGACGAGATGATCCGCCTGATCGAGATCAAGACCGCCTCCCCCGATCTTCCGGTCAGTGCGCTGTCCGGCGGCAACCAGCAGAAGGTGGTGATCGCGAAATGGCTGATGAACAAGCCGCGCATCATCCTGCTGAACGACCCGACGCGCGGCATCGACGTCGGCACCAAGCAGGAGATCTACCGGCTGCTGCGCCGGCTCGCCGACGAGGGCGCCGCGATCCTGTTGTATTCGACCGACTATGACGAGCTGATCGGCTGCTGCGACCGCGTGCTCGTGATGTATGATGGGGCGGTCAGGCGCGAGCTCGCCGGCGCCGACATCACCGAGCGCGCGCTGGTCAGCAGCGCCCTCAACGTCGACGACAGCGAACGAGCGGAAGCGAGTCTGGGATGACCGAGTGGCGGTACTGGCTCTCCGAGCAGCGCGGCACCCTGCTGGCGATCGGCATCTTCGTCGCGATGTTCCTGATCTATGCGACCAACCATCCGGCCGGCTTCAGCGCCAACATGGTGCAGACCGCGTCCAACAAGGCGACGCTGCTGGCATTCGTCGCGATGGCACAGGCCATCGTGGTGATCACCGCCGGCATCGATCTGTCGGTCGGCATGATCCTGACGCTGACCAACTGCCTCGCCTCGTGGATCGTGGTCGGCACCGCCACCGAGACCGCGCTCGGCGTCGCCGGCGTGCTCGGCACCGGCCTCGTCTGCGGCATGATCAACGGCGCGATCGTGATCTTCGGCCGCCTGCAGCCGATCGTGACCACGATCGCGACGGGCGCGATGTATTACGGCGTCGCGCTGTTTCTGCGCCCCAATCCCGGCGGCTCCGTCAACGAGACGCTGGCGGATGCCCTGACCGGGCGCCTGTTCGGCGTGCTGCCGACCAGCCTCGTGGCGCTGGCCGCGGCCGCGCTGCTGATCTGGGTGCCCTACAGCCGCTCGGTGATCGGCCGCGCCGCGTTCGCCACCGGCTCCTCCGAGGTCGCAGCCTACATGTCGGGCGCGCCGATCCGTGCCGCCAAGTTCGCGGCCTACACCCTGGCCGGGCTGTTGTCCGCGATCGGCGGCCTGTTCCTGACCTTCTTCTCCTATACCGGCGAGGCCGCCTATGCGAGCGGTAACGCCTATACGTTGTTCTCGATCGCGGCGGTGGTGCTCGGCGGCGTGTCGCTGATGGGCGGACGCGGCAGCGCGATCGGCGCCATCTTCGGCGCGCTCGCCTTCCGCACCATCGGCGATCTGCTGTTCGTGTTCGACTTCGATCCGTTGTGGCAGCCGCTGTTCCAGGGCATTGTCCTGATGCTCGCGGTCTCCATCGGCGCGTTCGGTCTGGTGCGCGTGCGCAATCGGCTGGAGTGGTTCGGATGAGCGAGGCAACCGCAACACCATCCGCTCCGCGCGGTGCCATGCTGCGCCGGATCGATCCGGCGGTCGCGGCGTCGTTCGGCTGCATCGTACTGCTCCTGCTGGTCGGCAGCCTATATTCGCGCAGCTTCCTGTCGCCCGAATATCTGCTGCAGCAGTTGAAGGTGGCGAGCTTCCTGGGTGTGATCGCCACCGGCATGATGCTGGTGATCCTGCTCGGCCAGATCGACCTGTCGGTGCCATGGGTGGTGACGTCGGGCGCGATGATGGCCTGCGCCGCCGCCGCGCACGGCACGACGGGGGCCATCCTTGCGATCCCCTTCGGCATTCTCTGCGGCGCCGCCATCGGCCTGCTGAACGGCATCGGCGTCGCCTATTTGCGCATTCCCTCGATGATCATCACGCTGGCGACCAACGCGGTGGCGCAGGGCCTGATGGTCGCCTACACCGGCGGCTTTTCACCGCAGGATTCCGCCTCCAAGGCGATGCGCTACCTTGCCACCGGCAATGCCGTGCCCGGCCTGCCGAATGCGGTGCTGGCCTGGGCGATCATCGGCGGCGCCGCGATCTGGCTGTTGTCGCGCACGACCTTCGGCCGCGCCATCTACGCCATCGGCAACCGCGAGCGCGCCGCCTATCTGTCCGGCATCGACACCCGCCGCGTCACCATGCTGGCGTTCGCGCTGTCGGGCGCCCTCGCCGCCTTCGGCGGCGTGCTGCTCGCCGGCTACGCCTCCAAGGCCGCGCAGTCGATGGGCGACGCCTATCTGCTGCCCTCCATCGCCGCGGTCGTACTCGGCGGCACCCACATCCTCGGCGGCCGCGGCAGCTATCTCGGCACCATCGCCGGCGTCATCCTGATCACGCTGCTGCAGTCCATCCTGTCGGTGATGCAGATCAGCGAAGCCGGCCGCCAGCTGATCTACGGCGCCGTCATCATCCTGATGCTGCTGATCTACGGCCGGCAGAAGGCGTAACGGGCATATTTGGGAACTGGTCGAGCTTCCGGCCTTTGACAACCGTCTCGCTCTAGTTCCTCGATCGCCCGTCTGCCTTGGGCCAGAAGCGGACCTGCTTCGGATATCAAGGCTGAGGCGATTCCGGACCAATGCCGGGGAGCCGGCACTGACGGACCCCGTACTCGTTATTCTCGCAATTTGCGGATTCATGAAGTGCAACATGTCTTGCGAAAAATTCTCTGGACCAGTCCCGCATGTCGGCCCTCTGGATTGCTTCCAACATGCCCCCGCGCTGAGGATCGGATCGAAGTGTGCCGAGAATTATTCCGCGCCCGACGCCAACGTGGGCGCAGCTATTGATGTGCACGAATATCTTGAGATGCCTGGTATCGATTGATCCCTTGATTACTCGATCCACTCGCGCTTTCATCAAGGTGATCGTTATAAACGTTCCGTCGTGCGCGTAGTCCACATCCGTTGCGTCGTATATGGTCGCTTCGATGACGACCGGTGCGTCGATGTCGGCCGGGACATGCTCGAAGAAGATGCTTCTAAACGCTGCTGGTGTACCCGGCATCGGACAGGCCTCTGCGCTGGGGCAAGCAGCGCAATAAGCAATCAAATAGACAGCCCATCGAGCAATATCGGCAATCCAAGTTTTGGTCATCTCGCGATGATGCCGAGTTTCCACGATGTCCGCAACGGGCCATCAGGGGACATTGCAGGTTTGGCCTGATACTGAAGGAGGCCGCCCACTGAGGCGGCCCTTGGAGAAGAAATACATGCGCATAATCGCAATTTGGGTTTTGGGCCTCGTCGGATGCTTCTTCCTCGGCAGCATTCTCGGGCTTCTGTGCAGCACCCTCTATCCGGAGCCGCGCCCTCTCATGCCCATGACGGTCATCTGGGGCTCGGTCGGCGCGATGTGCTTGTTTGCCAGCCTGCGGCTTTGGTTCGCAAAGTAGGTCACTGCGTATTTCAAACTAGGCCACTTCGATCGGAAACAGGCCAGTCCCAACTGGTCCATGAAAACAGAGCGACAACTTAAAACGAGAAGCGAACTGGGCCCGAATGTCCGTCTAGGGTCAGTAGGTGACATCAAACCCAAGGCAGAGCAAAGTGTGCCTCCGTTTGGGTGATCAAAGCTCTTGCATCGCTTTGACGATGCGCATGATCCCGGAATCAATATTCGCAATCTGCCTTTGAAGGCTCTCGACTGATGATTGTAGGTCCAAAACTGCAGCCACTGTGCCGCAGCTGGCACACTGAAGACCGAAAACCTCTCGCTGTTCTCCTACGGGCACGATACGGCCGCGCTCGAAGGCGTGCCCTTCACATTTAACGCATGTGGGAATAGCCAATTGAACCTGCCAAAAAATGGATCTTGAAGCGAAGGGGTCTCACACCTTTTGGCCGTTTGTCAAATTTGGAAGAAGGTCTGCAAAGGATCAAAAAGCAGAAGGTTCGCTGCTTGCGAGGGAAGGTCCGCTACGGATCATTTTTGACGGATTCAGTCGGCTTCGTCAGCCGGTTGACTTCCGCTTCTGCGCGTTAGATTCCCCACGCCCTCTCTCTCGAAAGGGCGGAACGACCTGCAGAGCTCGGACGCCGATGCGCCGCGAGATGGCGGTCACACATGCCCAAACGGACGCTGGTTCCAGAAGGACCCTCTTCCCTTCCAGATGGCCCCCGACCGCTTCTCTCTTACAATCACGACGTTCGGGCGCCGTTGCGACATTCTCCGCTGTCGTCCCTGCGAACGCAGGGACCCATACCGCGGACGCTCTCGGGGAAGCACGGCTTCCCAGCGAAGCCGGTGGTTATGGGTCCCTGCGTTCGCAGGGACGACGGCGGAATGTGGCGAGGGATCGTCCACCTCGCCGCCGGCCCATTCCCGATTGTTATCGATATCGTAAGCGATGTATCCTCCCGCTCCCGCCAGCTTCGGCCCGCCCGATCAGGCTGCGCGCAGCCAGGATGAAGACCGCACGAGATGAAACCGACCCGGCCGACGACCAGGATCCCCCCGAAGCGGCCAGCGACCATGGCGGAGGTGGCCGCGCGGGCCGGCGTGTCGGCGATGACCGTCTCCCGCGCGCTGAAGAGCGACGGCGCCGTCTCCGAGGACACGCGGCGCAGGATCCTCGCCGCCGTCGACGAGCTCGGCTATGTGCTCGACCTCTCGGCCGGCGCCTTGTCGTCGAAGCGGACCGGCTTCGTTGCCGTGCTGGTGCCCTCGATCAACAACTCCAACTTCTCCGACACCGCCCGCGGCATTACCGAGGTCGTCGAGAGCCAGGGCTTGCAGATGCTGCTCGGCACCACCGACTACGACATGGAGAAGGAGGAGCAGCTCGTCCAGGCGATGCTGACGCGCCGGCCCGACGGCATCATCGTCACCGACGGACGGCATACGCCGAAGGCGCGGCGGATGCTGCAATCGGCGGGCATCCCGGTCGTGGAAACCTGGGATTTGCCTGAAAATCCGATCGATCACGTGGTCGGCTTCTCCAATGCCGAGGCGTCACGCGCCCTCGTCCACCGACTCTATCAGAAGGGCTATCGCAACATCGGCTTCATCGGCGGCGCCAGCCGGCGCGACACCCGCGGCGCCGATCGAAGGCTCGGCTATGTCAGGGCCGTCGAGGAGCTCGGCCTGCCCGCGGGCCGCACGATCTCGTTCGGCAATCCGCCGATCTCGATGGAGCAAGGCGGCCAGGCGATCGTGCACCTGATCCAGCAATGGCCGGATGTCGACTGCGCGGTGTGCGTCTCCGACCTCTCCGCGTTCGGCGCGATCATGGAGTGCCACCGCCGCGGCTGGGCCGTCCCCGGCCGGATCGCGATCGCCGGTTTTGGCGATTTCGAGGTGTCGCGCTGGTCCTGGCCGCGGATCACCACCGTCGCGGTGGATTGCCGCAACATCGGCCTCGAGGCCGGCCGGATCCTGCTCGGCGCGCTCGACGATGTGCAGCGCCAGCGAACCTCGAGCCCTGCAACCTTGATCGTTCCGTTCGAGGTGATCGAGCGCGAAAGCACCTGACCTCCGATGGCTTGACAGCAACTGGACACCCGCTACGATGTTATCGATAACAAAGATCAAGCGGTTGCGGAATCACGCAGCCATCGGCGCGAGCCGGCCGGGAGGATGAGGGATGGCGTCGGGTGCTCTGCGCTTCGATGGGATCGTCAAGTCGTTCGGCGGCACCCGGGCGCTCAAGGGCGTCAGCTTCGACGTCGGCCGCGGCGAGATCGTCGCGCTGCTCGGCGAGAACGGCGCCGGCAAATCCACCCTGATCAAGGTGCTCGGCGGCATCCACCGCCCCGATGCCGGCGCGGTGACGATCGCGGGCAGCCCCTACCAGCATTCCCCCGGCGGCCGCAGCGGCGACCACCAACCCGTCGCCTTCATCCACCAGGATCTCGGGCTCATCGAATGGATGAGCGTCGCCGAGAATGTCGGCCTCGCCCAGGGCTTTCCACGCAAGCCTCCGTTCGGCCTGATCGACTGGCGTGGCGCCGAAGCGCGCGCGACCAAGGCGCTGGCGCTGGTCGGCTGTGACATCGATCCGTCGACGCGCGTCTCCAGCCTGTCGCGCACCGAGAAATCGCTGGTCGCGATCGCGCGCGCGCTGGTCGTCAATTGCGACTTCCTGGTGCTCGACGAGCCCACCGCCAGCCTGCCCGCCGACGAGGTCGAGCGGCTGTTCGCAGCGCTGCGGCGGCTGCGCGCACAGGGCGTCGGCATGATCTATGTGTCGCACCGCCTCGACGAGATCTTCCGCATTGCCGACCGCGTCGTCGTGCTGCGCGACGGCGAGCTGGTCGGCGAGACGGCGATCGCAGCGACCTCGCCGGAGGAGCTGGTGCGGCTGATCGTCGGCCGGCCACTGGTCGACATGTTCGAGAAGGCTGCCTCGCACACGGGCAAGACGCGCGTGACGGTGCGCAACCTCATCACGCCCAAGGCAGGCCCGGTGGATTTCGACGTCCGCGAGGGCGAGTTGCTCGGCCTCGTCGGCCTGCGTGGCGCCGGCCAGGAGGATGTCGGCCGCGCGCTGTTCGGCGCGGTGGCGCATCGCGGCGAGATCAGCATCGACGGCACGGCGCCCGATCTGTCCAGTCCGGTGGCGGCGATGGCCAGCGGCATCGGCCTCGTCGCGCGCGACCGGACCGAGGAGTCGATCGCCGCCTCACTGTCGATCCGCGAGAACGCATTCCTCAATCCCGGCGCCTGCGGCCGCGGCCTGTTCGACGTGCTCGCGCCGCGACGCGAGGCCGATGATGCGGTCCAGCTCGGCGCGCAGGTCGGGCTGCGGCCGAATGATCCGCATCTCGCGATCGAAGGCCTGTCGGGCGGCAATCAGCAGAAGGTCGTGGTCGGACGCTGGCTGGCGACGGGCCGCAAGCTGCTGGTCGCCGAGGATCCGACCGCCGGCGTCGATGTCGGCGCCAAGGCCGAGATCTACCGGCTGATCGCGCGCGCCATCACAGCTGGCCTCGCCGTCGTCGTGGTCTCCACTGATTTCGAAGAGGTCGCGCATATCTGCCACCGCGCCCTGGTGTTCAACCGCGGCCGGATCATTGCCGAGATTTCAGGGGCGGCGCTGACGACCGAAGCGCTGATCACCGCCGCTTCGGCGTCCGAGGCCGCGTAAGGAACAAGTCGAGCGGCGACGCAAGTCGGCCGGGAGGAACGTGATGGGAATGAACTCGATCGAGTCGAATGCGCTGGAGCCGACGCGCGCCGATCTCGCCGGCGCCTCGCTGCCGCAGAAGATCTCGCGGCTGCTGCCGGTCTACGGCCTGCCGATCATCACCGTCGCATTGATCGTGCTGTTCTCGATCCTGCTGCCCAACACCTTCCCCACCCTGCTGAACCTGCGCTCGATCGTCTCCGACAAGTCGATCATCGCGATGCTGTCGCTGGCGGCGATGATCCCGATGGCTGCCGGCAAGATCGACCTCACGGTCGGCTATGGCATCGTGCTCTGGCACATCCTCGTCATCAGCCTGCAGACCTCGCTCGGCCTGCCCTGGCCCGTCGCCGTCCTGATCGTCATCTGCCTCGGCGCCTTCACCGGTCTGCTCAACGGCCTGCTGGTCGAGGTCGCGCGCATCGACAGCTTCATCGCCACGCTCGGCACCGGCACAGTTCTCTATGCGCTGGCGCTGTGGCACACCGGCGGCCGCCAGGTCGTGGCGATGCTGCCGGAGGGTTTTCTCGCGCTCAACGGCCAGATGATCTTCGGCCTGCCGATCACCGGCTTCTACGTGCTCGCGCTGGCGCTCGCGATGTGGCTGGTGTTCGAATATCTGCCGCTCGGCCGCTACATCTACGCGATCGGCGCCAATCCGAAGACGGCGGCACTGAACGGCATTCCGGTGCAGCGCTTCACCGTCGGCGCCTTCATGACCTCGGGCGCGCTGACCGCCGTCACCGGCGTGCTGCTCGCCTCGAAGCTGCGCATCGGCCAGGCCAGCGTCGGCCTCGAATATCTGCTGCCGGCGCTGGTCGGCGCCTTCCTCGGCTCGACCACGATCAAGCCCGGCCGCGTCAATGTCTGGGGCACCATCATCGGCGTCGCCGTGCTCGCCGTCGGCATCGCCGGCATCCAGCAGTTCGGCGGCTCGTTCTGGGTCGAGCCGCTGTTCAACGGCGTCACCCTGCTCGCGGCGATCGGCATGGCCGGCTATGCCCAGCGCAAGCGAGGCGCGGTCGCCAAGCAGCCGATGGGAGCGCCCGAACCGAAGAATTGAGTTCACGGACTACGTGATCGGCGATGAGCCGGCCACGACAACAAGTCCGGTGACAAACCGGACCAGCATCACACCAGGGAGAACGTCCATGTTGCACGCCTTGCTACGAACCGGCGCCATCGCCGCCGGCCTCGCCTTCGGCCTGACGGCCGTCCATGCCGATCCGCTCGCGGACGCAAAAGCCTTCGTCGACAAATACGCCACCAAGGTCGACAAATGGGATGGCCCGACCACGGGTCCGAAGATCGCCAAGGGCAAGACCATCGTCGTGCTCGCGTCCGACATGAAGAACGGCGGCGTGCTCGGCGTCACCAAGGGCATCGAGGAAGCCGCCAAGGCCGCGGGCTGGACCGTGCGTACGCTCGACGGCGCCGGCTCGGTCTCCGGCCGCACCGCGGCGTTCGGCCAGGCGATGACCTTGAAGCCCGACGGCCTCGTGATCTGCGGTTTCGACGCCGTCGAGCAGAAGCCGGGCATGGAAGCGGCCAAGGCCGCGAAGATCCCGATGGTGTCCTGGCATGCCGCGCCGGTGATCGGCCCGGTCGCCGAGGCCGGCGTGTTCGCCAACGTCACGACTGACCCGATGGCCGTCTCCACCGCTGCCGCCAACTGGGCCTTCGTCGACGCCAACGGCAAGCCGGGCGTGATCATCTTCACCGATTCGACCTATGAGATCGCGATCGCCAAGGCCAAGAAGATGAAGGAGGTCATCGAGGGCCTCGGCGGCAAGGTGCTCGAATGGGTCGACACTCCGATCGCCGAGACCTCGACGCGCATGCCGCAGCTCACCACCTCGCTGCTGCAGAAGCACGGCGCCGCGTGGACGCATTCGCTCGCGATCAACGACCTCTATTATGACTTCATGACGCCCTCGCTCGCCGCCGCCGGCATCAAGGGCACCGGCGCGCCGGTCAACGTCGCCGCCGGCGACGGCTCCGAGAGCGCCTACCAGCGCATCCGCTCGGGCTCCTACCAGGCCGTCACGGTCGCCGAGCCGCTCAACCTGCAGGGCTGGCAGCTGGTCGACGAGCTGAACCGCGCCGTGGCCGGCGAGAAGTGGTCCGGCTACGTCTCGCCGCTGCACGTGGTAACCAAGGCCAATGTCGAGTTCGACGGCGGCCCGACCAACACGTTCGACCCCGGCAACGGCTATCGCAACGCCTACAAGAAGGTCTGGGGGCTGGAGTAACACGTCTCTTGCACTCCCTCGGCGGCCGGCACCACGCCGGCCGCCGATCCTTATTCTCATGCAGACGAGCAAATACCGATGTACATCCGTTGCGCTTTCTTCAATGGCCGCGTAAAGCCCGGCCGGGAAGCCGAGTTCACCGCCTATGTTCGCGAAAAACTGGTACCGCTGTGGACGCGGTTTCCAGGGGCCGAGGAGGTTCGCGTGCTGCGCCAGGAGGACAGCGACAGCGACGCGCAGCGCTATGAGATGGTGCTGGCGATCCGCTATCCGTCGCACGCCGCGATCGAGCAGGCGCTGGCCTCGCCAGTGCGCGCGGAGAGCCGCGAGGTGACGGGCGGGCTGATGGAGATGTTCGACGGCTCGATCTTCCACACCGTGTTCAAGGCCGACGATTTTCCACTGCCCACCGACTGACCGCACATCAGCTGCCGGAGACATTCGCCCGTGAGCACCTACGACATCCGCGACCCGCGCTTCAATGCCCTGATCATCGGACACGCCAAGCTGGAAAAGCTCTGGACCGGCTGCCGCTGGGCCGAGGGCCCTGTCTACGTGCCCGCGGCGAAGTCGCTGCTGTGGTCGGACATTCCCAACGACCGCCTGATGCGCTTCGACGAGACCGATGGCTCGGTCTCGGTGTTCGAGACGCCGTGCGGCTATCACAACGGCCACACAAGGGACGCGCTCGGCCGCGTCATCGCCTGCGAGCACGGCGGCCGGCGCATCTCCCGGCTGGAGCATGACGGCAGCTGGACCGGGCTGGTCGACCGCGTCGAGGGCAAGCGCTTCAACTCGCCGAACGATGCCGTGGTGAAGTCGGACGGCACGATCTGGTTCTCCGATCCGACCTACGGCATCGACAGCGCCTATGAGGGCCACGCGGCGGCGAGCGAGATCGGCGCCAGCAACGTGTATCGCTTCGATCCGGCAAGCGGCGAGGTCGCGGCCGTCGTCACCGACATGGTCAAGCCGAATGGCCTCGCGTTCTCGCCCGACGAGCGCCTGCTCTACGTCGCCGACACCGGTGCGACCCACGTGCCGGGCCTGCCCGCGGTCATCCGCGTCTATGATGTGGCTGAAAGCGGCAGCACGGTCGGCAACGGCCGCGTATTCGCGACCTCTCCGGCCGGCTTCTTCGATGGCTTCCGCATCGACCGCAACGGCAACATCTGGACGTCGACCGGCGATGCGGTCGCGATCTACGCATCCGACGGCACCTTGATCGGACGCATTCCGGTGCCGGAGATCGTAGCCAACGTCACCTTCGGCGGCCCGAAGCGCAACCGGCTCTACATCACCGCGCAGACGTCGCTCTATTCGATCTTCGTCAACGCCCACGAGATCAACTGAGACGAGACACGACTGATCATTCCGGCGGCGCGCGCGTCGCCCAATATTCCATCAGCGCCGCCTGGTCCATCGCACCGAGTCCCACGGCCGTCAGCAGCCGATGGATCTCGGCGCAGACCGCGGTCATCGGCATCGCGACGCCGGTCTGCCGCGCCAGGTCCTGCGCGCCGTTGAGGTCCTTGACCATGTTGTCGATGCGGCCCGTCGGGCGATAGTCGCGATCAACGAAGCGCGGCATGTATTCCTGCAGGATCGCGCTGTCGGCGCGCCCGCCGCGCAACGCCTGAGGGATTTTCGCCGCATCGACGCCGGCCGCCTGCGCCAGCGCCGTGGCCTCGGCGACCGCCATGAAGTTGAGGCCGCACAGCACCTGGTTGATCAGCTTGGTGACCTGCCCCGCCCCGCTCGGCCCCATATGCGTGTAGTTCGACGCGACCTCGGCCAGCACCGCGCGCGCCTCGGCGACATCTTCAGCCTCGCCGCCGGCCATGCAGGTCAATTGGCCGATCGCAGCCTTGGGCGCGCCGCCGGAGAGCGGACTGTCGACCCAGCGCAGCCCGGCTGCAGCCACATCAGCTGCGAGCGCGCGCGTCGCCTCGGGGTCGATCGAGGACATGTCGATGACCAGCGTTCCCCTGCGCGCGCCAGCGGCAACGCCTTCCGCGCCGAACACGGCCGCGCGCACGATCTTGGGCGAGTTGAGGCTGAGGATGACGGCATCGGCATCGGCCGCAGCCTTGGCCGCCGACGCAGCGGCTGTCGCGCCGAGCGCAACGAGTGCTGCGACCTTGGCGGGATCCAGATCGAACACGACGAGCCGGGTCCCGGTTTGCGCGAGCCGCGCACCGATCGCTCCACCCATGGCACCTGCGCCGATCAACGCGACGACACGACTCATTTCGGCACTCCGCAGGCAACACGATGGATGGTTCTAAGGTCGACGTCAGAGCGAGGCGGTGATGCCGCCATCGACATAGAGCACGTGGCCGTTGACGAAGGACGACGCCGCCGAGGCCAGGAAGATGCAGGCGCCAACGAGCTCCTCCACCTTGCCCCAGCGTCCCGCCGGCGTGCGCTTCTCGAGCCAGGCCGAGAAGGCGGGATCGGCGACCAGAGCCGCGTTGAGCGGCGTGTCGAAATAGCCCGGCGCGATGGCGTTGACCTGCAGGCCGTGCTTGGCCCAGTCCGTCGCCATGCCCTTGGTGAGATTGCCGACCGCGCCCTTGGTCGCGGTATACGGCGCGATCGATGGACGCGCGAGCGACGTCTGCACCGAGGCGATGTTGATGATCTTGCCGGCGTGGCGGCCGATCATGTGCCGCGCGCAGGCCTGGCCGACATTGAACACCGAGGCGATGTTGGTCTGCAGCAGGCGCTGGAAGGCTTCCTCGGGAAAGTCCTCCAGCGGCGCGCGATGCTGCATGCCGGCATTGTTGACGAGAATGTCGATCGGCCCGATCTCGGCCTCGAAGCGATCGACCGCGGCGCGCACGGCCGCGTGATCGGTGACGTCGAACGCCAGGACGCGCGATCCCTTGATCTCGCGCGCGGCAGCAGCAAGCTTCGCCTCGTCGCGCCCGTTGAGCACGACCTCCGCGCCGGCCTCGGCAAGTCCACGCGCGAGCGCCAGACCAATTCCCTGGGAAGATCCGGTCACCAGGGCGCGCCGCCCTGCCAGATCGAACAACGCGACCGCCACCTTTGTTTCCTCGTCCTGCAGATTCAACCTTGTTGCGGCGATTATGTTATCGCTAACAGACGCTGTCAACGTTGCACCAGTTCTCCTTGCGATCGCACCAGGCCCGCGACGATCACCGACACGCCATGTTTGATGGACAGCGTTCGCCTGCGCTCAGAGATACAGCTCGAACGCCTCGCGTTCGGCGCGGCTCAGATGCAGGCCGTGCTTGGTCCGGCGGTCGAGCACGTCGGCGGCCGTGACCGCCCATTCCCGCTCGCGCAGATAGGTCAGCTCGCGCTCATAGAACGTGCCGCCGAAATGACGGCCGAGATCGTCTGCGTTCCGCGCCGGCCCGAGCAGATCGCGCGCACAGCTGCCGTAGAGCCTTGCGTAATGTGCCACGACCTCGCGCGGCACGCCGGCATACTCGTTGGTGAGATCGGCGAGGAACCGATCGAAGGACGAGCCGAGATCGCCGCCGGGCAGACAGGCCCCCGCGGTCCAGGCCGGCCCCATCTGCGGAAACCACGGACCGAGGCGCTCCAGCGCGTGCTCGGCGAGCTTGCGAAACGTCGTGATCTTGCCGCCGAAGATCGACAACAGCGGCGGCTGGCCGTCGCTGCCATGCACCTCGAACACGTAGTCGCGCGTGACCGCCGAGGGATTGTCGGCATTGTCGTCGTAGAGCGGCCGCACGCCGGAGAAGGCGTGGATGATGTCGGCCCTGCCGGGCGCGGCACGGAAGTAGCGGTCGAGCACGGCCAGCAGATAGTCGGTCTCGCGATCGTCGATCGCAACATCCTCGGCGCGGCCATCATGCACGATGTCGGTGGTGCCGATCAGCGCAAGATCAGTCTCGTACGGGTTCACGAAGATGACGCGGCGGTCGGTGTTCTGCAGCAGATAGGCCTGCGATCCGCTCCAGAATTTCGGCACCACCAGATGGCTGCCCTTGACGAGCCGCACGTTGTGCGCCGAGTTGAGGCCGGCGACGCCCTGCACCACGTCCTGCACCCAGGGACCCGCGGCATTGACCAGCGCCTTGGCGCGGACGGTGCGCAGCTCGCCGCTTTCGGACCGCATCTCCAATTGCCAGCAATCGCCCTCGCGCCTTGCGCTCACCGCCCGGGTGCGCGGCAGGATCACGGCTCCCTTGCGTGCGGCCTCGACGAGATTGAGAATGACGAGCCGGGCATCATCGACCCAGCAGTCCGAATACTCGAAGCCGCGTTGAAACTCAGGGCGCAGCGGTGCGCCTTCCGGCTCGTGCGCGAGATCGACATTGCGGCTCGCGGGCAGCTGCTTGCGGCCGCCGAGATGGTCGTAGAGAAACAGTCCGGTGCGCACCAGCCAGGCCGGGCGCTGCTCGGGCGAATGCGGCAGCACGAAGCGCATCGGCCAGATGATGTGCGGCGCCGAGGCCAGCAGCACCTCGCGCTCGATCAGCGCCTCGCGTACCAGGCGGAACTCGTAGTATTCGAGGTAGCGCAGGCCGCCATGGATCAGCTTGCCCGAGCGCGACGACGTGCCTTCCGCAAAATCGTCCTTCTCACACAGCAGCACCTTCAAGCCGCGGCCGGCGGCATCACGGGCGATACCACCGCCATTGATGCCGCCGCCGATCACGGCGAGGTCCAACAAGCCGTAATCGGATCCGCTGCGTGAGACCGTCGCGTTCATCGCGAAGAGCTGCGCTTCTTGTCAGGCTTGCGACGCACCGCAACCGCCCGCGCCTTCGTTGTCGCCTTCGCCGGCTTGGGCTTGGCCTTTGCCTTTGTAGTTGTCTTGGGATCCTGCAGTCCGTAGGTGGAAAATCCCTGCGCCGTCTCGGCAATCTCGGCGTCGCCCAGGATGTGCGGCTGGCCGAGCGCCAGCGACAGATAATATTGCTTGGCGATGGTCTCGAGCTCGACCGCCAGCCACATCGCCTTGTCGAGATTGGCGCCCACCGCGATCATGCCGTGATTGGCAAGCAGGCAGCCATTGCGTCCCTCCAGCGCCTGCAGCGCGAGCTCGGACAACTCGGCCGTGCCGTACCGCGCATAGCCGGCGCAGCGGATGTCGGTGCCGCCGAACGCCGCCATCATATAGTGGCAGGCCGGAATCGGCTTGCGCGCGATCGCGAGCACAGTGGCGTAGGTCGAATGCGTATGCACGACGCCGCCTACATCGGGGCGGCCGCGCATGATGTCGAGATGAAACCGCCATTCGGTCGACGGCTTCAGCGGCCCGTCCCAGGAGCCGTAGTCGCCTTCGAGCGGCATCGAGGCGATCATCTCCGGCTTCATCGCGTCGTAGGGCGTGGCCGACGGCGTGATCAGCATCCGGTCCTTGTAACGGGCGGAGATGTTGCCGGACGTCCCCTGGTTCAGCCCCGATGCGTTCATCCATCGGCATTTTGCGATGATGTTCTCGCGCAGCAGTCGTTCCTCGCGATTCATTCGAAAGACCTTTCGTCAGCAGGGATTGAGCGGCGGCTCGCCGGCGAGATAGCGGCGAACCTCTTCGGCCGCCTGGTCGGCGGCAAAGGTGACGGTACGCACCGAGGCGCCGGCGATGTGCGGCGTCAGCGTGACATTGGGAAGCTGCAGCAGCGGCCAGTCCGGCGGCACCGGCTCGACCGCAAACGTGTCGAGCATCGCACCGGCCAGGCGCTGCGAGCTGAGCACGTCATAGAGCGCGTCATAGTCGACCAGCGGCCCGCGCGCCGTGTTGATGAGGATGGCACCCGGCTTGATTCTCGCGAGCGCGTCGCGATCGATGAAGCCGGTGGTCTCCTGCGTCACCCGGGCATGCAGGCTGATGACATCGGCACGCACCAGCAGTTCGGGCAGCGCGACGTGCTCGACGCCGTCGTTGCGGTCCTGCGCGCTGAGCTGGACGTAGGGATCGGTGACCAGGATCTTGCAGCCGAACGCCTTCAGCAGCTTGACGACGCGGGTGCCGATCGCGCCGTAGCCGACGATGCCGACGGTCATCTCGCCGAGCTCGCGTCCGGTGCGGTCGGCGCGGTAGAGATCACCGCGCCACTCCCCGCTCCGCATCGACTCGTGCCCGCTGCGGATCAGCCGTGTCTCCGCGAGCATCGCGCCGATGGTGAATTCCGCGACCGCGCTGGCGTTGCGTCCGGGCGTGTTGACCACCAGCACACCATGATCGCGCGCGGCCTGCATGTCGACATTGACCGGGCCGCCGCGGGACACCGCGATGAATTTCAGGCTTGGAAGCCGCTGCAGCATCGCGCGCGAGATCGGCGCCAGATGGGTCACCAGCAGCGGCGCTTCGCCGATGAATTCGGCGAGCTCATCGGGATCGCCCATGAACTCCTTCAGACCGTCGAGCTTGGAGCCGGCATAGCCATGCTCCATCGGCTCGTCCGGCCAGGGCTGCTCGAGCATGCGGATCTCGAGACGATCGCCGCAGATCGCGGTGATGCGCTCGGCGAATACCGAGGGCAGCATGAAGCGGTCGCCGATGATCGCGATGGAGCTAGACATGATTGGCTCCCGCGCGCTGCGCCGCAAGCTGCTTCCACACCGGACGCGCCGCCAGCCGCGCGTCGACATAGGCCGGGAACAGCTGCGCATAGCGTTCCGTCAGCGCCGCGTCGGGCGCTTGCGGCTCATCCAGATACGGTCTCACCCACTCCTCCGCGCAAACCGTCATGTCCGGGTAAAGGCCGGTGGCGACGGCGGCGATCATCGCGGCGCCCGAAGCGCCCGCCTCCTCGCGCCGGCAGACCCGGATCGTGCTGCCGAGCGCGGCACCGAGAATGGCACCGAGCGCGCGGCTGCGGGCCGCACCGCCGGTCAGCCGGATCTCTGCCGGCAGCGACCCCATCGCCGCGTAGCAGTCGCGCGCGGCGAAGGCCAGACCCTCCATGACCGCGCGCATCAGGTCCCAATAGCCATGACGGGTGCGCAGTCCGATCAATTGCGCAGATGCCTCGTGCGACACGAACGGGCCGCGTTCACCCGCATCCGAGATGAAGGGATGATACAGCAGCTCACCCGCCTTCGCCTGGAGCACACGCTCATCCAGCCGCCTGATCAGGTCGTGGCGCGACCGCGCAATGCCTTCCATGGCGAGGACGCCGCGCGCGACATCGAGCAACCAGTCGATGTTTAACGTCGCCGCCATGGTCGACTGCATCTGCGCGTAGTGACCCGGCACCGGGAACGGCATCGTGTAGCCGGTCGCTTCGGCGTTCAGCGTCACGGCGTCCTGGCCGTTCACCAGCCGCATGTGCATGCCGGTCGAGCCGATGATGGTGCAGCCGACATTTGGAGCGGGATCGTACAGCCCGCCGCCGAGCGCGTTGCAGATGACGTCGACATAGCCGAGCGACACAGGCACGCCTTCCGGCAGGCCGGTCTCCGCCGCTGCCGCGGCCGTCATGCGATGCGTCGTCACGACGCCATCGACGACATCAGGAAACAGCCGTGCCGAGTCGGAGATGCCGATCAGATCAGCGGCTTCGGCGTCGAAACTGCGCTTGCGGAAATTGCCACAGGAGAACGTCGCTTCCGACGGATCGGTGGCGCGCTCGCCGGTCAGCTTGAAATAGAGCCAATCCTTGCAATGGAACACGGTGCGCGCGCGACCCAGCATCTCGGCATCATGCGTCTGCAGCCAAGCCAGCTGCGGACCCTGCTGGCAGGCATTGAGCCCCGATCCGGTGCGTCGATAGTGCGCGGCGTTGAGTTCGCCCGCGCGGAACGATTCGACCAGGCCTGCAGCCCGCGAGTCGAGCCACAGCAGAGCGGGCGCAACCGGATGGCCGTCGGCATCGATCAGCCAGGTTCCGTCGCCCTGCCCCGTCACGGCGATCGCGGCAACGCGTGGGGCGAGATCCGGCAGCGCGGCGCCTAGGCCGCGCAACGCGGCCACCGTGTCGGTCCAGGTCCTGGCCATGTCCTGCTCGACCCGACCGCCCGGCGCCGTGGTGTAGCTGTTGGGGATCGCGAAGTCGCCGATCTGCTTGCCATCGCGCGCGAACGCAACCGCCTTGATCACCGACGTCCCAGCGTCGATGCCGATGATCACGTCGCGGGTCGCGGCGGAGCCCATGCTCAACGCGCCTCCGCATGGCGGATGCAGTTGCCGTCGGCGCCGAAGATGTGGAGATGACGCGCCTCCAGCGCACAGGGCACGAGGTCGCCGGGCCGCGCGGCGACCTTGCTGGGACTGACCGCGACCAGCATGTGTCCCGCGCATTCGCCAGCGACATGCGCCTGATCGCCGAGCCATTGGTTGGAAACGACGCGCAGCCGCGCCTCGCCGCTGCCGATCGCGATGCGCTGCGGCCGGATGCCGATCTTGATCCGACCGGCCTGCACCAGCGCCTGCTGTGCGTCCAAATCCAGCGTCTGCCGGGCGATATGAAAGGCAAGGTCGGAGCCCACCGACAGACGGAAGCCGCCCTCCTCCTGGGCAACCGCGACGTCGAGCAGGTTCATCGGCGGCTCGCCGATGAAGCTTGCGACGAACAGATTGGCCGGACGGTTCTTCAGCTCGCGTTCGCCGGCGAACTGCTGCAGCACGCCGTCCTCCATCACGGCGATGCGATCGGCGAGCGCGCTCGCCTCGGTCTGGTCATGGGTCACGAAGATCGCGGTCATGCCGCGCTCGGCCAGCAGGCCCTTGATGCGGCCGCGCAGCACCGCGCGCAGCTGCGGCTCCAGCTGCCCCATCGGCTCGTCCAGCAGATACAGCTCGGCGTCACGAACGAGCGCGCGTGCCAGCGACACGCGCTGCTGCTGGCCACCGGACAGCGCGCGCGGATAATGATCGAGGATGTCCTCGATCTCGACCAGCCGGGCGATGCTGTCGACGCGCTGCGCGATCTCGGCGCGCGACAGCTGCTGCGCCTTGAGCGCGAAGCCGATGTTCTCGCGCACGGTCAGCGGCGGATACAGTGAGTAGCCCTCGAACGCCATCGCCACCCTGCGCTTCGCCGGCGGCAGATCGTGGATCGGGCGCTGCGCCAGTTTGATCGATCCGGAACTCACGTTCTCGAACCCGGCGATCATGCGCAGGGTCGATGTCTTGCCGCAGCCGGACGAGCCGAGCAGTGCGACGATCTCACCCGACCTGATGTCCATGTCGAGCGCGCGCACCGCATGGACATCAGGCTTGCCCCTGGTGTGATAGATCTTGTCGACGTTGCGGATTTCGAGCATGCCCATATCAAACTCTTAAGTGTCAGATCCTCACGCCGCCTGCCGCCGTGGCGAGAGCCCGATGCGGTCTCCCGTGGCATGATCGAACAGCAGCGCCGTTTCGGGCGCGAACCGGACGAACACCTCATCGTCGGCGCCAGCGTCCAAGGCCTCGGGCGCCAGCGCAGCGAGCCATTCGGACCCATCGGCAAAGCGCAGCAGCACGACGGCGCGCTCATGCAACGGCGTGATCGCGACGATGCGTGCCGGAATCGCTCCCTCGCCGCCCTGACGTGTCACGACGACATCGTCGGGCCTGACGCCGAGCCAGCAGCGCTGGCGTGCCTCGAGGGCTTGTAGGTCGGCATCGAGCCGTATGTGGGTCCCGGCCACGGTCGCGATCAGCCGGCCCTGCTCGGCCACCGGGGCGACCTCCGAGAGATTGATGCTGGGATCCCCGAACAGCCGCGCCACCGCGACCGACGCCGGCCGCGCATAGATGTCCTCCGGGCGCGCGACCTGCACCAGCCGGCCATTGATCAGTACGGCGATCCGATCGGAAATCGCCATCGCTTCGCGATAGTCCTGTGTCACATACAGCACCGCCGCTGAGCTCCGGCGCAACAGGCTCGGCAGCTCCAGCCGCATCTCGTAGCGCAGCTTGGCATCGACATTGCGCAGCGGATCGTCGAGCAGCAGCACCTCAGGATTGCCGATCAGCGCCCGCGCCAGCGCCGTCCGCTGCTTCTGGCCATTGGACAATTCGCGCGGCCGGTGGCCGAGCACGTGCTCGATCTTCAAGAGCCGGCTCATCGCCGTCACTTTCGCGGCGATGTCGGCCGCGCCGCTCGCGCGCAGGCCGCTTGCGATGTTGTCGCGCGCGCTCATGTGCGGGAACAGCGCGAAGTTCTGGAACGCCATGCCGATGCCGCGCTGCTCCGGCGGCGCATCGACGATCGAGCGGCCGCCGACCAGGATGTCCCCCGCATCAGGCTCGAACATGCCTGCGATCATGCGCAGCAGCACGGTCTTGCCGCTGCCCGATGGACCGAACACGGCGACGATCTCGCCGGGCTCGACCGTCAGCGACACGCCCTTGGCGCAGCTGACGGCGCCAAAGCTCTTGTCGACGGATTTCAGCTCGAGACGCGCCATGTGTCCTCAACCCTTGACCGCACCGAGAGACAGGCCTTCGACAAGATAGCGCTGCGCATACAGCGCGAGCAGCAGGGTCGGAGTCACCGACAGCACGATGGCGGCGGCGATCTGGCCGTACTGGATGCCGGAAGCCGTCACGAAAGCGAGCGCGCCGACTGTGACCGGCTGCTTGTCGGCAGATGCCAGGATCAGCGCGAAGACGAAATTGTTCCAGCAGAAGATGAAGGACAACAGCCCTGCCGCGGCGATGCCCGGCCCCGCCAGCGGAACGGCGATGCGCGTGAACGCCTCGCGCCAGGAGTGCCCCGCCAGCCGATAGGCATGCTCTATGTCGGGGCTGATGTCCTCGAAATAGCCGCGCACGATCCACAGGATCAGCGGCAGCGCGATCAGCTGGTAGACCCAGACGATGCCGAAATACGTGTCGTTGAGGCCGAGCTGCTGATAGTAGAGCGACAACGGCAGCAGCACCAGGAGCGGCGGCGCGAAGCGGAACGACAGCAGCGTAAAGGCGATGGTCTCGCCGAGGCGGAACTTGAAGCGCGCGAATGCATAGGCGGCGGGCACGCCGAGCAGCAGCGCCAGGACCACCGAGGCGCTCGACAGCACGAAGCTGTTCATGAGGTTGCGCATGAAGGTGAGCTGCAGATTGCCGGCAGCGGTCTTCAGCTGCCCCGAGATCAGCGCCTCGTAATTGGCGAGCGTCGGCTCGAACAGGATGCGCGGCGGAATGCGCAGGATCTGCTCGTTGGTCTGGAACGACATCAGGAAGATCCAGACGATCGGAAACATGAAGAAGACGAGCACCAGCGACAGCGCGATGCCGCGGAAGATGCGCCCTGCCAGAGTGGAGTGATCCATGACATCCTCCTCAGGCGTGACCATGGGCGCGTGCGCGCAGCCGCAGCCAGTTCTTGATGAAGATGTTGGACAGGATGTTGGTGATCAGCCACAGGATCATCAACAGCGCGGCCGAGCGTCCGACATTGGTGTACTGGAAGAATTCGAGATAGGCCTGGACCTGGAACACCATCAGCCGGTCGCCGGGCCCGCCTTGCGTCATCGCATAGACGATATCGAACTGCTGGATCGAGTCGAGCAGCCGGAACAGCGACGCCGTGATGATGTAGGGCGCGAGCATCGGCAGGGTGATGCGGAAGAACACGAAGCTCGCCGGCACGCCGTCGAGCGCCGCCGCCTCGAACGGCTGCCGCGGCAGCGAGCGCAGGCCGGCCAGCAGCAGGATCATGATGAAGGGCGTGTAGACCCAGACGTCGACCAGCACGACCGTGAACAGCGCGGTCGACGGGTCGGATGCCCATTTGAAGTCGGTCACGCCGAGCAGGCCGACCAGATAGGACAGGATGCCGAAGCTCGGATTGGTCATCAGTTTCCACATCAGGGCCGCGATCGCCGGTGCCGTCATCAGCGGCAGCAGCAGCATGATCGAGACCGCATTGTGGAAGCGCGTCGGCCGCCGCAGCAGCAGCGCGATGCCCAGGCCAAGCAGCAGCTCGGCGATCACGGTGACCGCGGTGTAGACCAGCGAGATCCGCAGCGTGTTCCAGAACGCCGGATCGGACAGGAAATCGATGTAGTTGTCGATGCCGATGAAGCCGCGCAGATACGGCAGGTTGAGCCGGTAGCGCTGCAGCGAATAGATCGCCGCGGTCACGAACGGCACCAGAATGGCGATGCAGACCAGCAGCGCCGGCAGGCTCAGCAGATACGGCAGCAGCCGTCCGCGCCAGCGTTTCGTGCGGCGCGGCGTCGCTTCTGTCTCGACAAGTTCGGCCATGCTCATGACAGGCGTGATCACATCGTCCCAGGAAGATGAGCCGGTCCGGACGCTAGTGGGGAGCGGCCGGACCGGCAGGTGGTCGTGGAGAGTCGGCGTCCGGCCTCAGCCGAGGCCGGCCTGCTTCAACTGACGGTTGATGCTGTCGGCCAGCTTGTCGAGGCCTTCGTCGACGCTGACCTCCTTGGCCACCATCTTCTGCAGCGAGGCCGCCCACTCCGTCGTGAGATCGAAGAACAGCGGCTGCGCCGTAAAGTAGATCTTCGCGCCCGGCGCCGACATGTCGTGCTGATCGAGATAGCCGGGGTAGGACTTGGCGATGCGGTCGCGGAATTCGCTGTCCTTCCACACCGACGTGCGGACCGGATTGACGAAGTCCATCTTGCGGGCGCCGAACAGATCATGCTCGAGCGAGGTTGCCCACTGCATGAAGGTCCAGGCCGCGTCCTTCTGCTTGGAGAAGCTCGACATCGCCAGCGACCAGATCCAGACGTTCGGCGTCGGCGCCTTGGCGGCCGGATTGGCCGCGAACGGGGCGTAGCCGAGATTGCCGCGCTCCTTGTTGTCGCCGCCGTTCATGAAGTAGCCGAGGATGTCGGCGTCGAAGATCATGCCGGAGGCGCCCGCACCGAGATCGGTGCCGACCTGGTACCAGGTGTAGGTCGACCAGTTCTTCGGACCCGAGCCCTGGATCATCTTGACCCACTTCTCGTGAAACTCCTTCGAAGCCTTGGTGTTCATCGCGGCCTTGAGCTTGCCGCTCTCCATCACGAAGTCCTTCTGGCCGAAATTCGCATAGGCCGAGAGGAAGCCGGGATGGATGGAGGCCCAGGAGCGCGAACCGCGAACGCCGACGCCATAGGGGCCGCCGGCATCCTTGGTGATCTTGGCCGCGACCTCCAGCATGTCGTCGAGATTGCTCGGCGGCTTGACGCCGACCTTGCTGAAGATGTTGCGGTTATAGGTGACGTTGTTGAGCTCATAGCCCCACGGGATGCACCACTGCTTGGCCTTGCCGGAGCCGAGCTCGGAGCCGGCGACACCGTCCCAGGCGGTCGAGGAGCGCAGCCCGGGCAGCACGTCGTCCCAGGCGAACGCCGGATTGGTCTTGGCGGGATCCTTGATGTAGGTGTTGAGATCCTCGATCCAGCCGGCCGGACCATAGGTCCAGGTCATGTAGGCGCCGGTCATGAAGGCGTCGTACTGATCGGACTTCGACGACAGCGCTGCCGTCACCTTGTCGAAATAGACGTCCTCCGGGAAGATGTCGTAGGTGACGTTCATGCCGGTCAGGCTCTTGAACGCCTCGATGTCGCCGATCATCGCATCGACGTAAGGGTGCTTGTTCAGCAGCAGCTTGACGGTCTTGCCGCTATGAGCCTTCCAGTTGAAATCCGCGGCCATCGCCTTCGACATCGCCGAGGCGAAGGCGGTGTTGGCGGCGGCACCGGCGATGCCGAGCTTGGCGGCGCCGTCGAGCAGATCACGTCGGCTGATGCGCTTGCCGGCGTAGGATGCAAAGAGATTCTTTTCGCGATCGTACATTTCTACCCTCCCAATCTTATTGGTTGACGTGGTCGCGTTACCTGCCCTTCCGACTTTTGTTCTTGAAGTGACCGGATGTTTTCTCCGGCTTGTCGGTAGTGAGTGCCTGAGCGGTGGTCTCGTCGATGATGAGACCGTTCAGGAAGCCGCTGCGCAGCACCGCGCGCAGCGCTTTGATCTTGGCCCCGCCGCCGCCGATGGCGACGATGCGGTGCGTCTTGAGATCGCTTGCAGCCATCGAGGTGGCGCGCGCGGAGAGATCGAGATCGAGCAGCTCGCCGTCGGCATTGAAGAAATGCCCGAGCAGGTCGGCGCAGGCGCCGGCGCGCTTCAGCTCGACGACCTCGTCGGGCTTGATCATGCCGCTCGACACCAGGAAGCCGTCGGCGTGGATCTGGCCGATGCCGACGAACAAGAGCGAAGCCTGCTGCGCCAGCGCGAACACGTCCGCGATGCCGAACTGCTGCATCAGCACGCGGCGGTCGGCAACGGAGTTGGCGAACACCGGGACGGGCAGCAGATAGGCTTCCGCGCCGGTGCGCTCGGCGAGACGATGGATGACGTCGAACGGATTGGCGGCGAATTTCCGCGTCAGGCCGCCGAGCAGCGACACGAACTGCACGTCGCGCGCCGGCGTCTGCGGCAGCTGCGCGACGACGGCGGCGAGCGTGCGGCCATGGCCGACGCCGATGATCTTGTCGTCACCGCGCTCCAGCACCTGGCGCAGGAAGCTCGCGCCCTCCAGCGCCAACGCCTTCAGCGGCAGGTCGCCCTCGCCGAGATCCGGCGCGACGCGGCAGAAATCGAGGCCGTAGCGATCAGCCAGCGCATTCTCCAGCGCGACGCATTCGGCGACGGGGCCTTCGACGAAGACGCGGATCATGCCTTCGCGACTGGCGCGGGCGATCAGGCGATGCGCCTTGGTGCTCTGGATGTTGAGGCGATCGGCGACCTCCGATTGCGTGAGCCCGGCCGCGAAATACAGCCACGCCGCGCGCGTCGCCAGCGAGGCCTCGCCGTCCACCATGGGCGCCCTGTCGGAAGCTGTCGTCACGCGCGATTGCCTGCTTGCAAAATTCTTCACACCTTGCAAAAAATTGCAGACACCGATCCGGCCGTCAATCCCGAAAACATGCTGCAGCGCATCAGGCGTGACGGATGGAACCAGCCGGTTCATGCTCGCGGGCGGACAACGAGTGAGGTCGTATGGCGGAGTTGTTTGTCGGCATCGACGTGGGCACCAGCGGCGTGCGCGCCTGCGCCGTCGACCACAGCGGCGCGATCCAGGGCGCGGCCGCGGTTCCGCTCGCCGCGCCACAACAGGACGGCGCGGCGAGCGATCAGGACCCGGAGCTGTGGTGGCAGGCGACGATCGCTACGATCGACCGGCTCGGCAGAAGCGTCGATCTGCAAACCGTGGCGCGCATCGCGGTCGACGGCACCTCGGGCACGCTGCTGCTGATCGATGCGGACGGACGGCCCCGCTCGCGCGGGCTGATGTACAACGACGCGCGCGCGGCCGATGAAGCCCGGCGCATCGCCGCGATCGCGCCGGCCGAGAGCGGCGCGCATGGCGCGAGCAGCGCGCTCGCCAAGCTGCTGCATCTGCTCGCCGCAACCGGCGGCGCGCGCCATGCCGTGCATCAGGCCGACTGGATCGCCGGACGGCTCGCCGGCCGCCATGGCGTCAGCGACGAGAACAACGCGCTCAAGCTCGGCTATGATCCGATCCGGCGCGAATGGCCGCGCTGGTTCGATCAGCTCGATGTCCCCCGTGCCGTGCTGCCGGAGATCCTGGTGCCCGGCACGCCGTTTTCCGACATACATCCCTCGATCGCGCGCGCGCTCGGCCTGTCGTCATCGGCACGCATCGTGGCCGGGACCACCGACGGCGTGGCGGCCTTCATCGCGACCGGCGCCGAGACGCCGGGCGATGCGGTGACCTCGCTCGGCACCACCTTGGTGGTGAAGCTGGTCGCCACGCAGCCGATCTTCGCCGCCGCGCAGGGCGTCTACTCGCACCGGCTCGGCGACAAATGGCTCGCTGGCGGCGCCTCGAATTCCGGCGGCGCCGCGCTGCTCGCGCATTTCTCCGCCGACGACATGGACCTGATGACACCGCAGCTGCGCCCCGACGACACGACCGGGCTCGACTACTATCCGCTCCCCAAGCCGGGCGAGCGCTTCCCGATCGCCGATCCCGCGATGGCGCCGCGGATCACGCCGCGGCCGGCCGAGGACCACCGCTTCTTCCAGGCGCTGCTCGAAGGCATCGCCGGCGTCGAAGCGCTCGCCTATCAACGGCTGCAGGCGCTCGGCGCGCCGGCGCTGCGGCGGGTGATCAGCATCGGCGGCGGCGCGAAGAACGATAGATGGACTGCGATCCGCAAACGCATCATCGGCGTGCCCGTCAGCGTCGCCGCGCAGACCGAGGCGAGCTACGGCACCGCGCTGCTGGCCTTGCAGGGGCCGCCGCGATGACGGCCGCCGCCTGTGAGATCAGCGGCCTGTCCGCGATCGCCGACCGGTTCGATCACGTGCTGCTCGACCAATGGGGCACGCTGCATGATGGCCGCGCGGTGTTCCCGGCCGCACATGACTGCGTGCTTAAGCTCCGCGCCGCCGGCAAGCACATCGTCGTGCTGTCGAACTCCGGCAAGCGCGCGACCGCCAATGCCGAGCGGCTCGCCCGGCTCGGCCTGCCGCGCTCGAGCTATGACGGCATTCTCACCTCGGGCGAAGTGACCTGGACGGGCCTGCGCGACCGCGCCCGCGCGCCGTTCACCGATTGCGGCAACGCCTGTTTCCTGATCACGCGCGGCAACGACGGCTCGCTGATCGAAGGGCTCGACCTCGCGCTGGTGACGGACACGCGCGACGCCGATTTTATCCTGCTCGGCGGCCTCGACGACGAACTCGCCGAGCCCGACCTCTGGCGCGAGCGGTTCAGACAGGCGGCCGCACGCCGTGTGCCCATGATCTGCGCCAATCCCGACCTGATGATGTTCGGCGCGACCGGCCTCGTGCCCGCGCCGGGCACCCTCGCCCGTGCCTATGAATGGCTCGGCGGCCCGGTGTCGTTCGTCGGCAAGCCGTATCAGCCGATCTTCGCGGCGGCGCTGGAGCAACTCGGCGATGTCGATCCGCACCGCGTGCTGATGATCGGCGACTCGCTCGACCACGACGTCGCCGGCGCCCGCGCGATGGGACTGCAGAGCTTGCTGCTCGCCGATGGCGTGCATCGCACGACGCTCGCCGGCGCACCCGACCTGGCTGCTGCGACGCGCAAGCTCGCTGCTTCCGCGAGCCGCATGCCGAACTGGACGATGCCGCGGCTCGGCTGGTGACGAGGAGACGAGAGATGCGCGAGCCCGGAGAGCTGCATACGTTGCGCGCGATGTCGGCGCGCGTCGGCCGCAACATGCTGCTGGTGCAGGGCGCCGGCGGCAACTCCTCGCTGAAGGACGACGACGTGCTCTGGGTCAAGGCATCGGGCACCTGGCTATCCGATGCTGACGACAAGGACATCTTCGTTCCGGTGCTGCTGCCCGCGGCCCGCGAGGCGCTCGCCCGCGATGACGAGCGCATCCCGCTGGCCGCGCCCGGCCCGTTGCGCGCCTCGATCGAAACCTCTTTGCATGCGCTGCTGCCGCACCGGATCGTGCTGCACGTCCACGCCGTCAACACCATCGCCTGGGCGTCCCGCCGCGACGCGCGCGACGAATTTGCCGCGCGGCTCGCAGGCCTCTCATGGCGCTACGTCGACTACGTCCACCCTGGGCTGCCGCTGGCACGCGCCGTCAGTGCGATCGTCGCGCGCGAACACGTCGATGTTCTGATCCTCGGCAATCACGGCCTGGTGGTCGGCGCCGACACCAGCGAGGCGGCCGAGGCGCTGGTCCACGACGTGGAGACGAGGCTCGCCCTGCCCGTGCGCGCGACACCGACCGGCGACGAGACCGCCTTGCACCGGCTCTGCGCCGGCACCGACTATCGCCCGCCGCATGATGCCAGCTGCCACGGCATCGCGACCGATCCGTTCAGCCGCGCGGTTGCCACCGGCGGCTCGCTGTATCCGGACCATGTCGTGTTTCTCGGCCCAGGCCTGCCGACGGTCGAGGGCAGCGAGGCTCTCCCCACCCTGCTCGCGCGCGCGCAGGCGAACGGCCTGCCCGCCCCCGTCGCAGCCCTCGCGCCCGGTCTCGGCGCCATCATCCGCGGCGACGCGACGCCCGGCGCGGAGGCGATGCTGAGCTGTCTCGCGCTGGTGACCAGCCGACTGCCACTGTCGGCTGACATCACCTATCTCTCGTCCCAGCACGAGCAGATGCTGCTCAACTGGGACGCCGAACGCTACCGGCAGCAACTGACGGCGAGCCGCAAGTAGCGTCAGGCGCCGGGATCAGGCCGCGATCGCGCCGAGCTGCTTGAGCATGCCGAGATTGTCCAGCTGCGCCCAGTGCTCGACCAGCACGCCGTCCTGGATCTTGAACAGATCGAGCACGGCGACGCGGATCGGCTTGCCGGTCGGCGCCATCGGCCCGAACGGACCGGTATGCGTGGCGCGGATCACCAGCCGCACCAGCACCTTGTCCTCCTCGGCGACGAGATCCAGGAGGTCGAGCTTCATGTCGGGAAACGCCGGCATCAGCGCATCATGCAGCTGCAGCACGCCCTCCGGCCCGCGCACTTCGAAATCCAGTCCGGGATCGTGGCGCACGAACGTCTTGGCGACATGCTTCCCCATCCACGCCGCATCGCGCGCGAGGAAGGCCTTGAAGTAGTCCCGGCAGATCTGCTTGTTGGTCTCGGACGTCATGTGCTTCTCCCTTGGTCTTCGTTGGCTTTGATGTGGCTTTCGCTGCTACGACAGTAGAGGCTTTGTGTTCGTCGCTCGCCCCATCGTCATGGCCGGGCCTGTCCCGGGCATGACGGCGTAACTAATTGACGGAAGTGTTGGTAGCTTCCGTGATATCCTTAGTATGCGATCGCTCTGCTTCAGGCGGGGCGAGGTGCACCGCCCGAGTCGCTACGTCTCGACTCAAACTCCCACTAAGCCGCCACCACTTCGAACCCCAGCCGCGGGAAGTGGATGTGGAGATCTCCCGCCTGCGCATCATGCCGATGGATCACGATCTCGGTCGCATCCGCCGCCACCAGCGTGCCGGAGACCGGGACACGTGCGTTGTCATCCGGCGTCACCGTCACCTTCTGGCCAGCACGCAGCCCAGAGGGATCGCCATTGGCCGGCAGATGCGACGGCGGCGTCGGGCTCGCGGCCCTGGCCACCGCGAACGCCTCTTCCGCGCTCATCGGCTGCGGCGTGCCGTGGCCGAGCGCGGCGGCGCGGTCGTACCAGCCGGCGAGCGGCGCGAGGCCGGCCAGCGTATCGACCTCCGGCGGGCAGTTCTTGCGCATCAGGAACGTCGTCTGATAGCAGGTCAGATCAAGCGCGCTGGGCTTGCTGCCGAAGATGAAGGGACGGCCATCGGCGAGCGCGGCCTTCAGCCAGGCATATTGCGCGTGGACCTGCTGCAGGTGCAGCGGCAGGTGAGGTGCCATCGCGGCCTTGCTAATGTCGATGCCGAGATAGCCTTCCTTGCGATCCCGAATGAACTCCGCCGGGAACATGTCGCCGATGAAATGCGCGAGCACGCCGATGGTCGGGATCCACATCGCACGCTCCCAGGCGAACGACAGCGCCCGCGCCACGCCCTCGCTGCCGGCCGGATAGAACGTCGGCTCGGGATGCAGCCGCTGCAACGCCGGCAGGATGATGTTGGTATCGCAATAGATGTCGGCGCCGACCTGCAGCACCGGAATGCGCCGGTAGCCGCCGGTCAGCGGCATCAGAAACGGACGCGGCGGCGCCGGCGGCGTGTCGACCGAGCGCCACGCCAGCTGCTTCAGCCCGAAGGCCGCGCGGACCTTCTCCGAGAATGTCGAGAGCTCGTAGTGATGTAGAATGAACTCGGCCATCTGGCGTCTCCCTTCCCTGTTTGTCGTTGCTGTGATCGTCAGTGCATGATGTGGCCACCGTCGACGACGATGGTCTGACCCGAGACGAAGCCGGCGAGATCGGACAGCAGATAGAGCGCGGTGCCGACCAGATCGTCCGGCTTCTGCTCGCGCGAGATCGCACGCGCCTTCAGGAAACTCTGCTGCCATTCGACCGGACGGTTGCGGGTCGCATCGGTGATGACGAAGCCCGGAGCGATGACGTTGACGCGCACGCCGTTCGGGCCCATCTCCTTGGCGAGCCCCTTGGTCATCGACAGCACCGCGCCCTTGGTGGCGACGTAGTGCAGATAGCCGGGCTGGCCGGCGACGGCGACCACCGAGGCGATGTTGACGATGCTGCCGGAGTTTTGCGCGCGCATGGCCGGCGCCACCGCCTTGCAGCAGTGCCACACGCCTTTGACGTTGACGGCGAAGATGCGGTCCCACACCGCCGGATCCAGCTCCTCGAACGGCGTCAGCTTGACCTCGCGGAAATACGCCGCGTTGGTGATCAGGCCATCGATGCGCCCGAACGCCTTCATCGCGGCGCCCGCCATGTCGCGCACCGAGCCGTCATCAGCGACGTCGACGCGGACCGGCAAGGCGCGGCCACCGGCGCGCTCGACCAGCGCGACGGTCTCGTCCGCCGCGTTCATGTCGGCAACGACGACATTGGCGCCATGCGCGGCGCAGCCTGCGGCAAAGGCTTGGCCGATGCCGGTGGCAGCACCCGTGATGACGATGGTGCGGCCGTCGAGCAGGTTTGGCTGGGTCATCTCTCTCTCCCTCAGACGTAAGGCAGCGTCGTTGCGAAAGCCGGGCGGGCAGCTACGGCATCGCGTAGCGCATCGAGCTTTGGCGTCGGCTCGCGCCACGGCGCGTCCGGAAAGCGCAGCCGGATGTAGTCGACGGCGACGACCGTGGTGATCACCGAGATGTCCGGCGTGCCGCCGCCATACACCGGCGGGTCGGCCTCGAGCGCGCGCAGGCCGGTGACGATGGTGCGCCGCCGCTTCAGACCGACCTTGGTCTCACCCCAGTTCGGGTCCATCTGAAGCACGCCGATCATGATGTGGACCATCGCATCGATGACCCCCATCGCGGCGCCGGCGCGCGAGATGATGCGGTCGAGATCGCCGTCGAGCAGCGATGGCGAGGCCACCTTGCGCTCCAGCCAGGTCACGATCAGCAGGCTCTCGGTCAGCGGAATGCCGGAGTCGAGCTCCAGCGTCGGCACCCGCGAGGCCGGGTTCAGCTTCAGCAGGCTGGCATCGTCGGCCCAGGGGTTGACGATCTCGGTACCACCGAGATCGAAACCCTTTTCGGCCAGCGCGATCCGCGCAATCCGCGCATAAGGGCTGGTGCTGTTGGTCAGAATGCGCATGACAACCTCTTACTCTGACAGCAGCGACGGGCAGCCGCTCTTCTCGGCCGGCGTGAACAGGCTGGCGCCGGGGATGGTGGTGCGGATCTTGTAGAGATCGGCCGCCGGGTCCTTGGACTCCTTCGGCGTCTTCACCTCCGCGATCATCAGGTCCATCACGACGCGGCCATTGGCCTGGATCTTGGCGTTGGAGATCATGGCATTGTCGATCGGGAGGTCGCGAATGGTCTTCGCAATCACCTTCGCATCGTCGGTTCCGGCCTTCTGCACCGACTTCAGGTAGTGCTGGGTGGCCACGTAAGCGAGCGCGTGGCCCATCGTCGGCACCTGCTTGCCGTTGCGGGTCATGAAGCGCTGGCCGAAGGCGCGCGAGCCGTCATTGTGGTCCCAGTAGAACGCGACCGGGAACTTCATGCCCTGTGCGACGTCGAGGCCCATCGAGACGACGTTGTTGGTGAACACCAGCATCGCGGCGAGCTTGTCGCCCATGCCGAACTCGCGCGCCTGCTTGATCGTGGTGACGAGGTCGGGACCGGCATTGGCGAGTGCGACGATATCGGCGCCGGAGCTCTGCGCCTGCAGGATCTGCGAGGCCATGTCGGGGGAATCGAGCGGATGCTTGGCTTCACCGACCACGCTGCCGCCGGCCGCAGTCACCGCCTTTGAGGCATCCGCCGACAGCGACTTGCCGAACACGTAGTCGGCGGTGATGAAGAACCACTTCTTGGCACCGGCGTCGACCAGGCCCTTGGCGACCGCGTTCGACAACGCGTCCGTTGACGGCGCCCATTGCGTGCCGTAGGGCGAGCACTGGTCGCCGGAGAAGTTCGAGGCATAGCCGCCGGTCACCAAGGTGGTGATGCCGCGCTGCTTGGCGATTGCCTGCGCGGCGAGGCCGGCCGAGCTGGAGCCGCCGAGCACCAGCGCGCTGACACCCTCCTGATCGATGTAGCGGCCGGCCAGCGACGCGGCGATATCAGGCTTGTTCTGATGATTGACCGAGAGCACCTCGACCTTGCGGCCCAGCACCTTGCCGCCGAAATCCTCGGCCGCCATCGTGGTGGCGAGCACCGTGTTCGGGCCGCCATTGCCCTGATAGATGCCGGTGAGGTCGTCGATGACGAGAATGCGGAACGGCTTCTCGTCGGCGCGGGCGGATGTGGCGAACAGCATCGCGGCGGCAGCGATGGCCGTCACGCCGGCGGCAATGGATCGTTTCATGGCAGGTCTCCTTGGGCGTTGATGGGTTTTTGGCACGATCACTCGGCAGGCACGTTTCGACTGGCAAATTCGGCACGGATCGCGGCGCCGTGCTCACCGATCTCGGGCACACGGCCGAGCGCCGGCATGGCGCCGTCGCGCAGCGCCGGCGGCGCGATGATCGACGCCTCACCATTCGGGGTGGCGATGCTGACGCGCCGCAACGCGGGATGCGTCGCGAGTTCGGCGACGCCGTTGACGAAGCCGTAGGCCGTGCCGGCTTCGCGGAGCGTCGCCGCCGCCTGCTCGCGCGTCATCGTCGCGAACACCGCCGCGACGCGGCCATCGACCTCGGTGCGGTTGGCGACGCGGGCATTGTTCGAAGCGTAGTGCGGATGCTCCGGCAGTTCGGGCTCGTTCATCACGACGCGACAGAAGTTCCGCCATTCGCGCTCGTTCTGGATCGAGATCAGCACCTGCGAACCGTCCGACGTCGCGAACGCGCCATACGGACAGATCGACGGATGCGCGAGGCCCATGCGCTGCGGCACCTTGCCGGTGCCCTCGAAATACAACAGCGGCACGTTCATCCAGTCGGCCATGCCGGCGAACAGGTCCGTCTCGATCGCACTGCCCCGGCCGGTCTGGCCGCGGGCGATCAGCGCTTCGAGAACGGCCGAATGCGCCGCCATGCCGCAGGCGATATCGCACACGGAGACGCCGACCCGGCCCGGCCCGGCGGGATGGCCGGTGATGCCGGCAAGGCCGCTCTCGGCCTGCACCAGGAGGTCATAGGCCTTCATGTCGGTGTAGGCATTGCCGGCGCCGTAGCCGGAGATGTCGACGGTGATCAGGCGGGGGTGCGCCTTGCGCAGCGCCGCGGAGCCAAAGCCGGCGCGCGCGGCGGCGCCCGGCGCGAGGTTCTGCACGACCACGTCGGCGCGCGCGATGATCCGATGCAGCAGCGCGGCGTCGTCGCGGTTCTTGATGTCGGCGACCAGGCTCTGCTTGCCGCGGTTGAGCCAGACGAAGTAGCTCGACAGCCCGCCGACCGAGGCATCGTAGCCGCGTGCGAAGTCGCCCTCGGCGCGCTCGATCTTGATCACCCGCGCGCCGGCATCGGCGAGACGCGAGGTGCAGTACGGCGCGGCAACCGCCTGCTCGAAGGCGACGACGAGGATGTCTTTCAGGGGCTTCATGGCACGACCACCGCAACGGGGGGACGGCGAGCGGCACCGCGCGGGGGAAGGCCATGCCGCAACGCGATGCGACATGGCCCCGCCCCCCGCTTTGTGCGGCTTGGTCCGTCTCCTCCCGGACAGGTTGTTTGTGGCGCCGACCCTGCCGCCGATCCGCTCTTGCCGTCCAATATATAATTGGTAGCCTGTCCATACCCTGGAGGTATGGGGCGGTAGCGATGCAAGCAGCAGTCCCGACGATGACGGCCCGACTCGCGCGTCAATCTCCGCTGTCGTCCCGGCGAACGCCGGGACCCATAACCACAGGGCTTTGTTGTGACGCTCGATCTCTCCCCGCGTGCCCCAAAGTTAGATCACGCGGTATGGGTCCCGGCGTTCGCCGGGACGACGTGTGGAGAGGCCTTGTGTCGCCCGCGAAGTCCTGACGTCGCGGCACGACTGACGAGTAGATAGGAGACCCCCCATGGAGCTGCGCCTGTTTCGCTACTGTGTCGCCGTTGCCGAGGAGGCGAGCTTCACGCGCGCGGCGGCGCGGCTGCGGATTGCGCAGCCGGCGCTGAGCCGGCAGATCAAGGCCGTCGAGCAGGAGATCGGTTTTGCGCTGTTCCAGCGCGGCCTGCGCGGCGTCACCTTGACCGAGGCCGGGCGCGTGCTGATCGCGAGCGCGCGCACCGTGCTGGCGGAAGCCGAGGCCGCGATGCAGAAGGCGCGCCGCGCCGGCCGCGGCGAGCTCGGGCTGCTCCGGATCGGCTTCACCGCCTCGGCCTCGTTCAATCCGTTCGTGACCGGGGCGATCCGCGATTTCCGCACCACCTATCCGGACGTCGAGGTCGAGCTGATCGAGGAGGCCACCAGCTTCCTGCTCGAGCGCTTCGCCACCGGCCGGCTCGACGTGGCGTTTCTCCGCCCGGCCCCCGGCGAAGTCGATCATCTGCTGTCGCAGCGCGCCGTCTCCGAACCGCTGGTGGTCGCCATGCCGAGCGGTCATCGGCAGGCCGGCCGCAGGTCGGTGGCGTTGAACTCGCTGGCGGACGATGCCTTCATCCTCTACCCGCGCCCGAATGGCCGCGCGCTGTTCGACAGCATCGTGTCCGCGTGCCAGGCCGCCGGCTTCTCTCCGAAGATCCTTCAGGTGGCGCCGCAGCTCACATCGGTGGTCAATCTGGTGGCGACCGGCATCGGCGTGTCGATCGTGCCCAGCTCCATGGCGCAGGTGTCGACCGACGGCGTGGTCTATCGTCCCCTCACTCACGCGCCGAAGGCGGAGATCACCCTGGTCCGGCGCAACCAGCCTGAACCGCGATCGGCGGTGCTGTTCGCCGAGCTGGTGCGCGCGCGGGCGTCCAAGCATGCGGCGACGTCACAGGACCGGCCCGCGACGCCATCACCGCCCCTGCAGAAGCGCCGTCAGCGGCGCGACACAGCGTCGGCTCGCCGTCGCAACTGAACACGTCGCAGAATTAAACATCCCGGCGACGCATCGGCCGCGGCTGCTGGCCGCCGGGCGACTCAGGTTGGTTGCGCCCGCTGTCACGAGCGTGCGGCAGCTCCCAAAGCCCGCCCGATTGAGCCCAACGGCTTGCGCCGAAAAGCTCATTTCGGCTGCCGTCCCAACCACATCACCCCTGTCCAGTCCTCCCGCGCAAAATATTCCTCTTTCTAATTTTCGGAAATCATGATTGTCTGTGCCCGTCCCGCCTCGGCACGAGGGGCGTTTCGCGATCGTCACGACACGCGGGGTGGGACGCGGTGGGCGCGTCGGAGCGCAGCATGGTGATCATGCGGACGAACGTCTCCGATGCGCCGGCGAAATCGTAGGGTCCTGGCCTCCCGGTGCTGAGGCCAAGCGGATGGTGACGATGATCCGTCCGTGACGGGGGCAAGACAGCCGGTCCCCGGGGAGAGAACGTATAAGCCGTCAAACCATCGCGCGGGGAATGCCGGGATGTCTCGGCTGAACCTGTGGTTCCTGCCGCCTGCATTTTTTTCGCAGGCGGGCCATGGGTGCGGCCAGCGCCCGGCATTCCCTGCGCCCTCGGCTCTTTCGAGGGCGAGACCAACGGCACAGCTCGGACGCATCGGCGCCGCGAGGCCGCAGCATCACGTCCCCTACGCCAGCGAGGTGCCCGCCGCCGCTTCCCGTTCGGCGACTGCCCCTAGCCATACAGCCTTGCCGGTACTATTTAATTTTTTAAAACTCGCTTGCCGGGCGACATTATATTTATTATAAATTAAATCAAGCGGCACCTCAGATCGATTAATGACGCGAAAAAACAAATCATTGTCCAGGCAGGCATCCGGACGGCTCCAGCGTCCGAAGCGCAACTCATGAAGCTTCAAAAACATGCTGCATAACCCTAACGCAAGCACGGCTGCCTATAATCCTCAACAGGACCAGGGCTGGGAGCGCAACAGGCCAGGCGCGCTCGACATGGCGCTCGGATTCCTGCGCCGGCGTTACCGGCTGATTGCAGCGACCGCTGCGGTGTCGCTCTTGGCCAGCATTGCCGTCGTCAAGATCCTCCCGCCGACATATTCGGCTGATGTCAAGATCATGATCGGCAGTGCCAAGCCTCCGGCGGTTCAGCCACAACCGGCCCAGGACGATCCGCCGCTCGACATGGAATCGCAGATCGAAATCATGAAGTCCAAATCGATTGCGGCGGCGGTCATCACCAAGCTCAACCTGGCTGAGGATCCCGATTTCAACGGCAAGGCCAGCCCGCTGCACGGCGCGGTCACCGCGATCCGCGCACTGCTGGGCGCCGCTCCGGAGCCGACGACGCCGTCGATGGATGATCTGCTCGAAGAATTCCAGCGGCGCATGAACACCTTCAGGATCGGCACCAGCACCGTCGTCGAGGTCGATTTCACCGCCAGCGATCCGCAGAAGGCGGCCGTGATCGCCAATGCGATCGTCAAGGAGTATTTCGATCAGCAGCTGAAGGCGGAAACCAACGAGCAGCGCACGTTGACGGCCTGGCTGCATGAGCGCCTGCGGGAACTGGGGAATGACGCAACCGCGGCCGAGCGCTCGGTGAACGAGCTCAAGAACCGCCACAACATCATTTCGGCCGACGGCAGGTTCATGGACCAGCAGCAGGTCACGGAGCTGACCAACCGCCTGATCGCGGCCCGCACCCATACGGCCTCGCTGATGACTCGTCTGAACCGATTCGACGACATGCTCGCCGCGGGACATTCGAATGGGCCGCTCGACAGCGTCGCGGCCGTCTCGGACTTTTCCCCGGCAGAACTCAGCGGCAACCTCAACCCGCCGGACGGGCTGTCCCTGAGCAACTCCAACGGCACCCAGATCATCAACGGCCTGCGCCAGCAGTATCTCGATATTGCCAAGCGGGAGTACGAATACGCCGCCAAATACGGCAATGACCACCTGGCGGTCATCAATATCCGCGCCACGATGAAGAGCATTCGCCAGGCGATGCTGGAGGAGGTTCGCCGCCTCGCCGATGTCGCCAAGCACGATTACGAGGAGGCCAGGCGGCAGCAGCAGGAGGTCGAAAGCCAGCTGGCTGATGCGGTGGCGCGGTCGCAGGACACGCGGGCTGCCGAGCTCAGCATCAAGGAGCTGGAGACCAGCGCCAAGAGCTATCGCGCATTGTATGATAGTTTTCTGCAGCGTTACATGGGTTCGGTACAGCAGGGCTCGTTCCCGATCACCAAGGCGCGGGTCATCTCTGCGGCCACGCCGCCCAAGAAGAAGAGCAAGCCGAAATCCATGGCGCTGCTGGCGATCGGTCTGTTCGGCGGCTTGGCGTTCGGCGGCGGCCTGGGACTGCTTCGCGACATGAGGGACCGCAGCTTCCGCACCACGGCGCAGCTCGAGGACCGCCTGCGCCTGCCCTGCCTCTCGGTCGTGCCCCTGCTGAACCAGGGCGAGGTGATCAAGGTCACCCAAAAGGCAGCTGTCGGTAGTGCGCCGGCAGAGACGGCTTGCAGCGAGCGCACGGTGACGAGACGTCCCGGCACGTGCTGGGCTGCGTCGGCGATGCCCTCCTCCCGTTTTGCCGAATCGATCCGGTCCCTCAAGGTCGCGATCGAGCAGGATCCCAGCCGAACCTCGCGCAAGGTCTTCGGGCTGACATCCGCGTTGCCCAACGAGGGCAAGTCCCTGATCGCCGCCTCGCTGGCCCAGCTCATGGCGAGGTCCGGTAAGCGGGTCATCGTGGTGGATTGCGATCTCAGGAATCCGTCGCTCTCCGCGACGCTCGCTCCGGAGGCCGGCACCGGCGTTGCCGACATCGTTTCCGGTGCACGAAGCCTCGAAGAGACGGTCTGGACCGATGCCGCAACCCACCTGGATTTCCTGCCTGGAAAGGGCGTTGCCGCGCGCGACACCAGCGACATCCTCGCCCACGAGCAGATGAGAAAACTGTTCGATCGGCTGCGCGACACCTACGACTATGTCATCGTCGACCTTCCGCCGCTGGCGCCGGTCGCCGACGCGCGCGCGATCTCGGCGCTGCTCGACAGCTTCCTCCTGGTGGTCGAATGGGGACGGACGCCGGCGGAGGTGATCGAGCACGCGCTCAATACCGCACCGAACGTCTATGATGCGCTGCTCGGTGTCGTGCTCAACAAGACCGACATGAAGGCGCTGAAACGCTACGGCACGCATTTCGGCGACTACTACAACCACGAGCACTACGCCCGCTACGGACAGGTGATGGCCGAGTAGCAGCCGTGCGCGATCCGCTCGCCGCAGACTCCTCCAGGCTCCGCAATCCGCTCAGGCTGATCATCAGGGCCGTGCGGCGGCTGACGCGGGCCATCGCCGCGGTGGGGGATCAGACGCGCAACGGCGACCGCGCCGAAGCGGATCGCGACGCGAGGGAACGAGCTACCGCTGGTGTTCCGGGCGGACGGATGGCTGCGCGATGCCGGCGCGCTCGAGCGCGCTGCGAAGGTAGACGCCGGCGAGATACCCGACCTGGACCGCGATCAGGGCGCCGATCGACAACAGCGCCGCGGACAGGCCATTGATGGCCGCGGCCACGAGGCATTCCACGGTGGCGATGGCCACGAGTGCAATCAGGGTGCGAACGTTGAACGTCGCTCCCGCGACGGCCCCGGCTCCGCAATGAAGCGCGATCACCCACATCAGATTCATGCCTCCTCGCTCAAGTCAGAGGCTAGCGGCGAATGGTTAGGGATGAACTAAGCCGCCTGGGCGGATTCGAACAAGCGCAGGGGAGCAACACTGCACCGCCAAAAAATCGCTATCGGCGGTCCCCCGGCTGCAGCACCGGGAGAGGATACGGGCGATTGCCTGGTGCGGGCGAACAACGCCCACAACAGCGCCAGCAGCAGCGGCGGCGTCTACGGAGTCGCGAAATACGTTCGCCGTGTGGTGATAGCACACGAACAGCATCGAGCAACCACGGTAGAAGTCGATCAAGACTTCGCGCCGTGTCCGGCCTGCCGCGTCTGGCACTGCGGCTGCAGACCTGTGCGGCGCGCTCCACCCCAAAGCCGAGGCCTTCAGAAGGCGGTCAGGCGCGCGCACCGATCACGTCGCCGCCGCAAGAGCGGCATCTCGCCCCCGCGCAGGGAGGTCACCGCCCCCTCCGAACCGGCCCTTCAGACGGAGAATCCGCTTCTCGAACAGCTCATAGCTCAAGACGGCGACGGCCACCGAGGCCAAGATTCCGAACGCCGCCTGCAATGCGACGGCCAGTCCATGGGAGCCGACCCGGCTGGCCAGCTCCAGCTCGGTCCGGTTGCTGGCGAAATAATACGAGAAGAAATGATGGTAGACATACAAGCCGTAGCTGTAGGTGCCGAGAAACACCATGACGCGGCTGCGAAAGAAGCGAGAGATCGCCGAAGGCTGGGGCGCGACGAGGGTCCAGACCAGCAGACAGGCGAGCATGATCTGGAGCAGCGCCGCCCGGATCGCCCCGGTGATTTCGAGACCCTCGCGCGACACGAGACCGGTCCAGACGAAGGTGAAAACGACGAGCGCGCCGGACACACCTGTGAGTCTGGGAAGCGCGCCCACCAGCCGATCCAACCCGCCAGGCTGGCGCACAATCAGCGCGACGGCCGCCCCCAGCGCCAGACCGTCGAGCTTGAAGGGCGTGAGTACGATCGTCGTCCACCAGCTCAGCCCCGCCGCGAGGCCGACAATGCGCGCCAGCATGGCGCCGACAGAGATCGCCAGGCTGACCGCAATGAGCGCCTTCGGCCGCTTGGCCAGCAACGACACCACAAACGGCCAGAACAGATAGAAATGTTCCTCGACCGACAGCGACCAGAAATGATTGAGGTAGGAGAACGACCACTCCTCGTGTCCGGCAAGATAGACGTTCACGCCGTAGAGCCAGGCCCAGCCCTGCCGCTCCACCAGGGAGTTCAACGTCGGCCCCTGGAAAGACGGGATGTGAGGGGCGACGAAGAACACGAGCACGAGCACGCCGTAGTAGAGCGGAAAGATCCGCAAGGCGCGGCGAAGATAGAAGTTGCGCAGACAATGCGGCGTCTCGCGCGCGTCGTAGAGCAGCCCGGTGATCAGGAAGCCGGACAGAACGAAGAACAGGTCGACTCCGATCACGCCCTGCTTGACGACGGCGAGGATCGCACGCTCGACCGAATTGGTCGAAAGCATCGATCCCACGAAGTGAAAGACAAGGACCATCATGACAGCCAGCCCGCGCACGCCATCGAGCGCCGGAAGGTGTCCACGGAGCGCAGGCGGCAACCCGGTCGACACGGCGCGGGTGTCCGCGACGGCCGCTCTCGATGACTTCATCATCATTGCAGCTCCAGGCCGCCGAAGCGGAATATCCTGGCGAGTTGAGGCGAGACGCCGACGAAGGTCGCGCTGCAGCCCTGGGTCTCCAGCTGCTTCCTCAGCATCAGCAGCAATCCGAGGAAGCGCGCATCGATGGCGCAAACGTTGGAAAAGTCGAGTCGCACGCGTTTGCGGACTGCCACCGCGGACCGGAAGACCGGAATGGCCCGATCCACGTGCCGCGCATCGGCAGGTCCGGAGAGGCTGAGCGTGACCTCCCGCGAGCCGTAGTCCTGCGTGATGGTGAGAGACTCTCCGCGCTCATGCGTGCGCCGCATCCACCACGTCGAGACCACGAAGGGCAGCACGCGGGTGAACAGTAGCCGCAGCATCGCCGTGCCGTCGTTCCAGTAGCGCCGCCAGAGGTAAGGCTCCTCCTTGATCCGCCAGAGCCACTCCAAGCCCAATCTGCGCATGAACGGCGGCGCGCGCTTCACCGTGCCGGCCTGGAAGTTGAGCGCAGCGCCGAGATGGGCGCGCACCGGAATCTCGAGCCGCTGGTGATTATGCTGGAGCCAGGATTGCCCCTTCTGACTGCTCAAGGATGCCACCAGGAAATCCGCCCCGCTGGCGTTGATCTCCTCGATGATGTGATCCCGGCTCATCTCCTCGGCGGAACAGTAGCCGGGGTTCGACCAGCCGACGCAGCGAAGCCCGCCCGACTGGCTGTTCAGCGTGCGAGCGGCGCGCTCGGCGGCGCCTTCCGGGCCGCCGAACAGAAACAGCTTGAGCGACTTCGACGGGCCGGCGTCGGACTTGAGCGCATCGAAGATGTCGGCTCCGGCCGTCCGCCGCTTGATCGGGATGCCGATGAGCCGGGCGATCCACACCACCGGCATGCCGTCCACGGTGCAGAGGTCGCTCAAGATCAGAGAGTCTCTGAAGCTCCTGTTCGACTGGCTCGTGACCAGGAAGTTGAGATTGGGAGTGGAGATCAGCAGCCGTGTCTTTCGTCGGGCGGCATCGCGGATGCGACGCAGAACCCCGCGCATTCCGATGGCATCGATCGGTATTCCGAGCACGCAATAGACGTCACGCGACAGGTCGTCGTCCGAAACGGCCGGATCCGGCATCAGCGCATCGATCTCGGGCCGATCGCGCCCGGTCCCGGCGCGGCCCACGCGATGATAGGAACGTTCGGCCTCCTGCAGTTCCTGCGTGGTCAACATCGACTGCCTCCCTCGAGCTCGCACCACGGCGCGGCTCCGGCAACTCCCCCGCCGGGGGCGCACGGCCTGAATTAAACCATTTAAATTTAAATCATCTGATTTATTCAATGTGGTTTAATTGTGGGCATCAACTTGATTTCCGGCAGCCTTGAAGCAATTCATCGAGAATATCGGGATGTCGTTTGATTTAATTGCAGCCCCGGGCCATAATCAGACGGACGGCAACCGGTCCGAATTCTTCCGGCCACGACATTCAGACAGAGCGCAGATGCCCCGACCTTCAACGACGCAGCTATCAGCCGGGCCGCACGTTGCCGCGCCGACCTTCGACATCTGCGCGCTGATCCCGATTGCGGCCTTTGCCTATTCTTCGCTGATCCAGCCGCTGATCTATTTCGGTTTCCCGCCATCGCCCGGGCTTGAAGGCCTGCTGGAGAGCCGCCTCGAGAACCGCATCTTCTGGCCGGCTCTCGCGGCCATTGCCCTCATCGTTGCCGCGCAGCGCCTCGCGCGCGGCGGCCGCCTGTCCGTTCCGCCGAACATCGTCAGTCTCTTGGCTTATTTCTGCTTTGCCGGCGCCAGCGTGGGATGGGCGCTCAAGCCCGAAATTACCTTCGTCCGCTTCGCGCAGGAAGCGATGGTGCTCACTGCGATCGTGCTGCCCGCGTTGCTGGCCAATCCGACGGCAGACATCCTGCGCGGGATGTTCGCCTGCTTTGCCGTCGGCGTGATCCTGAACGTGCTGCTGATCCCCGGCGGCTATGCGAGCTACGCGCTATACGGCGCGCAGCTGGTCGATATCGGCTACCAGGGATATTTCTCGGGAAAGAACCTGCTCGGCGAATTTGCCGCCGCAGCACTTCTGCTCGCGATCCACGAGCTGCGTTATGCCGGCCACCGCCGCGTCTTGGCGATCGTGGTGGCCTGCGGTGCAGTCACCTTGATCTTCATCTCGAGTTCCAAGACGGCCCTTGGCCTCGCCCTCCTGGCTCCGGCTCTGGCCTTCGGAGTCCTTCTCCTTGCCCGGAGCTGCCGGATCTCGCCGGTTCTGATCCTCACGGCGATGATCCTGGGCTACATCGTTCTGAGCGAGCTGGTTGACTTCAGCACCAACCGTATCGCCTTTCTGCTGACAGGCGACTCCAGCTTCACGGGTCGGACGACGATTTGGGCTTTCGCAAAATCAGAGATCGCTCAGCGGCCGCTGTTCGGTTGGGGCTATCAGGGCTTCTGGCTGGTCGGAGCAGATGCGCCGAGTATCACGGAAGCGCCCGGCTGGGTGAAGGGCATGCCGAATTCCCACAACGGCTATTACGATGCGATGCTGGAGCTGGGATATTTCGGCCTCGCCTTTCTGCTCATGTTTCTTGCAGCCACTGTTCACGTGATCGGCCGCGTCATGGACCATGACTACAAGCGGGCATGGATCCTGCTCTCCGTTGCCTTGTTCGTCATGATTTACAATTTCCTCGAAACGTTATGGCTGCGCGCCTTCGATGTGTCCTGGGTCTTGTTCGTTCTCGTCGCCGTCGACGCCGCACGCTACTGGCGCCGATCGACGGTGAGCGTGCCCGCACCTCGCCCGCAGGAAACACAGGTTCGCGCCGGGCGCTCGCGCCCGGCATGGCGCCCCCGCGTTGGCATCCGCATCTGAACTCTTGCTGAGGGCGCCCTGCTCGTTTGATTTCGGGCTACTGCGTAGCGCCGGGCGCTGCGGCGAACGGCGCCCCGGCATCAAGTCTCGCCTTGGCCGGTAGCGTATGAAGCTTGGTCTCCCCGGTCGGATCGACCCATGGCCACGGATGCGTGCCGAAAAAGCCTGGCTTCGTATTCAAGTAGAGTGAGGCCGGCAGAGGCCGAGCTTGCAAGCCCTCGCTCCACACCACCTTGTTGGTCAGATAATCGAAATTCCCGCCACGAATGACGGTAGCCAATGTCTTCGGGTCTGCAGACATCGACCAGCGCTCCGGATCATAACCCAGCATCCAGATGTTGCCGAGGCCCCCTTGCCCCCACATGGCGCCGGTCAGAACCATCGACGGATCATCGTAGCTCCATCCGGACATCCGCCGCGGACGACCGAGGACGTTTCCAACGAAGGAATCCCACCACGATCCGTAGGCCAGGCCGACGGTGCGGAGGCCTGCGCGGTCGACCAGACGCTGGCGCTGTCCCGTCAGGTGATTGCGAAAGAAGGTCAGGTAGATCGCGTTGCCGTGCGTGTAGTCGCTGTCGGCATTGTGAGACAGATTGCCTTCGAACAGAACGTGATGCGGGCCGGCCATATGCGAGGCGTTGATCCCGACTTCGACCCACCCGGGATTATCGAAGTCGAACGAATCGTCGGCATAGTTGTAACCGACGACACTGCCTGCGCCCGAGGAACGAAACACCATGTTCTTGCAGACATCGACCAGGATGTTGTTCTCGATCAGGATTTCCGATGATCCCGAGGCAAGGCTGATCGCATAGCCGGCACCGCCTGGCTGCGGCCAGGACCCCTCATGGATATAGGAGTCGCGAAGTTCGATCCGGAACGAGTTGTTGATGGCCACTCCCTCCCCGAGCCACTGCGTCACTTCGATCGCCTTCGCCCACGAGAACGCGGCGGTCTGGAACCGCAAGGCGCCATCGGCACCGCCGATGATGCTCAGGTTTTCGACGCCGGCATGGGCGATGTGAACGTCGCGGGCGTTGGCTGCATGGCGACCGCTGTTCGGATCGGTGCTGTAAGGCGTGAGTTGCGCCTGATGGCTGGCGCGATAGCTGATCGTCAGCGGCGACGTGAACGTCACCATGCCATCCGTTACCGAGGCGATCTGCTTGATCTCGGACGTCGGGCGGTCGGCGCGCGCGAACCACGACATCGATTTCGGCAGCACGCCGGGCGTCTGATCAAACGGACCGCCGGCATCCGCGCCGGCATTGTCGTCGCCGGGCTGCACCGGAAGGTGCATGTTCCAGGCGACGCGATCCCCTTGCCAGACCTTGGCGGCTCCCGGGAAACCGGCAGGGGTCGGCTGCCATGACGCGCCGCTGGCTTCATCGAGCAGGACGACATCGCCGGCTTTGAAGCCCGCGGTGCTGTCCAGCATGATCGACGTCGCGCCCTGGGCGCTGTCCACGCGCAGGTTCTGCGACGCGCTGCTGTCGGGGCCGTTGTTCCAGCGCGATGGCCCGACGATGATGATCGGCTTTGCATCATAGCTGTATGATCCCGGATCGACCGGAGCGAGAATCCCACTGGTGCCGGCAATGACGGTTGATGTTCGGGCACGCGCGCCATTCGGCTTCATCAGGATCGTCGAGCCCGCACCGGAACCGCGTAAGGTGACCGCGCGGCTGATCAGAAGCGGTTCTCGGACAATGAAGGTGCCCGGCCCGAGCATCACCACCTGCCCCGCCGGCGCGGCGTAGAGTGCGGCCTGGATCGCGCCGCCGTCGTCGCGCCCGCTGGGAAGCAGCGTCCGGTAGACCGTGGTGCGGTGTGGAATGCCGCCCTCCGACATCAGACCCGGAGTCCACGCGGCGACGCGATCTGGCGGCAGGAGATCACCGGCCAACGATGACTGCACCGGGGTTGCCGAGTCGGCGGCATCGGCGCACCCCAGCGCCGAGATGCCAAGACCTGCTGCGGCAAGGAGGACCGCGGAGAGCATTCGGAGCCGCGCCCGACTTGTCAGCGACCAGTGCTTGTGACCGCCGGCCGTCGCCGTCCGGGGATCTGAGCCCGCGGGGCCCAGCGCAGCCCAGGACGAGCGGCCAGGATGCTCACCCAGGCCACCCCGATTCAGTCTCACCATTATTTTGACACGCGTCATGATTTAATATTAAATCAGGATTTAATTTATTGAAAGCCGTTAACGACGAACGCTCCGAGACGGATCTGCGTCGGCCAGCGGGCTTCTGCGAAGGAATTTGAGACGTGACGCCATCGCGCCGCTATCTGCTCATCTCGCCCTGTCGGGACGAGGCCCAGTATCTCCGTCGGACGCTCGACAGCGTCGCGGCACAATCGGTGCCGCCGGCGCTCTGGATCGTCGTCGACGACGGCTCGACCGACGACACGCCCGCCATTCTCGAAGATTATGCCCGGCGCCTGCCCTATTTGCGCGTGGTGCGCCGCGCGGATCGCGGCGGACGCAAAGTCGGCCCCGGGGTGATCGAGGCGTTCTATGCCGGGCTTGAGACGGTCTCGCTCGATGATTTCGACTATGTCTGCAAGCTCGACGTGGATCTCGATCTGCCGCCGCGCTATTTCGAACTTCTGATGGCGCGGATGGAAGCGGATCCGCGGGTCGGCACCACCTCAGGAAAACCCTGGTTCGTGCATCCGCAAACCGGCGCCCTCGAGCCGGAGGTCTGCGGCGACGAGATGTCGGTCGGCATGACCAAGTTCTACCGCGTGGCCTGCTTCCAGGAGATCGGCGGCTTCGTCCGCCAGGTGATGTGGGACGGCATCGACTGCCATCGCTGCCGGATGCTCGGCTGGATCGCCGAGAGCATCGACAGCGAGGCGCTACGCTTCGTTCACCTGCGGCCGCAGGGAGCCAGCCACAAGGGCATCTGGACCGGCCGCCTGCGCAAGGGCTTCGGCCAGTATTTCATGGGCACGTCGCCGCTCTATCATCTCGCGGTCGCCGTCTATCACTTGCCCGCCTATCCGGCGCTGATCGGCAGCACGGCGATGCTGTGGGGTTACTTCAGAAGTTGGCTGAAGGGGCTGCCGCGCTACGACGATCTCGAATTCAGGCGCTTTCTTCGCGATTATCAGACAGCGTGCCTGCGGCTTGGCAAGCGCGCGGCGACCGCTCGAATCAATGCCGAGCGCGCCCCGCTCTGGCAGGCAAGCCATCCGCTCACTGATTCCCGATGATGCTGCCGGCCCGATCCTCAGCCGGGCCAAACGCGCGCAAGTCCGCCGATCTTTGATCGACCAGCCCCCCTGGACACCATGGCCAAGATTCTCGAGTTCAATCGGCATCGCCCGGGATCGACGGGTCCGGAGGCGACCGGCGAACAGTCCGCGGGTTCCGCCACCGCACCGCCGCCCGTCGCGCGAGGCCATCATTCTCCCGTCATTCCCTCGCTGGACGGCATCCGTGCGATCTCCGTGCTGATCGTCGTGCTCGGGCATTCCGGGCTGCAGACGCTGGTCCCTGGCGGCTTCGGAGTCACGATCTTCTTCTTCCTGAGCGGCTTCCTGATCACGACGCTGATGCTGGCAGAACATCAGTGCACCGGCACACTCCATGTTCCAAGCTTCTATGCCCGCCGCGTGTTCCGTCTGATGCCACCCTTGCTGCTGTCCCTGGGGATCGCCTATGGTCTGACCGGGGCCGGACTGCTGGACGGCGGCATCACGGCCAAGGGCCTTGCGGCGCAGCTGCTGTATTTCGCCAACTATTATGGTCTGTTCTTCGATCCCGGCAACACCGTCCCGGATGGCACCGGCATTCTGTGGTCTCTCGCCGTCGAAGAGCACTTCTACATCGTCTATCCGCTGCTGATGAGCCTGCTGCTCGGATGTGCGCTGCGGCCGCGCACGATCGGCGCGTTGCTCGCGATGGCGTGTCTTGCCGTTCTGGCCTGGCGTATCCACCTGCTGCACACGCCCGGCTTCTTTTCCGACCGCACCTATTACGCGTCCGACACGCGCATCGACTCGATCGCTCACGGATGCATTCTCGCGCTCGTCATGAATCCGATCCGGCAACGATCCTCGGCCGGCACGATCGCCCCGGTGCACTGGGCCATCATGGCGGCCGCTGCAGCGACGCTGCTGTTTTCCCTGCTCTACCGCGATCCCTCCTTCCGCGAGACCGCGCGCTACACCATTCAGGGCCTCGCCCTGATGCCGTTGTTCTACTTTGCGGTGCGCTTTGCGGACGCTGCGCCGTTTCGCTATCTCAATCGCCCCTGGGTGATGACGCTCGGAACCTATTCCTACGCGATCTATCTGATCCACAATGTGATCATCCGGACGATCGACAAGAACCTTCCTGCAATCGCGGCCAAGCCCTACCTGCTGTTTCCGTTGGCGCTGCTGATCTCGGTGGCCTTCGCGGCTGCCATCGAGCGCTATGTCGAGCCGTATTTCAAACGTCTGAGACAGAGCTTCAGGCCTGTCGGCGTGGAGAATGCTGCGAGCGGAGCGGCGGAGGCGCCGGGCGCGACCGCCTTGCCGCTTCGGTCAGGTCGCGTCTAGCGCTCGACCTCGCGCTAGATCCGACACTGGCATCTCAACGGAAGACGCGGTGGCGGTGGCACCAGCGGACGAACACGTAGATCGACCACACGCGCGACCAATACAGTCCCGGAGCGCCGTCGAGGAAGGCACGCCAGAGCCGCTCCACCGCCGCCGGGTCGAGACCCACGGGCGCCGTCGCCTGCGGGTCGCGCAGCGTCTGGTCCATCGCATCCTGGAGGCCGCGGCGGATCCAGCGGTCCATCGGCAGCACGAAGCCGCTCTTCGGCCGGTCAAACAGCGACAGATCCAACCCGCGCAGGCCGATGCGCCTCAACATGGCCTTGCTACGCAGGGGCTCGTAGCGCGACGCATCGGGCAGCCGGTCGACCGCTTCGAGCAGCACCTGATCGACCAGCGGCACGCGCTGCTCCAGCGAGGCCGCCATGCTCGCCACGTCATTGTCGCGCAGCAGGCGCTCGCCCAGGAACAGGCGCTGCTCCATGACGCTGATCGCAGACAGCGGCGTGCGGGCGCGGGTCTCGGCTGTGATCTTGGCCTTCATCGCCGCGGGCAGGCCGTCGCTGACCGTCGCGGCGACGTCCGGCGCGAGCAGCTCGCGCTGGAAGCCGGGAAGGAACAGCGCATAGGCCATCTGGTAGAGCGCCAGGAGATCATCGCCACGCCGGATCATGTCCGGAAGCTTGGCCCAGCGCGTCTGCGCGGCGACGGCGCCGCCGGACGGCGACAGCATCCGGGAGGCCAGCGTGGCGGCGGCGACCTTCAGGCCGCCCGGCATCCATGCGGTGCGCTGCGACCATTGCTGCAGCACCGGCAGATCGCGGAACGACGTATAGCCGCCAAACAGCTCGTCGCCACCCGTGCCCGACAGCGCCACCGTGAAGCCGGCGCCGCGGATGGCATGCGACATGTAGTAGGCGTTCAAGCCGTCGAAGGTCGGCTGGTCCAGGCTGTCGAGCGCGGCGTCGAGATTGTCGACGAAGTGCTGCTCAGTCAGCACCACCTCATGATGTTCGGTGCCGAGCGCATCCGCGATGCGCCGCGCGATCGGCCCCTCGTTCAGCTCCTGCTCCTCGAAGGCCAGCGTGAAGGTGTGGATCGGCTTCGTCGCCGCGCGTTGCGCCAGATTGGCCATGACAGAGGAGTCGATGCCGCCCGAAAGAAAGACCGCCAGCGGCACGTCGCTGGCGAGATGCAGCCGCAGCGTCTCCTCCAGCACCTCGGTGAGCTGCTCCTCGTCCATCCCCTGCTCCGGCGCGAGCGGGGGAATGCTCCAGAAATCCTCGTCGCGGATGGTGTTGCCGACGCCATCGAAGGCCGTCAGATGGCCCGGCGGCAGCAGCTCGACGCCCTTCACCGTCGTGCCGGGGCCGACGACGAAACCGTTCCACACCGCGCTGGCGACGGCTTGCGGATCGAGCCTGGGCGTGCCGAGCAGGCCTGACGCCAGCAGCGCGCGCAGCTCCGAGGCGAATGCCAGCGACCAGCCTGCGTCGCGGTTTGCCGCGCGGGCGACATAGAGCGGCTTGATGCCGAGCGGGTCGCGCGCGAGCAGCAGCTGGCGCTGGCTCGGATCCCAGCAGGCAAAGGCGAACATCCCGCGCAGCCAGGCCACGGCCTCCGGCCCATGCAGACCCAGCGCGCGCAGCATCACGGCGGTGTCGCCGGTCGAGGTAAAGCGCTGGCCGCCGGCCATCAGGCGGTGCCGCAGATCGGCGAAATTGTAGATCTCGCCATTGAAGACGATGACGTGCCCGGTCACCGGATCGGTCATGGGCTGCACGCCGGCCGGCGACAGATCCAGGATCGCCAGCCGGCGATGCGCCAGCAGCGCACCCCAGCCGCGCTCGTCGGGCTCAGAGACCCACGTGCCCCCGGCGTCGGGGCCGCGGTGAAGCATGGCATCGTTCATCCGCTGCAGCGCTGCGCGGTTGTCGTCGTCGACCCGTCCGATGATCCCAGCAATGCCGCACATTCAAGCAATCCGTTCGATAGGCGAGATCAAAATGACAAAGGATGGAGAACGACGTCGAGGGCGAGCTTCTCCAACTCGATGATTGCCGTCCGCAGGCCGCCGCGCGTCTGCCACCAGCACTCCGGATCGAATCCCGAATAGCGCTCGGCTTGAACCAGCACCCGCGTCGGACGGTCCTTCATGTCGCGATCAAGCACGCGCCGCAGCCGTCGCGAATGGTCGCTGGCCGCGACGAGGATGATGGAACGGATGCCATGCTGCTCCGACCACGGCGCCAGCGCCCGCCCCTCGCCGCCCGATCCCGCCTCGTCACGCGGGATCTTGACGACATCCTTGATACCGAGCGAGCCGAGCTGCCTGATCTGCCTGGCGGCGGCATCCTCGTAGGGCAGACCACGGCGACTGAACTCCAAATCTTCCTTGCCGGGGGGATCGGTGAAAACGGCGACGCGCGACGCGATGCCCTCGTGCATCAGGTCCGCCGCCTGCAACACGCCCGCGCCGCCGGAATCGGTCGTGATGACGATGAGGTCGGCCGGTGCAACCGGCTCGCTCAGCACCAGCGCGCGCCCTGCCGCGCGCAACAGCGGCTTGGCCACCGAGGGAACAGCAGCGATGATCAGGCCGACGGCAGCCACCACGATCAGCGCCGCGCTCCCTCCTGACCGGCGCATCGTCGTGGCGTTCCTCACACCGAAGCCGCCGTTCCGGAGGACCACGACGCCGGCGCTTCGGCCGGCAACGGCACCGGGCCGTAGGTGCGATCCAGGCACTGTTTGTAGTCGAACGGCGGCGTCCAGCCGAGCGTCTCCCTCAGCTTGCGATTATCGAACCGCAACGGCTTGAGCATCGCATCGAACTTCTTCGGCGTCAGGATCGCCGGCACTTTCGTGGCCTTCCTGAACACCGTCACGAAGGCCAGCCGCACGACCGCGCTGGCGAGCCAATACGGAATCGGCAGCCGCAATCCGCGCTCGCCGGTCCCCTGCATGTGGTCGGACAAATAGCTCCAGACCTGCTCGCCGGGACCATCGACCACATTGAGCGTCTGTCCGCGCGCCCGCGCATCCAGCGCGGCGAGCGCAAACACGTCGGCGCAGTTCTCCACGTGGGTCATCGGAATGCGGGTCAATGGCCCGATGACGACGTGATGGCGCCCGATCTGCTGGCCGAGCGCCGCGAGATAGCCGTGGCCGCGTCCCCAGATGAAGCCGGGACGCAGCACCGTGAGCTCCCAGCCGTGCTTCTCCGCTTCACGCCGGGTTACGCGCTCCTGCCACCATTTGGCGACCGTGTAGCCGCCGCGCGTATAGACATCCGGCGACTGCTGCAGCGGCGAGTTCTCGTCGAGCACATCGCGCGTGGCCGTGTAGTCGTAGACCGAAAAGCTGCTGCACAGCACGAGCCGGCGGCAGGCGCTGTCGGCCATCGCGTCGAGCAGCCGCTCGGTGCCGCCGACGGTGCCGGCGAACTGCGCGTCCTCGCCGCCGGAGACCACGGCCGCGAGATGGATCAACACATCGACGTCCTCGAAGGCGCGCGCGAGATCGCGCGAGCTGCGCAGATCGGCCCTGACGATGTCGACGGATGTCGGCCAGCCTAGCGCGTCCACGCGGGTTGCCGGGCGCACCATGGCACGCACTTCGACGCCGCGCGCAAGCAGCGCGCTGACGACGTGCTGGCCGAGAAATCCATTGGCGCCGGTGACGAGAGCTTTCATAGCGCTGGCTCCGTGACTTTCACCTGCTGTCTGGGCTTGATGGCTTCGACCAACCGATTGACCGCCAGAACGTCATCGGCCGCGATCGGCAGCGCAGTACCCGCGCCGAGCGCCCGATAGGTCTGGGCCAGGCACTCCCACAATCCCTCATAGGCGCCGGGCCCCTTGAACTTGCGCAGCAGGGTCGACACCGCCGCGCGGCGGATGTCGCGGCCCTCCTCCAGGCCGCTGACGAACGGGCGCAACGGCTTCGGCACGTTGCGCGGACCGTCGAAGGTGAGCCGCGTCTCGAACAGATTGGCGGTGGCCTGCATGCGCTCGCCATAGACCCGCAGCCAGAACGCATCCGGCTGCGCACTCGCGCTGAAGCCCAGCGTCGCGGTGCCGCGTTCGGCCTCCACGACGCTGCGAAACTCGTCGAATGGCAGCGGCGATGGCTTGCGCTTGCTCCAGACCGTCTGCGCGTTGCGATGCGGGCCGACGAACGCATGCGCCAGCGAGGCGAGATGCGGCAGGAAATCGGCGATTGCGCCGCCTGCGAGATTGAGCGCGGGATGCGGCGCGTTGGGATCGGCAAAGCCGTCGGGACCGAGGATGTCGAGACAGATCAGGACATCCACATGCGTGACCGCGCCGAACTCCCCGCTCGCGATCCTCTGCAGGATCTGCTGCGGCGCGCGGTTGAAGATGTAGTTGTAGTCCTCGATGACATGGCGGCCGAGCTCGCCGGCGCGCCGCGTCAGCGCCTCGAGCTCCTCGAAGGTCGCGGTCGCCGGCTTCTCCACGATCACGTGCGCGCCGGCTTGCAGCGCGTCCATGGCCAGCCGGAAATGCGAGGTCGGCGGCGTCGTCACGTGCACGACATCGGGCCGCACCGTCTGCAGCATGGCCTGGTGATCGGTGAACCAGGACCCGACGTCATAGCGCTCGGCCGCGGCTTCGGCGGTCGCTGGCGACAGGTCGCAGACGGCGGCCAGCTGAACGCCCGGAAGCGCGTTGAGGCAGGCCAGATGCTGACGGGCGATCTGCCCGGCTCCGATGAGCGCGGCCTTCATGACGGACTGGTCTCCAGGATCTCGCAGAAAAAGCGTTCGAGTTCTTGTGCCGCGGTGCTCCAGGCATATTTCTCGACGGCGACTTGCCGTGCCGCGCGGCCGAGCTGCGCCGCCAGCGCCGGCTCGGCGAGCAGCCGGCTGACGGCGTCCGCGAACCCTGCGGGCTCGTTCTCGATCAGGATGTCGCGGCCAGCGACGGCCTCGATGCCCTCGGCGCCGAGGCTGGTCGAGACGATCGCCTTGCCCATCGCCATCGCCTCGACGATCTTGAGCCGCGTCCCGCCGCCGAGCCGTAGCGGCACCACCACGGCTGCAGCCGCAGCCAGATGCGGCCGAAGGTCGGGGACGAAGCCGGTCAGCTCGACCCGCGGCCCGGCCAGCGCCAACAGCGACGGCGGCGGCCGGCCGCCGATGATCTTGCATCGCGCGTCGGGATGACGCTTGGCGATATCAGGCCAGATGTCCTGGATGAAGTGAACGACTGCGTCGATGTTGGGAATGGTCGAGAGCAGTCCGAAGTAGACGATAGTGCGCCCGTCCGGCGACGGATCAGTGCTGCGCGGCTGATAGAAATCGACATCGGCCGCGTTCGGGATCACGGCCGTACGAACGTCGGGAAGGTCGTCGTGCAGCCGCTTCGCGTCGTCGGTGCTGCAGAGGTAGACGCCGTCGGCCGACCCGTAGGCCGCGAGCTCCTCGCGCCGCAGCTTGCGCCAGTTCGCGCCGGCATAAAGCCGGCGGCCGACGCTCGCCGCGGTGACCGCGAACTGTCTCGCCAAGTCGTAGGCGATCTCGTGCGAATCCACGATCAGGCGCGGCGGCGCTTCGCCGGCTGGCGCCTGACGGAACAGGCAATGACCGAGATAGGGAAACTCGAGATTGACGATGTCGAACCGGGTCGCGCGCAGAACCTCGTCCAGCACGCGCTGCAGTTCGGGCAGCGCCACGCGCAGCCGGTCGAAGCTGCTGGCTGACCCCAGGGATCGCAATTGCAGCAGCCGCTTGGCGAGCCCATCGCGACCGTAAGGGTTCGGCACCAGCACGACCTTCCGGCAATACGCCTGCATCGCATGCCGGCACTCGTCGATGTCGAAGGCATCGTCCACCAGCATCACGGCCGTCAGGTCGTGACGGCGCGCGAGCTGCGTCATCAGCCCGTGCATGCGCGCCTGGGCACCGAACCGCGGCGGGCTTGCCGGCATGTGCGAGACGCAGAGAATGCTGAGACGCCGCCGCTGGTCCGGCGCGGGCCGCGATGAGCCGTCCCGTGCAGACGCCGCGGGTTCGGACTCCATGACCACTGAGGATGAGATATCGTGCGCCATGACCATTTAAATAATTAAATTCACGACCACATTATATGCCGCATTTAATTGAAAGCGCCAGCACATCGTGACCTCGGCTCGCGGGATCGGCGCCACGTCTGCGGTCACCGTTTCCGAATGAAATCCTGCATGATCGTACCTGCGATCCTCAGCGGCTCGACCTGACGGAATACGCCGACGACGACCGCGAGATAGAGGCAGCCGCAGAAGCCGCCCGAGAGCACCAGGCGCGCCAGAGCCGGGTAACTGCTCAGAAGCGTCGATTGCAGCCACCAACCGGCGGCCGCGGCGGCCACGGCGCCGATGGTCTGCGGCCCCACCGCCCGGACGACGAGGTCCGTGCCGATCCCGATCGGCTGTCCGGCATAGAGGATCGACGGCAAGGCAATCAGCGAGCAGCCGATGACGACGCCCCAGGCCACGCCCGCTGGCCCAAACGGCAGTCCGGCAAGCACGGCGACGATCTGCACCGCCAGCGACAGGATGCCCCAGTTCTGCCAGCGATCGGCTCTCCCGAGCGACAAATGCAGCCAGCCCTGCGATCCCTCGACGACGTGGGAAATGCCGCGCAGCGCGATGATGCTCAGGAGCGCGCCGGCAGCCTGCCATTTCTGGCCCAGCAGCAGCACCGTCACATCCTCGGCGGTGACCGACAGGATCGCCGCCACCGGCATGACGAAGAAGGCGAGCATCGACAACGCCGCCTCATATTTCTGCCGGAGCGCGGCCGGATTGGACTGCAGCTTGCTGAGAGCGGAACTGCCGACCGCGTGCATCTGATTGAGCGCCGAATAGATCGAGTTCTCGTACAGGTTCATCGCGTTCTGGTAGTAGCCGACCTGGTCGGGCCGGTAGAGCAATCCCAGCGCGATCCGGTCGACCGCACGCGACAGCGTGTAGGCGACAGTGAAGCCGACGACATGGAGCCCGAATCGCACCATCGACTTCACATCGTCGTCAAACACCGGTGCCCCTGGCCGCCAGTGACACGCCGACCATGCCGCTACCACGACGCAGACCGAACTGATCACGGGCCGCAGCACCAGCGCCCAATAGCCGTAGCCCGCGATCGCGGCAGCGATCGCGACCACCGTCCCGGCCAGCGTTCCGAACAGCTGGATGCGGCCGATGCGCCCGAATTGCATGGTGCGCCGGAGCAAGGCCATGTGCTGATTGGTGAGCCCCGACAGCACGAAGGTGATCGCCACGCACAGCGCGATCGGCTGCAGCCGCGGATCGCCATAGATCCAGGCGATCAGCGGGCTCGACGCTGCGACGACGACAGCGACGGCGACGCCGATGCCGGTACTGACCCAGAACAAGCCGCTCACCTGCGCCGGCGTGATCCTGCTCCGCTGCGCGGTCGCGTCGAGCAGACCGAAATCGATCAGCAACGGCGCGAAGCTCGTCAGCACGGTGACGATGGCCACGAGCCCGAAATCCTCCGGAGCCAGCAGGCGGGCCAGCACGATGGCCGCAACGATCTGGAGCACGGCATTGCCGTACTGGATCACGATGGAAATGATACCGCCGCGCAGGGCGCGACGTCCGAGATCGCTCGATTCCCGGTGTTCCTCGAAATAGGCGGCAACGGCGTCTGACATGTCCGGTCAACGACCTCTCAACGGCACTGGCTTCCGAAGCGGGCATGAACGGCGGTTCGGGTCGAACCGGAGCAGGCAGAAACCGCTTCCAACAAAATCACGATCGGGAAAATCAGCTGCGCGAAACGCGAGTTGCGCAGCGGCGGAGCCATGACGTCCCTTTATGGCGGCGGCAAGGATTAATAATCACCGCCGATCATATTAAATCCCTGCCCTGCCCCGTTGCCGCTTCTCGCGCCACACTGGCGCACCATCGGCCATCGTCATGTCCGCCAGCGTCTTGAGGCGGTGCTTGCGTGCGGCAAGCCCGGGCATCGGCTGCAGCCCGCCGGCGGCGCAGAGGATCGCCTCCCAGCGATAGGCCCAGTCGTGCCGCATCAGGCTCTGCGCGATGCCGGTCCGCCGGATGCGGTCCTGCCGTTCGGGATCGCGGTCCAACTCGCTGATGAGGCGGTCGACCTCGGAGGACTGGTGCGGCAGGTCGATCACGGCATCCGGCCAATCGAACAGATCCGGGAAGACCTCGTTTTTCGGCCGTTCGCCGAGCATGATGGCGCCGGAGGCCGCGCCCTCGAAATACCGATAGCCGAACTCGACCTGGTTGCCGGTTTCCTCGGGCCTGTCGAACTTGCCGGGATTGACGAGAAAGTACCGGCTGCGCTTGGCGAGATTGGCGACCTGCGCGCGATGCTCCCGCGTGTCGATCGCCTGGCTGCCGCTGATCGTATCGTGCAGGTAGAACAGGCCGCTGTCGCGAGCCATGGCGACGAGCTTCTGATGCACGGCCTCCGGACGGCGTCCCATGCTGTAGACATCGATCGGCCGCGCGGGCGGATCGGGATAGGGACAGAACAGGGCCGCATCGACGCCCGGCGCGAAATACCGGCAGCGCGGGCCGATCAGTTCGCTGAGCGGCTGCACCGTCTGGCTGTGGTATTGCAGGACGATGTCGAACTTGGCCAGGATCGGCAGGAAGTGCCGGTGCTTGTGAATGTCGCGGGCCCAGAGCTCGTCCAGCAGGCACACCGACGTCTTGCAGCGATCGCGCAGATGATCGACCGCGTTGAACATCAGGAGATCCTGCGGAAAGCTGCAGATCGTGAACAGCAGGTCGTACGAACCCTGCACCGGCGGCATCGAGAGGCCGGGGTTCAATGCCAGCGGCGCATGATAGGCCAGCCTCGTGGCAAGCGCTGCGCGACGGCTGGCCGGATCGAGCGTGGGCGCGATCAGATCAACAGAATCGATGTCGCAGATGATGTCTTCGAACTCGTAGTGCGGGCCGCGATTGAGCGCCTTGCCGAAGATGTTTCGCAGCGAAAAGATCAGCACGCGCGGCTTGTCGGGCCTGTCGGTCATCGAGCTCTCCTCTGCGGCGTCCCGCTTCGAATGTGAGTCCGAGCGCCCATCTCACGTCTCCCCGGCAGCAACGGGGCGAACGAGCTCCGCGTCCAGCGCGAGGCGTGCGGCGGCCTCGATCCGTGCAAATGGCACTTTGGCGCGGATCGCCATGTCGAGCAGACTGTGCCGTCCGTCGGCGAGATTCAGGAACCACAACAGGTCCATCTGCGTCGCCCCGCCGGCCTCGCGCTGGCCTGCGATGGCGCGGTACAGGCCGCGCCGGCCGAGTTGCGGCTCGCCGCGACCGTCGATGCGCTGATAGAGGCAGTTGCGATCGAGCAGATCGAGCAGTCCGCCCAGCACCTCATAGGAGCGATTGAGCGCCTCTGGCTTCACGAAGGCGAGGTCGTCGGCCGACGTGTGATATTCCGGGAAGGTGCCGTGAACACCACGCATGAAGCAGCCGACGGGAAGATCAAATCCCGGCGAGCAGAACTGACGCTCGTCATAGCCATACGGGTTGAACGGCAGGATCGCATGCGGCTCGCCAGCCTGGGCGAGAACATGCGCGACGGCCCGGTCGACGACCGCTCCTTCCCGCCTGCTCTGCTTGTAGTGGAACGGCCCATCGTCCCCCAGACAGGTCAGAACGAGCCCATGCGCAACGCGATCGAGCCGCGCCTCGTTGCGCGCGAGCCAGGTGATCGCGCCGATCGTGGCCGGCAGAAACAGGAAGCGGTAGCCGAGCCGGCCTTTCCGCCCGGCTCGCGCTTTTGCGAGCGCCGTCGCCACCGCAATGCCCGACAGATTGTCATTGGCCAGGCTCGGATGGCAGACGTGGCAGGTGATCAGAACCTCATCGTCGGTCTCGCCTGGAACGAAGAACTCGCCGTAGGTCATCGCGCCCGGCGCAAGCTCGCTGTCGACATCGACGCGATAGGCCTCGTCCGTCATCGTCTGCCAGACCCGGTCGGTCAGGCAGAAGCCCCAATTGTCGGCGTAGTACCCCGTGCGATAGGGAATGAGATCCGGCTGCTCCGGCAGCGTATGAACGTGCTGCGCCAGCTCGGCCCGGGTGACGACGCCGTGAAACGGCTTGCTGTACCCCATCACGTGCAGATTATGCTGCGCGAAGTCGACGAGGCACCGTCCGTCGAGCGTCTTGATCGTTCCGCCGCGAATGTTCCATTCCTGCGGCACGTGCCAATCCAGCACCGATGTCCCCGATGCCACCTCGTGACCGACGAGATCGATGTGGCGCGCAACGATCGCCAGTGTCTGACGTACCCCGGCCCCGGTCAGGCTGCGGTTGAGCGGATACATCTCGGCGACCATCGCATGAAGGTCGACGTCCGGACCTTGATCCGTCATGAGATGATCCGGATTGACCGACATCTGCATGGTCGATTCACCACAGCGGCCGGTCTGCGAGCGACGGCCAGGCGGCATCCTTCGCCGACAGCACGGTCACGGGCGCGGGCCATTTGATGCCGATCAGCGGATCGTCATGACGAAAGCCGTCCGATAGCTCCTCGGCGTATTCGATCCCCATCAGGTACTCGACGGTGACGTCATCGGTCAGCGTCTGGAAGCCATGGGCAAAGCCCGCGGGGATGTAGAGCATGCGCCCGGTCGAGGGTCCGAGTTCGTAGGCGTAGACCTCGCCGCGCGTCGGAGACGACGGCCTGATGTCGACGATGACGTCAAGGATCAACCCGGCCGTGCAGCGAACAACCTTGGCGTCGGCCTTGGGCGCGCGCTGGAAGTGCATGCCGCGAATAGAGCCGCGCACGCGGGTCACGGAGCTGTTGCCCTGAACGGGCTGAAAATCGATGCCCTCATCCGCAAAGGTCTTTGCACACCAGGTCCGGGTGAAGCTGCCGCGATCATCGGCGCGAACGTTCAGCTCGATCAGCCGTGCATCGGATCGTCCGAGCTGTAGAAACTTCATCGGAAACTCTTTCGCAGCAAAATCCCGGCAAAGCCGTCGCTGAAAATACTCTGGTCACGCATCGCCCTGCATGGGCAGGGCGACGCCAAGTCGTCGGTCGCGCCGGTTAGTCCTCGATGGCGGCCTTCGGCACCGGAACGATGAAGCGGCCGCCCCAGCTGCGGATCTCGGCCATCTGCGCCTTGATCTCGTTCTTGATGTTCCACGGCAGGATCAGCACGTAGTCCGGCCGCGCCTCGAAGATCGCCTCGGGCGGCAGAATCGGGATGCGGACGCCGGGCATGTAGCGCCCCTGCTTGGACGGCGCGCGATCGACGGTGAAATCGAGGAAATCCGTCCTGACGCCGCAGTAGTTCAGCAGCGTGACGCCCTTGGCGGGCGCGCCATAGCCGACGACCTTCTTGCCGTCCCGCTTGAGCGCGGTCAGCAGCTCGAGCAGCGCCCGCTTGGTCTCTTTGACCTGCTCGTTCCAGGCGATGTAGATGGCGTCGTCATGCAATCCGTAGGCGCGCTCCCGCGCAAGGACGTCGGCGACGTTCGGGCTTTCCCGATGCGACGCATCGGCATGACAGACGAAGAAGCGGATCGAGCCGCCGTGCGTTTCCGGGAGCTCGACGTCGAACACGCGCAGGCCGGCGCGGGCAAAGATTCGCGAACCCGCGATCAGCGACAGATAGGAAAAGTGCTCGTGATAGATGGTGTCGAACTGATGCCGCTGCATCAGCGTCAGCAGATGCTGGACCTCGAACGTCGCCACGCCCTCGGGCGCCAGCAGCGCCTTCACGCCGCCGACGAAATCGTTGATGTCGGGAACGTGGGCGAGCACGTTGTTGGCCGTGATCAGGTCGGCCGACCAGCCCTCGGCGCAAAGCTCGGCGGCATAGCCGCGGCCGAAGAACTCGACGCGGGTTTCGATACCCTTGTCGCGCGCGGCCAGCGCCACGCTTTCGCAAGGCTCGACGCCGAGGCATTTGATGCCCTTCGCAATCGAATACTGCAGCAGGTAGCCGTCATTCGACGCGATTTCGACATGACGTGACGCCGGGCCGAGCTTGAAACGCGTGGCCGTCGCCTCGACATAGGCCCGCGCGTGCTCGAGCCAGGAGGTCGAGTGCGAGGAGAAATACGCGTAGTCCGCACGAAAGATATCCGCGGCAGCCAGCAGGTCGCGGGTCTGCACCAGGCGGCATTCGCGGCAGACGAAGGTCTCGAGCGGATAGAACGGCTCGGCCTTCATGTAGTTTTCGGGATCGACATAGTCGTTCGCCACCGGCGAGGCGCCGAGGTCGATCAGCTTCAAGGTCAGGTCGTCGCCGCAGTGGCGGCACTTGGGTGCGACGCCGACGGCCGTGGGCAGGCTCAGTTCCATGGTCATCTCCCTCAATGTTCGGTCTGGCGCAGCAGATCGCGTAACGGCTCTGGCCCTCAGACCCACTCGAGCCTGTCGTTGATCCGGCCACCCTCCATGTGGTCCTGCAGGACCTTGAGGCGGATCAGATCGGACGAGCGGAATTCGCTGTCCTTGAAATTCATCCGTCTGAGACCTTCGATCAGATTGCGGATCGACTGGTCCAGCGTCACCTGGGGCTGATGGTCGGGCGCCAGCGAGCGATACAGGCTGAAATCGACCTTGTACGAGCGGCTGTCGACGGGAGCGGACAGGTTGATGGACACGTCGGTGCCCGGCACCCGGCCTGCCACGGCGTGAGCGAGCTCCTTGACCTGATAGTTGCGGTCGTCGGAGCCGGCATTCACGGTCAGGAAGCGCCCGCCTCGTGCCGCCGGGCGGCCGATCGCCCAGTCGATGGCACGCGCCATGTCGGCCACGTCGATGAGAGGACGCCACGGCGTGCCGTCGGAGAGCACGCTGATCTGCCGTCGGCTCAGCGCGCAGGCGACGAAATCATTGAGGACGAGATCGAGCCTCAGCCGGTCCGACATGCCGCACGCGGTGGCGAAGCGCAGGCAGGTCACCGTCATGTCGGTGTCGATCGCCGCCAGCTCCCGCTCCGATCCGATCTTCGACTTGGCATAGGCGGTGATCGGGTTGAGCGGATCGCTCTCCTTGCGCGGCGGCCCGTCGGCGATGCCGTAGACGCTGCAGCTGGATGCGAACACGAAGCTCTTCACCCCTGCCGCAGCCGCCGCCCTGCCGAGGGATACGGTCGTGTTCTGGTTGATGTCGAGCGTCACGTCCTGGAAGCGGTTGCCCATCGGATCGTTAGAGATCGCCGCCAGCTGAACCACGGCGTCATAGCCGCTGAGGTCCAACGACATGTTGCGGACGTCACCGTAGAACTGCTCGTCGAGATGACGTTCCGGCAGCACCGGGGCTCCGGTCAGGCAATGCGCGAAATAGGCGTTGTCGTAGCCGTGCAGCGTCGCATCCGGCCGGCGCGCCCGCAGATATTTCGCAACCTCGGGCCCGACATAGCCCATGTTTCCCGTGATGAGTACCTTCAAAACCGTCGCCCTCTGCGCCGTTCGATTAAAACAAAAGATTAAACCATCTGGACCGTATTATATTTTAATATTTGCACCCGCGTCCAGCGAATAACTGCGGCATGGGCGAGCCCGCCCAGACAGCGGACAGTTCCGGTCCAGTCGGCAGGACTCCCCGGGAAAGTCCGGGAAAATCAGCCGGACGCCGCCAATCCATACCGTCCGGCCAAGATCCAGCCCCTGACGGACGATCTTCATCAAATTAAATAGGACGCGCCATGAATTGAACAAAACAGAACCCCAATTCTCGACAGCTTTAAATCGCGTACTTCAGACTATGGCGCCATCGGCCGTCCGGATGCCACTGCGTCTCGCCGATGATTTTCGTTCAAGAATTGAGAGGCCATGCATGGCACTATCCGTCGGTGACTGGGTCGAAGTCCGCAGCAAGGAGGACATCCTCGCAACTCTGGATGCCAGCGGCCGGCTCGAAGGGCTGCCGTTCATGCCGCAGATGTTCAAATGGTGCGGCAAGCGGTTTCAGATCTACAAGCGGGCTCACAAGACCTGCGATACGGTTACGGGCTACAACACCGGCGAGTGGCTCGGGCGGCGGCTGCCGAACGCCGTGCATCTCGATCTGCGCTGTGACGGCGAGGCCCATGGCGGCTGCCAGGCGGCCTGCCTGATCTTCTGGAAGGAAGCGTGGCTTTCGCCGGTCGATCCGGCTCAGCCGACATCCGCCACCCCGGCCGCTGCTGCGGCCCCGGCCGCTGCCGCGGCTCCGGCCGGCGGATGCTCGGTGCGCGACGTGTGGGATGCGACCAAGTCGCCCGACCAGGTTGCCGGAAAGGGCATCAGATACAGCTGCCAGGCGACTGAACTGCCGAACTATACGCAGCCGCTGAAATGGTGGGATGCGCGGCAGTATGCCGAGGACATCACTTCGGGCAACGTGCCGCTGCCCAAGATGCTCGGAAGCTTCACCTACTTCGCCTATGTCGGCGCCACCATGGCGCGGCGGCCGCGGCTCGGCCGGCCGGCGCGCTGGATCTATGATCGCATTCAGTCGCTGTGGGGCGGTGTGCCGTTCCCCAGAAAGCGCGGCGATCTCGCGACCGACAAGGACGCCCCCATTGCGCATCTCGGCCTGCAGGAGGGCGACCTCGTTCGCGTCCGCTCACACAAGGACATCCTCGCCACCATCGACAAGCAGACCAACAATCGCGGCATGGGCTTCGATGCCGAGATGGTCCCCTATTGCGGCAAGATCTTCCGGGTGCGGACCCGCGTCGAAAAATTCATCGACGAACGGACCGGGTTCATCCGCCGGATGAAGACGCCCGCGGTGATTCTCGACGGCGTCTATTGCCAGTCGCGCTACAGCGAGAACCGCCTGTTCTGCCCGCGCGGCATCTATGCCTGGTGGCGCGAGGTCTGGCTGGAGAAGGTGCCGGCCACGGCAATCGAACCGGTGGCGAAGGAAGAGCCTGTCGACGCTCCCAGACGAGCAGCGGGCTAAAGCAGGCTCGCGGGAGGCGCGCTCGCGATCAGCGCGCTTCCAGCTCGAGGCCGCGCGGGACGACAGTCCCGCGCCTCATCAACGCCGATCAACCAATTGACAGCTTGCGCACGACGAAGGCCTCGGCGTAGCGCTCCGGCGCGCGGCATTCCATCCCGCGCAACCGTGCGAGGCCCATGAAGGTCTCGGGATCGAACCATTGCTTCGAGCGCTGGGTGCCGAAGTGCGCCATCAACAGCGCCACCTTCCGCTTCATCGCGCGCTCCGACACCGGCATATAGACGTTGGGCCGGCCCAGATCGCCGTCCCATTTCGGGATCTCGTATTCGAGGATGAGATGATCCCGGAACGTGTTCCACACCAGCCGATTGACCTGGCGATGATCCTGATGGCCATCGTCACGCCGGTGAGCCAGGATCACGTCGGGATTGACCCTGCCTTTCAGCGCCTCGAACCAGGCCTTGATCTCCTCACCCTGCTCGGGAAAGAAGCCGTCGCGGAAGCCCAGGGTCTCGACCCGGCGCGCGACGGCCTCGGCCAGGAAATCGTCCGCCGATGCGCGCGCTTCGACGCCGCGCTGTTCGTTGCCGCTCAGCACGCACCAATGCACGTCGAGACGGACGCCCTGGTCGAGCCAGCTGAGAAGCGTGCCGCCGGCGCCGATCTCGATGTCGTCGGAGTGCGCGCCGAGGCACAACACCGACAGCCGCTCCCCGCGGCCGGCGAGCTGCAGCGCCCTCATCCGTTCACCACCGCCGGCATGCTAGCGCTGAGGTGCCACGGCGTGTCGCCGCGCTCGATCATCTCCTCGAGCACCTGGCGATCGCGCAGCGTATCCATCGCCCGCCAGAAGCCTTCGTAGCGATACGCCATCAGCTCGCCGCGATCGATCAGCCGCTTGAACGGCTGCACGACGAGCTCGTCGCCCTCCTCGATGTAATCGAAGATCTCCTTGCGGAAGATGAAGTAGCCGCCGTTGATCCAGATGTCGGAATCGTTGCTGGCCGCCATCCGCCCGACCTTGCCGTCGGCGTCGAACTCAGCGAGATGGAAGCTGATCGGCGGATGAATCGCGATGAAGCAGCCGATCTGGCCGCTACGCTTGAAGCGATCGATCATGTCCGGCAGCGGCGCATCTGTCAGCCCGTCGCTGTAGTTGGCGAGGAAGATCTCCTCGTCCTGCACGAGGTGACGGACGGCGCGCAGGCGCTGGCCGATGTTGCGCCAGATCCCGGTATCGACCAGCGACACCCGCCAATCCGCGGGACGCTCGCCCAGCAGCTCGACCTTCTTGCCGAATTGCGAGATGGTGCAGTCGGTCGTGGCCGCCTGGTTGTAGTTAAGGAAATAATCCTTCACCACATTCGCCTTGTAGCCGAGACACAAGACGAAATCACGATGCCCGTACTGGCTGTAGTACTGCATGACGTGCCACAGGATCGGCTGATGGCCGATCGGAATCATCGGCTTCGGGACGCTCTCGGAATATTCCCGTATCCGGGTGCCAAGTCCTCCACAGAACAATACAACCTTCATGGCGCGACGTCCTTCGGATCCATAATCTCGGAAATAAGCGTTATTATTCGTGTTCCGGTCGCGATGGCCGGCTCCATCGCGGGCAACTCAACCCAATGCAGGCAGGCTTTGCGGCGTCCGGCGGTGAAGCCACCGGCCTTTGCGAGCGCTAGCACCACCTTTGTCAGGCCGGCCATCCCGAGCCAATTAATAGGCCAAGCACCGCTCTCTTTAAATATTAATTATTCTCATCGCAGATCAAAATATTCAATCGGCCGACATTAATTTGCCACATCCGCCGTGCCGCGCATGCGCGCGTGTCAGGCCTGCTCGGAAGACCGAGCCTTCGCCGGTTATTCCGGCTGCGACACCGTCAAGGCGGTCTGCAGGACCGCCCCCCGCGCCAAAGACCCCGCGAATCTACGGTGCAGCGCAAATTTCATTTGTTTAATTTAAATGTTGCATTATATTTAATTTGATCGACCGCCAAATAAATCGGCTCCGAAAAACCCATTTGTCGCATGAATTATATTGAACCGCGCGAGACGCTCGATCGGAACGGTCTGCCAGCTGCCGTTCTGGTGGAACGCCAGCTTCAGGGGCGCAAGTGGCCGGTCCATTTCGACTCGGTGGAGCCATTCGCGATCGTCGCCGATATCGCGACGATCACCCTGTCCAGCGTTGCCTCCGGCTTCCTCTATCATCTCCAGGATACGGCCGGGGCCAACGACGTCAGTAAATCGTTCGGCATGGCGATCCTCGTCTCCGCCCTGTTCGTTTCGCTGATGAAGATCCGCGGAATGTACCGTCCGATCGAGCTGCTGAACCTGCGGCATCAGGTGCGGGCGTCGTGCCTGACCTGGATCACCGCCTTTCTGGTGCTATCCGGCGCCCTGTTCGCGCTCAAGATCGGCAGCGAATTCTCGCGCGGCACCAGCATCGTGTTCGCGATGCTCGGGCTGGCGGCGCTGCTCGTTCATCGGCGGATGACGGCTTTTCTGCTTACCAAGGGCCTCGCGGAAAGGCGGTTTTCGGGCCGCGCCATCGTCCTGATCACCGACGAGGCGGGCAAGGACAGCGCGAGCCTGGCCCAGGCGCTCACGGACACCGGCTTCCGCGTCAAACGGCACTTCCTTCTTCCCGAACCCGGCGCGGACCTTGCTCACAGGCAGCGCATCGTTGCGAGCGTCATTGATTTCGTCCGCGGCTCCGACGTCGAGGAGATCGTGGTCGGCGCCAATCCCCATCCCTGGTCCGATCTGCGGACGCTCGGGGCCGAACTGAGGGTGCTGCCGTTTCCCGTGAGCTTCGTTCCGCTCGGCACGGCGTCCGACATCTTCAAGCGGCCGCAACGCGAGCTCGGCAGCGCCGTCTGCGTCGAGCTGCAGCGAGGCATGCTGAGCCCGCTCGAGCATGGCCTGAAGCGGATCATGGACGTGGTCATCGCGAGCGCGGCGCTGACGGCCCTGTCGCCGCTCCTCGCGCTCGTCGCGATCGGCATCAAGCTCGACTCGCCGGGGCCTGTGCTGTTCAGGCAGCAGCGCTGCGGCTTCAACGGAAGGTCCTTCCAGATCTACAAGTTCCGCACGATGTCGGTGCTCGAGGACGGCCCGACGGTTGTGCAGGCCCAGGCCGGCGACAAGCGCTTCACCCGCCTCGGTGCCTGGCTGCGCCGGACCAGCATCGACGAGTTGCCGCAACTGCTCAACGTGCTGAACGGCAGCATGTCGCTGGTCGGCCCCCGACCGCACGCGCTCGCTCACGACAATGAATTCGACAAGCTGGTCCGCAACTACGCGTTTCGGCGCCGCGTGAAGCCGGGACTGACGGGATGGGCACAGGTCCACGGTTGCCGCGGCCCCACGCCGACGCGGGCGTCGATCGAGGAGCGGGTCGAGCACGATCTCTGGTACATCGACAATTGGAGCCTGTCGCTCGACGTCGCCATCCTGCTCCGGACGCCGATCGAGCTCATCCGCGGCGACAACGCGTATTGAAGCGGGCGGTCGAAGAAGAACCACCTAGAGGCGATCCGAGCCCCCAGGAACCGTCGCGGGGCCGATCGGTCGGCGTGGCGCGTCGGCCCCGCCCCTATTCCCGACCGCAGCTTCGAACCTAAGAAAGCGAAGAAAGCGAAGATCGTCGCGTTCGCGGATCACTACGCCCTCTGACGGCGGCCCTTTGCACCGGTCCCATTGATCGCAAACTCCTCGATGCGATGACCGGTCTTGATCGCCGCCACCAGCCAGCGCGGCTGCTTGCCGCGGCCGGACCACGTCTCGGACGTCTGCGGGTTGCGATATTTCGGCAGCACGCGCGGATATTTGCGCCGTGCCTTGCCGCTCGAATTGTAGGACTGCGCACCGTCCGTGTCGGCCCCCTCGATGACGCCGCGGCTGCGGTTGAGCACAGCAAGCCGCCGCTCGAGCTCACGTTTCTCGGACGCGATCCGCACAGCCAGGATCTGGCTGATCTGTTCGTGAAGCGACCAGAGGTCTTCGAAAGACATCGCTTCGAAATCGATCTTCTTGGTGGACATACAGCGACCTCTATCTGTGATCTCTATCCTGCCGGATTAATGTCATATAATTCGGTATTTCGTTCCGCAAGTGGTTCGCCGAAGCAAAACTCGATTATTTGATTTTGCGCTTTTTCCATCACTTGTAAATGGTTGTAACCCGATAAATCAGCAACCCACAACCTTATTTCGCCACGTTGTGCCGACCATCGGAACACGCGCGACATCAGGCGCCGATCGGGATGAGTTCGCCAGAAACGGGTTTTTTCGGCCGATTCCCGCAAATAAAGCGGACGGAGCCGTGTCCATCTCGTTCAATTCGCGCTGCGCGGCCGCTCTGCCTCGAGGTCCACGGTCCGCTCGCTGGAGAAAAACGCCAACAGCTTGAAGAAAATCCACAACCTATTCGGGCACTGCGATCCTCAACCCGAATTGGGATATTTTCGCATAAGCGAAAAATCAGGGAGACCGGCTTTAATAAGCACAATAACAGGAATATGCCACAATGCCGCTGGCCGGTGATCATGCGCCGCCATAATCCTGGCCCAGGATGATGCGGCACCACGTCACAGCAGCGCGAGCGGGGAACACGGGAGATCGCCCTCAGCCGGAGATCGGCCCAGCGGAGGACGCCTCGTCGCATCGGCGGGAGATCGTATGCTGGCCGCCCTATCCCGAGCGACGCGCCGTCCTGGCCCGGCGCGGCTCGCAGGCCTCGAAGCTCCTGGAGCGCAGACCCGCACCGGCTTGGCATGGGCGCGCGCCGGCCTGGTACATGCAGACGGCTCTGGCCCTCGAGCCTATTTGCGTTGCTTGGTCCGGCGGGGGATGCTCGGACGGACGATCTGGAGATGAGCGGTGCCGCGATGCCGCCGGGTGGCCACCGGGCGGCGGGTGACCACGCTGCGAGCCTCGGGGCGCTTTTCCAGGCTGCCGCTGATCGTTTGAAGCTCCGCGAGAAGGCCGTCGTACAGCGCGATCTGCAAGGCCAGTTCCGCCCGCGTCGCACGGCCGGAGGTCAGCTGTTGGAGGCGGGATCTTGCAGCCCGTATTTTCTTCAGCGATTCGAAGACGGGATGATCGACGCGGCCGTTGTCCGCGAATTCCATCGTCTCACCTTCACTCAACGCAACACCAGACTCGTCACGCAAGGACGGCCCCCACTCGTTGGCGAGATTTCAGGGACTTCTTGTCGAACGCCGGCGAACGGGAATCGCAACCAGGCCCGGCTTCGATGATCGAGATTAAATTAACTACTCGCGACAAGTTAATTTACCATCTTAAGTCAAGATATTAAATACTCCCGACCCCCTGACGCGGTAACGACGTAAAAAAATACCGCAGAGCCGAAAGGACTTGTTAAGCACCTTTGGTCGGGGAAAATTGAAGCTTAAGTTTGTTCAGGACGCGCCTTTTTTATTGACTAGAACGGTTCCACCAGAAGCAAAAATATTTAATTCAAGATTGCAATTAATCAAGCATGCAACCGGTGAATTTAATTCGAGCCGCACGCCTTCGGCCGATACCGGCTCCCTCGTGCAAGCGGGAACCACCGCTCCGAGACCAGCGGTCCAGCCGCGGCTGCGCGCCAATCATTCGTGCGATTGCGCAGAATTGGACTGATGACCACCTCCCCGACAAATCGGGCCGGCCGATCGGGTGCAGACGGCGACCGGTCTTACCGGATCATCGGCCGGTCCGGCGCGCCGCACACCACGGCGCGGGTTGTAGCGCGGGCCTCCCGGTGTCTCGACCGCAACGCGCCGAATGCATCCCGGATAGATCGCCAGATGATAATGAAAGGGAGTGGCGTCGAACGCGCCGTGCAGCCGGCACAGCCGACCGAGATCGGGGCCGCACTCGGTTAGCGGATAGTTGCCGCGGGCGAGAGCCGGGCTCACCGCCCCTGCAAATACCACTGCGAAGGCGGTAGCGGCGATCATGCTTGCATGCGGCAAAGGCGGCTCCCGAGCTCCGAAACAACTACGGCCACAACATAGACATGATCGGCCACGCCCGACAACCCGGGCTCGGCGCTCATGCTCGCCGACACCGATCAACTCGGAAACCGATGCTCAACTGATTTCTGCGTCCAATACTGACGACGGGCTCGGTTGGTACCACGCTGGGGATCAGGTGCCTCATCGATCGGCTTGATAGTGCCCGGCAGGTACGTCGGTGAGGCAACTGTGACCTAATTAGCACGACGCGGCAAAAGCCGGTTTTGCTGACAAGCATGCCTTTTACCGGACATGGCTGCCGGGTACGTTGGAACTTGTTAAGAAAGCGCCTTTTCGGCTCACGAGCAGAGCGCTGGGGAAACGTTGTATTGTTGTACCCGAGGTTGCGTTGAACGCGTTGAACATCCCGTCAGCACCGCGCGGATCGAGTTGCGGTGCCGGATCTCGCATCCGAAATTTTGTCTCGGGCCAACGCAGGTTTCATGACCTTCGCCGCGGATCACGGCTGCTGATCGCGTTCGCACTTCTTGTGCTGATGCCGGCCTGCTCGCTGCTTCCGGGCACCGGTCCGACCAGCGAGGCGGTCAACGACAACGCCACCGCCAGCGTGCGCTCGACGACGGCTCTTCCCTACGCGCTCGTCGACGTCAGCTCGGAGACGATCGGCTTCTTATCGCAGCCCAACGTCGTCACCTTCTCGGGGGTATTTCCGGACAAGCGGCCGAAGCCGGTGCAGGTTGCTGGAATCGGCGACGTGCTGAACGTCTCGATCTTCGAAGCGGCACCCGGCGGCCTGTTCACGCCGCCGACCGCCGCCGGGGCCCGTCCGGGCAATTTCGTCGACCTTCCCGCGCAAGCCGTCGATCAGCGCGGCAACATCCGCGTGCCCTATGCCGGCGAGATTGCCGCGGCGGGCCGTACGCTTCCAGAGATCGAGCAGGAGGTCGTATTCCGGCTGCAGAAGCGCGCGCTGGAGCCGCAGGTCGTCGTCAGCCTGAACCAGCAGCATTCCAGCGTCGTGAGCGTTCTCGGCGACGTCAACACGCCGGGCGTGCTCGCCTTGAACAGCGTCGGCGAACGGCTGCTGGCGGTGATTGCGCGCGCGGGTGGCCCGAAGCACGAGGCCATCGAGAGCTACGTCACCCTGCAGCGCGACGGCCGCCGCGTCCGCGTGCTGCTCAGCCGCGTCGTTCAGGATCCGCGCGAAAACATCTTCATCCGCCCCAACGACGTCGTCTACATCACGCGCGAATCCCCGACCTTCACGGCGCTCGGTGCGCTCAACCAGAACGTCTTCGGCTTCAATTCGGAAATCTCGTTCGATACCGAGACGCTCACGCTGGCGCAGGCCATCGGCAAGGCGGGCGGGCTGAACGACCAGCAGTCCGACCCTGCCGAGGTGTTTCTTTATCGCTATGAGGAACGTCCGCTGCTGCAGAAGCTCGGCGTCAACACCGGCCGCTTCGTCTATGACCGCATTCCGACCATCTATCACATCAATCTGCGCGACCCCTCCGGGATGCTGCTGGCCTCCGGCTTCCAGATGCGCAGCAAGGACGTGATGTATGTCGCCAACGCCAAGGTCGTCGACTACTACAAGCTGCTCACGCTGATCAACAACACGGCAGCCACGACGTCGGCGACGGCGAACGCGGTCACCAATACCAATATCGCGGCGAAGACCAGGTGGTGACGGCCGCCGTCCGTCTGGCCGGCGCCCGACATCGTCGCCCCCGTCGCGGCATCACGTTGGACGCACCCTGTTCGGTCCAGCGCGCTCCGCCGGCGAGCAGCACCCGCATCAGGCCGGAAGGCTCGGCGTCGTGTTGGGCGCGAGCGGAAGCTCGGCCTCGGCGGTCTCGGGCAGCTTCTCGCCGCGAATCCCCAGGGGCTCTCCGATCCACAACGCGTGCGCGGTGTGATCGGCCAGCGGCTCGGTCGTGTTCGGGTGCACCAGCACGCTGAGGCGACCGTGATTGAGCATCAGCCACGGCACCAGTTTTGGAAACACCTCGACGGCGAAGGCGACCTGGTACATCGATCGCTCGTGAGGCCCGACCAGGACGTCGTGCCAACGCCCGAGTGTCACGGTGAAGCGCTCGCCGATCCAGCTGCGCAGCAGCTCGGCCTCGGTGCGGGTCTCCTGATCGTAATAGACGTGAGCGTGAAAGCTCGCGATGGTCTTCAGATCCTGAGGCATCGTCTGTTCCATGCCCTCGCGTCCTCCCCTGCGGCGCGGCCGCGCCGCCGCTGTAGCGATCGTATCACATCGCGGGTCCACCGCGTCGCAAAGCGACCGCGACCATGGCTGAACTCTGAAGGCGAGGAATTCCTGAGACGGAGATTGGCGCCTTAGCTAGCGCCTGCGGCAAGCAGGCCAGTGCTGATCCGCTCCGGAGCGAGCCGCAGCGCTGAACCAATCACAACCGCGCGGCGCGATCAGCGATCCCGTCAACACGCTCGTTGACTGATGCGAGTGCATGAGACCGCAATCCATCGCGACAAACGACAACGCCGCGCTGAGGTTATCAGCGCGGCGTTGTCGTTTTGGATTGTGAAGAGGATGATGTCCTTTGCAGGCCTGGCAGCGACCTACTCTCCCAGGGCTTGAGCCATAGTACCATTGGCGCTGAGGAGTTTAA